>CAYQAC010000057.1:0-12661 GCA_964415255.1 uncultured Polyangiaceae bacterium | reverse complement strand
CTCCCGGCCCTCGAGCGCGCTCTGGAACTGAGCCTCCGAGAGCGAGTGCAGCTGGCCACCGCCACCGCCTGCGCGGTTCAAGAACGCGGCCCAAGCCATGGCGGGGCCGACCACGTCCTCCGAGGTGGAGGCCTCGGCGATCGCCGCGACGCTCCGGTGCTCGCTCAGCTCCCGCGCCAGCACCAGGAACAAGTCGCTCGGATCCGCGACGCCCTCACGCACCGCAGCGTCGAAGCAGCGGGCCAGCGTCGCGCAGCTGATGCGGTGCAGGCTCGGGGGGCAGGTCTTCACCTGCTCAATCAGGAGCTGCAGGGTGTCGCGCACGCGGTTCCTCACGCGCGAGGCGACCTCCTCCACCTGGTCGCGCGCGGCGGTGTCCAGATCCACCAGGTGCAGCAGGGTGCGCAGCCGCCGCTGGCTCCCGACGATGGAAGCGCGATCTTCCTCGCTGGGCTCGTTCTTCTGCTCGCCCTCGAGCAGCCAGCGACCGAGACGATCGTAGAGCTGATCGAGCTCAGGGACGGTGGCGTCCGTCTCCCCCGGGCGCCGCCCGAGCAGCAGCAGGTCGCTCAAGCGTGAGCGCTCCAAGGCCCCGGCGTCCAAGGTCAACAGCGGCGGGAAGGTCTCAGCCACCACCTCACCGTTCGGCGCGAGGCGGATGATGCGGTCCATCGCCGAGGCCGCGCGCGCCACCGCCTCGAGCGCCAGCTCGTGCGCGATGCGCGCGCCTTTGGTCTCGAAGGCGACCAGGGCGCGGCGCTCGCTCTGCAAGAGGCCCCCCTCAGCATCGATGTTCTGGGCGAGATCGTTCAGCGCGCGGTGCGCGATGTAACCCGTCACGGCGTCTGACGAGCGCATCCGTTCGTCGAGCACCCCGCGCACCATCTCCTCGGCGCGCGCGCCAAACTCGAGGTTGCTCGTGTCGCGCAAGAGCTCCACCGTGGCCTCAGCGACGTCCAGCCGCAGCGTGGCCGTGAGCCAGTCGAGCAGCTCCTCGGCGGCGTCGGGTTCCGCCTCGATCACGCAGGGGAGCCCCCACACCATGGCGGCGACGAGGCCTGGATCGGCGGCGACGATGGGCCCCGCGAGCAGCGCGCGGCACTGCTTCAAGGTCTGCGCTGGATCGCCGCTCAGGCAGGCGACCAAGCTCACCGCCGCGCGCCGCCACTCCGTGGGAGATAGCTCTGGGTCGAGGGCGTCCTCCACCTCTTCGCGCACCTCTGGGTCCACCAGCGCCAGGAAGCCGCGCGCCACCGCCGTGTGACGCCACACGAGCGGCTCGCGATCGGACAGCAGGCGCTCGAACACAGGCCGCACCAGCGGGCCGCGCAAGAGCTGCTTAGGGAATGGATCGCCCTGCTGACTACGTGTGACCGCCTCGCGCGCCGCGCGCTCAAGCAGCCGCGCGGCGAGCCGCCGCGCCGGCAGCGCCCCCGTGGAGGGCTGGCTCACCCAACGGTGAAACAGTTCACGCCGCGCGACGAGCGCGAAGGCGAGCGGATCGGAGTTCACCGCCGCGCCGACGCTCAGATCCGTGACTAGGCTCACGCGCGCACGCAGGGTAGGGGTGTCCAGCGGGCGCGCGTTGCCGAGCGCCATGCGGTGCGCGACCGCCGCGAAGGTGCTCGCGGTGCCCCCATACAGGTGGGCGAAGGCGCGGCGCCCGAACTCGCGTCGTTCGGCCCCCGGGGGGAGCGCGGCGGAGAGCTCGTACAGCGCCACCGCGCGCGAGTTCGCCGCGATGAAGTCCAGATCGTCAGCCAGGCCGCGCTCAAGCGCGACCCGCGACGCTGCCACCAAGGCCCCGACGTCGATGCCGTCGAGTGGTGGCGGGCCATCGACCCGGTGAGCGCGGCCGAGCGCGGCCACCACCTGCCGCCAGCTGGCGCGGCGCTCGTCGGCGTCCGTCAGCCGCGGAAGCGTGACCAGGGCCTCCACGGGGTTCGGTCTGAGGCGCATGTTCCGACCTCATTAGTACTGGGTTCCGAGGGCAGCGCAACCACTTCGGCGCTGCGCGCTGGTGCGCGGAAGTGGCTTTCGCTGCGTGGGCGCCTCCAAGCAGCGAGGGGCGCTCCCTGCTTGGAGGCGCGGCCAGGTCAGCGGCAGCGTGACTGTCTGGCCGTTCAGCCCTGACGGAGGTCTAATAGGCGGCCTGACCCTGGGGCGCCAGCGGCTCAAGTCCAAGCTCAGCTGGACGAACCGCTCGCTTGTAGACGGCGTGCCCATGGGCGAGGCTCCTGGGGCAGCGCGGGAGAAAGCATGACGATCCGTCCACCAACACCCACCCATGAGCCGGTGCTGTCGTATGGCCCTGGCACACCCGAGCGCGCCGAGCTGCTCTCAACGCTCGCCGCGCACCAGCCGGAGGAGCTGCCCCTTTGGATCGGCGGGGAGCGGGTGCAAACGGACGCGCGGCTGCCGTGCTACGCGCCGCACGACCACGCGCGGAAGCTGGCTGAGGCGAGCTTGGCTGGTGAAGCTGAGGTGGCCCGCGCCCTGAGCGCCGCCTCCGAGGCGCGCGCTGACTGGGCCGCGCGTAGCCAAGCCGAGCGCAGCCGCGTCTTCCTGCGCGCGGCGGAGCTCTTGGCGGGGCCGTTTCGGCAGCGCCTGAACGCCGCCACCCTGCTCAACCAGAGCAAGACCATCCAGCAGGCGGAGATCGACGCCGCCTGCGAGCTGTGCGACTTCTTCCGCTTCAACGTCAGTTTCGCTGACGTGCTCACAGAAAGTCAGCCTCACTCACCGCCTGGGGTGTGGAACCGCCTGGAGGCGCGGCCGCTGGATGGCTTCGTCTACGCCATCACGCCGTTCAACTTCACGTCCATCGCCGCCAACCTCCCGGCGGCGCCCGCGTTGATGGGCAACACCGTGCTGTGGAAGCCGTCGCCGAGCGCGATGTTGTCAGCGCAGCGGGTGATGGAGCTGTTCACGCTGGCGGGCCTGCCGCCCGGCGTGATCAACCTCATCAACGGTGACGCCGCCGCCATCAGCCGGCAGGTGCTGGCGCACCGCGACTTCGCCGGGCTGCACTACACCGGCTCCACCACCGTGTTCCGCTCGCTGTGGGGACAGATCGCCGCCGAGCTGCCGCGCTACCGCAGCTACCCACGGCTGGTGGGGGAGACAGGCGGCAAGGATTTCATCCTGGCGCACCCGAGCGCCGATCCCGAGGCGCTGGCCGCGGCTATCGTGCTCGGCGGCTTCGAGTACCAGGGCCAGAAGTGCTCGGCGGCCTCGCGGGTGTACGTGCCGCGCTCGCTCTGGGCGAGGACGCGCGAGCGCGCGCTTGAGATCTTGCAGGGGATAACGCTGGGTGATCCTGCAGATCTGCGGCACTTCATGGGCGCCGTGATCCACGAGGGCGCGTTCGAGCGCCTCTCCGGGGCCATCGCCCGTGGCCTGTCCGATCCACGCGTCACCTTGATCGCCGGCGGCGGCTGCCATCGCGAGGTGGGCTGGTTCATCGAGCCGACGCTGCTAAAGGTGGAAGATCCGAACCACGCGCTGATGACCGAGGAGCTGTTTGGCCCGGTGGTGTCAGTGCTGGTCTACGACGACGACCGCTTCGAGCAGGTGCTCCGCTGGGTCGACGAGAGCGACTACGCCCTCACCGGCGCGGTGTTCGCGCGGGACGCTGAGGCGCTGGCCCAGATGGATCGAGCGCTCCGTTTTGCAGCCGGCAACTACTACGTCAACGACAAGCCCACCGGGGCGGTGGTGGGCCAGCAGCCGTTCGGCGGCGGCCGCCTCTCCGGCACCAACGACAAGGCCGGCAGCCCCCACAACCTGATGCGCTGGGTGAGCCTGCGCACCATCAAAGAGACCTTCGTGCCGCGCACGAGCTGGCGCTACCCGCACCAAGATTGAGCGCAGCTCAGCTACCGTCAGCTCAGCTGATGGTCAGCCCGCCGTCCACTACCAGGTTATGCCCGGTGACGTAGCTGGCCGCGTCGCTCGCGAGGAACAGCGCCGCGGAGGCGACCTCCTCAGGGAGCCCCACGCGGCCCAGCGCGGCGCGGCCAGTGACCACCTCACGCAGCGAGTCGCTCTGCACGATCGCGGCGGCGAGCCGGGTGTCGATGAGGCCAGGGCTGATCGCGTTCACGCGGATGTTACTGGACCCGAGCTCCATCGCCAACGACTGGGTCATGGAGAGCATCGCCGCCTTGGTCATGCCGTAGACGCCTTGCAGGGGCGAGGCGCGCAGCCCCGCGACGCTCGCGATTTGAATGATGGAGCCAGGCGCGCCGCGCTCAATCAGGTGCGCCGCCAGCGAGCGACTGAGCTCGAAGGCGCCGCGCAAGTTGATGTCGAAGGTCTTCTGGTAGGCGCCCTCATCGATGCTGAGCATCGGGCCAAAGAAGGGGTTGGTGCCGGCGCAGTTCACCAGCACGTCGACTCCGCCATAGGCCTCGATGGCGCGTGATAAGAGCGCCTGACAATCCTCCGAGCGCCCCACGTGGGCGACCAGCGCCGTCGCCTCGCCGCCCGCCTCACGGATCTTCGTCGCCACCTGGTCAACGCCCGCTTGCTTGCGGCTCGAGACGATGAGCTTCGCCCCCGCCTCCGCGAAGGCGAGCGCGATCGCCTCGCCGATGCCGCGCGACGCGCCGCTCACCAGGGCCACTTTTCCTTCCAAATGAATGCGAGCCATCAGGCCTTGATAGCCGCGCCCCGCGACGGCGACAAACGCCGCGCGGTCCTTTATGCTCGCCGCCCGTGGTCTTGAAGCCCAAGAGGTGTCGCTCGTGAGCCGTGATGCGGTGCTGCTCGTCGGCCATGGCACCATCAGCGAGCCGAGCCAGCTGCCAGAGTTCTTGAGGCGGATCCGCCGCGGGCGCCCCGCGCCCGACGCGCTGCTTGAGGAGCTCACCCGGCGCTACCAGGCGGTGGGTGGCTCGCCGCTGCTCGCGATCACCCAGGCGCAAGCGGCTGGGGTGAGCGAGCGGCTGGGGTTGCCTTGCCACGTCGCGATGCGCTTCTGGGAGCCCACCCTGACCAGCGTCGTCCCCGCGCTCAGCGCCTACGATCGCGTGGTGGTGCTGCCGGTGGCGCCCTACAGCGTGCACGTCTACACCGAGGTCGCGCGGGAGGCGCTCTTGGCTTCGCCCAGCGCGCCTCAGCTGCTGCCGGTTGAGCCCTACGGCACGCACCCACGCTACCTCGCCGCCTGGGCTGAGCTCATCCGCGCGCAGATGAGCAACCTGGCTGACGATTCGGTGAACGCTTCAGAAAAGGAGCTGCTGCTCACCGCGCACAGCTTGCCGCTCGCGGTGATCCAAGCGGGGGATCCGTATCAAGCTCAGGTCGAGGCGAGCGCCCGGGCGCTGCTCGCAGAGCTCGGCGCCTCAGGCCGCGTGATGTACCAGAGTGAGGGGGCCGAGGGGGTTTGGCTAGGCCCATCGCTGCTCACGCACCTGCAGGCGCTTGGAGCACGCGGCGCGCAGCTGGAGGCGCCGCCACACCGCTCAGTCAGTGACACTGACTGTCCGCCCAGCGCGCGGCGGCGCGGCCCGTCAGGCCTCATGGGAGATGAGCTCTGGGTGGCGCCGCTCGGCTTCATCGCCGACCACATCGAGACACTGTACGATCTCGACATCGAGGCGCGCGACATGGCGCGCGCCGCGGGCCTGAGGCTGCGGCGAGTGCCGGCGCTCAACACCAGCCCGCTGCTGCTCGACTGCCTGGCCGAGGTAGCTCAAGCGGCGCTGGGTAGCTCAAGCAGCGCTGGGTAGCTCAAGCAGCGCTGGGGCCGAGCCAGCTATCAGGGAGACTCTCCCCGCGCTCGGCGGATTTGATCGTACGCTTCACCCACGCCATCCACTGAGGCCCCACCATGAGCTCTCCCCATCCACACGCTGCAGCTGCCAAGCGCTGGCTCACCCTGTACTGGCGCTTGTGTCTGCTGTGCTTGCCCATCGCGCTCGGCGTCGGCTGCCCATGCGTGCGAAACACCGTCAACACCAGCCCTAACCTCCGGTGGTGGCTGTTCTCCACCTTCGGCGCCGAGCAGATCTGCCCGGAGATGCTGAAGCGCGGCACCCCGCTGCGCTTGAGCGCCGACGGCAACGTGATCGGCCGCTTCTTCCCCACCCATTGCCAACATGAGATCAACGCCGAGGCGCGCACGGTGACGGTGCGCTTCATCGGCACGGGCTTCGCCTGGACGCCGGTCGCGGGGCGCATCGGCTTCAGCATGGACGCGGCGGTGGAGTACCGGATGGACTTCAACCTGACGGATGAGGCCACCTACGTGTGGGGGAAGACGAACCGCGTGACTTATGGGCCCAACTTTCAGGTGGGCTCCATCGAGAACAAGTTCGTGGACATCGCCAACCGCACCCCCGTCGGTTACCTCGCCAACACCTTCGGCAATCAGCTGGTGCACGGGCACTTGGCGAGCGGCTTCACGGTCGTCCGCACCAGCGACGGCGATGACTTCGCGCTCGGCGTGCTGACGCCCCCCCAGCGCCCCAAGAAGCCCTTCGACACCTCGGGCGGCTCTCGCTACGTGTTTGCTAATGAGACCACCGAGGTGCGCGCCAACCAGGTGGATTTCTTAGGGCCGTTTGATGTGGCCGATGACGATCAGGCGCTGTTTTTCCGCGCGCGCCTGAACGGTCCACCCGTTGACGTGCTGATCTACCCACGCGGCGTCGGGGATCTGTGGCGCGAGGCGCTCCAGCGGGGCGGCACGCTGGCGCCGCCGGCTCAGGCGCCGCTGATGAGCTTCGTGCTGCAGCCGAACCTTGAGTTTCAACAGAAGTTCAAGCTGCCGAAGGGTCAGTACACGATCGTGGTGGAGAACGCCTCGGTGGTGGGCTCCGTCGCTCCTGGCTGGAACCCGCTCGGCATGATCGGCGGTGGCGCGGCGCTGGTCTCGTACACCAGCGAGCTCGGCGACGAAGACGACAAATTCTAGCGAGCGCGCCGCGCGCCTCACAATCGGTCATGGTGGCTAACTACTCCACGCCGACCGCCACGCGCTTCACGCGCCAGCCATCCTCCTTCACCAGCTCGAGCTGCACCTGACGTTGGTGGTGTCGGCTCCTGCCGTGACGATCGACACCCGTCAGCGTCCCGACCGCGCTGACCTCCGCGACGTCACCGCGAAGCTCCACCTGGACCTCGCTGAACTCGACCTCCGCCGTGCGGAAGAGCACGCGGCCCTTGCCGAGGGCGTCGACCAGGCCATCACGCCCTGCGCGCAGGGAGGGGAAGTCCGGCAGCGTGATGCTCACCTCCTTCACCGTCAGCTCGTCCAAGGCGCCGCGCACCCGGGCCGTGGCGATCAGCGGACTCTCCCCTGAGTCCACCGTGAGCGTAGCGCCGAACGCCGCGACCGCCCGACGGACGCGCTCCTCAGCTGAGTCCCCGCTGAACAACGCGTAGGCCACCAGCAGCACGCCCAAAGCTACCGCCACCCAGGCGAGGGCGCGCCGCCGCGAGAGGCGCTCATCCCAGCGCTGCACACCAGGCGACCCGGTGCCGTCGGTGCTCGGCCTACGAGAGGGCTGCCCCGTCAGCTGCGCCTCACCCGCTCAGCCCGCCTCGCGGCCTAGCTTCACGCGCCAATCCACGGGTAGATCCAGCATCCCTTCGAGGCAGAGGAAGTCGTAGAGCGCGTCACAGACAACCTCACAGGTCTCGCTGAACACATGGGGATCAGTGAAGAACTTCACTGTCTCCTCGCGGATTTGCTCGTCGGTTTGCTCGAGGCGGGCCATCAGCGCGTCCCCGCAGAAGTTCACCATCTGCTGGATGAACAGCCGCTCCCACTCCGCACGAAACTGAGGGAAGCGATCCGCGTGCACCTTGTAGGAGACGCTGTTCGGCTGCTGCGCCGTCTCTGCCGCGCGGATCGTGACGCGCGCCATCTGCTCCACCCGTGACGGCAAATGGGACTGGAAGAACTCGAGCAGCACCGCCGTGTAGTCCTGCATCACCCGCTTCATCTCAGGGGAGCGGCGGGAGAGGAACCCAACCTGGAGCTCGCGCTCGATCTTGCCCAACAGCTCAAACGTGAGCTGCTTGATGTCGTCGTCGACGTACTCAAAGCCCTCGAGCTCCGCTGAGATGCGGTTCTTGTAGCGCGAGAGCACGTAGTAGACGCCCTGCTCGGCGTGGTGAATCGTCTTCTCTTTGTCGCCCTTGGTCTTCTCGTGCAGCTCGCTCTCGAAGAACAGCTTGGCGACCCGGCGCCCGATCGTCTTGAGGTTCTGAGTGATGAGGCTGCTCTGCTCGTCCTTGGTGAACACCCGGGACAACAGCCGCGCCAAGAGCGCGATCTGGCCGGCCTCGATCGTCTCGGTGGACTCCCGCACCGCGGGCTCCACCTCGATCGCCGCTTGCATCGCCTTCAGCTGCGCCACCACCTGCGCCGTGACAGCGTCGAGCTCTGGGCTCGTCTCGAGGTCCCCCTTGTAGTGGACGATCCGCGCCTGCACCTGCTCATTGCGGATCCCCAGCGCCTGGATCGTCAGCTGCTCCTTGGCGGTGTCCGTCAGCGGGCCTGACAAGCTGGCCGGTTCGAGCGATCTGACCTGGGAGACCTCCGTGGAGGCGGAGGGGGGTGGCTTCGGGGGCTTTGGGGGTGGCGCGGGGCGACTCACAGCCGGCAAGACTACCTGAGAGAGTGTTCTCACGACAAACGGGTTCCCACCGCCGACGCTCAAATGGCGGGCGCGCGGTGTAAGGCTCTCCCTGAAGGCCCGTTTCAGCCGCCTCGTGATGCGTTTTTGCTCAGCCACCCCGGACGCCGCCCCAGCGCTGGGGCTCAGCGCTCCGGAGCGGCCACCACACCGGGCCAAGCGGCGGCTGACGTCGCTGAGCGCTCAGCGCCTGCTCAGCGCTGGGTTGCGCCGCCGAGGGGCGCCGAGCGCTCCCCAACCCCCACGAGCCCGGCCCCCTCACTCCCTGGGGCAGCTCGCTCCGTCACCCCTCGGCCCCATCCCCGCTGGCCTCGCGCCAAGCTCGCCCTCAGGGCATGACCGCTCTAAGCTCCGCCTGACTACCGCTCAAGGCCTCGCCCCACGGCGAGCCTTGGGCCACTAACCCGAGAGAGACCTCGCTTTCATGACACCCTTCGTCTCCCGCTGCGCGCTGTTCATTGGCCTGGGCATCGCGAGCGCCGTCACCGGCGGCTGCGCGAACTCAGCGAACGTCAGCTCCGACTTACCGCTCAGCCGCGTCGTCATTTATCGGAACGGCGTCGGTTACTTCGAGCGCACCGGCGAGGTTGAGGGCGAGGAGGTGCGCTTCAAGATGAAGGGGCGCATGGTCGGCGACTTCCTCGCCACGCTCGCCATCGTGCAGCGCGGGGGGAGCGCGGTGCGCGCCGCCTCTTTCCCGCTGGAAATTGAGGATGAGGAGACACCGCCCGGCCAAGACCCGCGGCTCTACTCGATGCTGAAGCCGCTGCCGCCGCCTGAGCTGCCGCCCAAGTCGCAGCGCGATCTCAAGGACGTGGTGCTGAAGCTGGACGGTGGGCGTCACCTGCTGTCGCTTGGCTACGTGGCGGAGACACCGGTGTGGCGCCCCAGCTATCGGCTCGTGGTGCAGAAGGACGGCAAGGCTGATCTTCAGGCTTGGGGCATCGTCCACAACCTGTCGGGCGAAGACTGGGACGACGTGAAGCTGGTGCTGGTCGCGGGCGCGCCGCTCGCGTTCGAGGCGACGCTCGGGACCCCGGTGATCCCCCAGCGGCCGATCGTCACCGATCAAGGCGAAGTGATCGCCGCGGTCCCGGAGGGGCTCACCACCCTGAGGAGCGAGCCGGAGCCAGCCCCGCCCGCCGAAGAGATGGACGAGGACTACGCCGCTGACTCCGCGCTGGACGACGGCGAGGGTTATAGTTTCGGAGCCACCCGCTCCGCGGCGCCCCCAGCCCCTGCGGGCGCCGGGCGCAAGGCAGAGGCCAAGAAGGACGCGCCTCAGAGCGCGCCGAGCGCGGAACGCAGGAGGATGATCTTAGAGGCGGAGATGCGCGATGGGCTCAGCCAACCGCGCAACGTGAGCGCCCTGGCGGGGGTCGCGGTGGACACCGGCACCACCCGCTACTCTATCCCGAACGCCGTCAGCCTGCCGAACGAGAGCGCCACCATGGTGCTCTTGGTGTCGAGCCGCGTGCCCGGCGAGGCCATGTTCCTGTTCTCCCCAGACGGTGGGGTGCCAGCGTCCAGCTCACACCCGTTCCGGGTGGCGCGCTTCAAGAACTCGACCAGCGGGCTGCTTGAGCGGGGCCCGATCGCGGTGTTCCAGGGCGGCTCGTTCTTGGGGCAGGGGATGGTGGAGCCGCTGCCGCCCAAGGCCTCTGCGACCGTGCCCTTCGCCTTGGAGCGGAGCCTGGTGGTCACCTCCGAGCGCAAGACGGACCGACGCAACGCCCGGCTCATGAAGGTGGAGAATGGGCAGCTGATGGTGGAGCGCGACAACGTCTACGAGACCACGTACTCCGTGAAGAACGGCGGCGGGGACCACGCCAAGCTGCTGCTCAAGCACCCGCGTTTTCCAGGCGGGAACCTGTTTGAGCCCCCGAAGGGCACCGAGGTGGAGGCCAACCACGCGCTGGTGCCGATTGAGGTCCCCGGGCACCAGGACGGCAAGGTGATGGTGGAGGAGCGGCAGCCGAGCCAGGAGTGGGCGGCGTGGACCAGCGATCTTGCGCGTGAGGCGGTGGAGGCCTTCCTCAAGGCGCCGGGCGCGATCGACGCCGAGCGTGTCACGCGCCTGCGCACCGCTTGGGAGGTGCGCGGGAAGGTGAAGCTGGCGGAGGATGAGCTTCGCAAGCTGCAGAGCGAGCGCAACATGCTGGAGAGCTTCTCACGGGAAGATCGGCTGAAGCTGAAGAGCCTGGAGAAGAACCGCTTCGCTGACGATCTGCGGCGCACCCTCACGACGCGCCTGACGGAGAACACGCGGCGCATGGAAGAGATCGAGAAGCGCCTGGTGGAGGTCAGCCTCACGCTGGAGGAGCAGCGGATCCGCTTTGAGGACGCGCTGCGCGGCCTCCGCATCGTGCTCTCGCAGCCTGATCAGCGGTAGACGGCGCGCGGCGCTGGGGCGTGCTCACGGTGTTGAGGCGCCCTCAGGCGCTGGGGCGGAGCAGCTGCTCGAGCTCGCCCTTTTCGTACAGGTCGCTGACGATATCGCAGCCTCCGACGAACTGCCCGCGGACGTACAGCTGAGGGAAGGTGGGCCACTCGCTGTACTCCTTCATGCCCTCACGGAGCGCAAGATCCGCGAAGATGTTGATGTCCTTGAAGGGCACCTGAAGGCTCTTCAAGATCTCCACCACCTTCGCGGAGAAGCCACACTGAGGGAACATGCGGCTGCCCTTCATGAACAGCACCACCTCGTTCGCGCTGAGGGTGCTCTCAACCTGCTCTTTGAGTGCTTGGTCCATTGGCTCGTCTTCTCCTGATCTTCCGCGGTGCTCCGGCGGGCACCTAGCTTAGCGCCGCGCTAGGCGGCAGCGCACCGGTTGCCTGCGTGCCTCACGACTCGCCCGGCGCGAGCGCCTGGACGCTGAGCGCGTGCACCGCGCCCCCCAGGTGCTCACCGAGCGCGCTGTAGGTCAGGCGGTGCCGCGCGATGCGAGACACCCCCTCAAAGGCGGAGCTCACGATCCGCACCTGGTAGTGATCCTCCGTCCCCGTCAAATCGGTGATGGTCAGCTCCGCGTCGGGGAAGGCCGCGCGCAGCAGCGCTTCGAGTGAAGCCACAGGCAGCATGAGGCCCGCTCATGGCGCACTCGGGGCGCGCGGTCAACCGGCGCCGCCTCGAATCGCGGCGTGCGGTCAACCGGGGCCGCTTCAGATCGCGGCGCAGGCGCTGAGCGCCGATCAAGCGCGGCGCCGTCCAACCCAAAACCAAATTCGACGTGGGGTCGACGGGGGGCGCGGCTGCTAGTACCGAGCGCGCATGGTCGCCACGCTCAAGCCACTCATCTTGCTCTCCAATGACGACGGCTACCGCGCGCGCGGGCTGCAGCTGTTGCGTGCGGCGCTCAGCGAGTTCGCTGAGGTGGTGGTGTGCGCTCCGGAGACGGAGCAGAGCGCCAAGAGCCACTCGCTCACCCTGCACCGCCCGCTCAGGCTCAAGGAGCACGCGCCCGGCGTCTACGCGGTGGACGGCACCCCAGCAGACTCGGTGTATGTTGCGCTCCACGCTGGGGAGCGGCTCCTGCCACGTACGCCGGATTTAGTCGTCTCTGGGTTAAACCATGGGGTCAACTTGGGCGACGACGTCTTCTACAGCGGCACCGTCGCGGCCGCGCGTGAGGCCGCGCTGAAGGGGCTCGCGGCGCTGGCGGTGTCGGCGGATGAAGCGGCTGACTTTGAGGCCGCCGCCGCGCGCGCAGCGGCGATCGCGGCGAGCCTCATCCGCTACACGCCGCGGGTGCCGACCCTGCTCAACGTCAATTTCCCAGCGGGCTCGAGCTGGGAGCTGGTGGCGACGCGGCTCGGCACCCGGCGCTACCTCGAGAGCATCGACTTCCGCCGTGATCCGCGCGGAAAAGAGTACCTGTGGATCGGCGGCTCGGGGGTGGAGCACCGCCCGCTCATCGGCTCGGACACCGAGGCCTTCGACGCGGGCCGCGCCAGCGTCACGCCGCTCGTGCTCGATCTCTGACACCAAGGGCAGCAAGCCTTGACGGAGG
>CAYQAC010000056.1:0-29912 GCA_964415255.1 uncultured Polyangiaceae bacterium | reverse complement strand
CCATTTAGTGGCTGAGCGACCGCAAAGTTTCCGGCAGCGATTTCGACCACATAATCCCCAGGCGGCAGATCATCAAAGCGATAGTAGCCGCCATTGGTTGTTGTCGTTGTGGCAATCACTGTTCCGCTGTTATTCAGCAGATTAACCGTGACTCCATCTTGACCAGGTTCACCCGCATCATGTTGACCATTATTATCCGTATCACGCCAGACACGATTGCCCAGGCTGTAGGATTCGATAAAGCCAAAGTCTACGGTCATATTGGCGCGATTATCCGGCGCACCCTGACCATCTGATGCGAGGTCAGTTTCTCCGGTGGGTTCGCTGGTGCCAGGTCCAAGGGTGACCGTACCCGAGCGAATGGCTCCGGCGACTGGCGTATCCAGACCATTGTCATTGCGGTCAACATCATTGTTCGGGTTGGCTTCCTGACCTGCACCCCGACTGCTGGTTAAACCAGACAGCGGATTACCCGTATCAAAGTTCGTTGCTACAACCTGAACGATATAGTTACCGGCAGGCAGATTATCAAAGCGATAGTACCCATCGACATCGGTTACAGTCGTGCTAACAACACTGTTTCCGGTGCTGTCTCGTAGCTCTACAGTAACCCCTGCAATGCCAGGTTCACCCGCATCATGCAAACCATTGTTATCTGTATCCAGCCAGACGCGATTGCCCAGGCTGTAAACATTGGTCGGATTGGTGAAGCCGAAGTCAACGGTCATATTGCCACGTGCATCTGGAATTGGGTCACCATTTGAATCTGTTCCCTGTCCAGCAGACCCGAGGTCGGTTTCTCCAATGGGTTCAGAGTTACCAGGTCCAAGTGTGACCGTACCCGAGCGAATGGCTCCGGCGACTGGCGTATCCAGACCGTTATCGTTGCTATCGCCATCGGTGTTCGGGTTCGCTTCCTGATATATCCCGCTGCTGCTCACGCGATTAAACAGCTGATTCCCTGTATTGAAGTTACTCGCCGCAATTTCGACGATGTAATCCCCGGGTGGCAGGTCATCAAAGAGATAATAACCGCCATCAGCAGTTGTGGTAGTTGCAATGAGCGCCCCGCCAGGATTCAGCAGGTTCACCACAACCCCATTAATACCAGGGATAGGGCCATCTACCGGATCAATCCGCCCATCGTTATTTGCATCAAACCAGACACGATTTCCCAGGCTGTAGGTATTGGCGGGTGCAACAAAGCCAAAATCTACCGTCAGGTTTTCGCGTCCATCCGGTGCTGTGGGGGGAACACCTGATACAGGGGTTTCAGCGAGAGGTTCAGCATCGCCAGGTCCAAGGGTGACTGTACCTGAGCGAATCGCGCCCACAATCGGTGTATCAATCCCGTTGTCGTTATTGTCACCATTCAGGTTCGGGTTTGTTTCTGCGCCTGTACTGCTGCTCAGACCGAATAATGGTTGAGTTGAACCGAAGTTTAAGGCGGCGATTTCAACCACGTAGTTACCGGCTGCCAGGTTATCGAAACGATAGAACCCGCCTGCATCGGTGATGGTGGTGGCAATCAGTGTTCCGCCCGTGTTCAGCAGACGTACTGTGACCCCTGCAATACCCGCTTCATCGGCATCAAAGATACCATTATCGGTATTTGCGCCTGCGCCATTATCCAGCCATACCAGATTACCCAGACTGTAGCCCCCTGGCACAAAGCCAAAGTCTACTGTCATATTGGAGACGTTATCAGCGCCACCCTGACCGAGAGGCGCAATTTCGTCTGTGGGTTCATCAGCCAGCGCGCCCAGTGTGACTACACCTGACCGAATGGCTCCGACGACTGGTGTATCCAGACCGTTGTCGTTCTGGTCGCCGTTAGTATTCGGGTTGGCTTCCTGACCTGCACCGGTACTGCTGAAGAAATCAACCAGTACGCCGCTGGTGAAGTTACCTGCCATTACTTCGACAATATAATCACCAGGGTACAGATTATCAAAACGATAGTAGCCCTGAGCGCTGGTTGTGACAACATACGGCACGCCTGTCATTGTGTTATTAACAGGATTACCTGTGCTGTCCAGCAGCCGTACCTGTACCCCGAAGATACCAGGTTCACCGCCGTTTTGAATCCCGTCGTTATGGATACCGCCGCCTGTGCCATCATCACGCCAGACGCGATTCCCCAGGTTAAACAACCGGACAAAGCCGAAGTCAACGGTCATGTTTGCCCAGTCATCTACTGCGCCCTGGTCAGTGGGGGAAAGGTCGGTTTCTCCAGTGGGTTCGTTATAACCAGGTCCGAGTGTCACTACCCCCGAGTATACTTCCATACCAGGGATAGCAGGGTCAATCCCGTTATCGTCGCGGTCTGCATCCGTGTTCGGATTTGCGACAGTCGGGATAGTGCTGGCTGTGCCTTGCAGCGTACCGCTGCTAAAGTTCGTGTCAGGAATAGAGACGATGTAATCGCCTGCTGGCAGGTTATCAAACCGATAGTATCCGTCTGCATCGGTTGTCGTTGTGTATGGAGTGCCAGGGGTCAGCGGGTTATCTACAGGCGCGCCTGTGCTGTCCAGCAGATTCACCACGACACCGCCAATACCTGCTTCGCCGCCGTCGTGAATACCATTACTGGCTGTACCGCCGCCAGCGCCGTCATCCATCCAGACACGATTGCCCAGGCTGTAGCGTGGCACAATCCCGAAGTCTACCGTCAGATTTTCGCGATTTTCGACTGTGACAGGTGCAACACCCGGATCAGGGGTTTCACCTGTTGGCTCAACATTACCAGGTCCAAGTGTCACCATACCCGAGCGAATTGCTTGCTGTGGGGCAGGGTTATCCAGCCCGTTATCGTTCTGGTCACCATTAAGGTTTGGATCTGCTTCTGCGCCAGCGCTGGTATCACTGCTACTCACCGCCGATTCAAGTAGTCCGCCTGTTTCAAAGTTTGCCGCGGTCAATTCAACGATGTAATTTCCGGCAGGCAGATTATCAAAACGATAGTAGCCCTGTGCATTGGTGGTGACGACATACGGCACACCCGTTTGAGGATGATTGACCGGAGCGCCTGTGCCATCCAGCAGACGAACTTCCACACCAGAGATACCTGTTTCGCCAGTATCCATTGTGCCGTTATCGTTATTGGCAGGTGTCCCAGCGCCATTATCCAGCCAGACGATGTTGCCCAGGCTGTATGCCGGATAGAACCCGAAATCTACCGTCAGGTTTTCACGGTTATCGACTGTGACAGGTGCAACACTCGAAACAGGGCTTTCGCTGGTTGGTTCGGCATTGTTGCCCAGCGTCACCACACCCGACCGAATCGCACCACTTACAGGTAGATTCAGCCCGTTGTCGTTGTTATCGCCATCTGTGTTCGGGTCATCTTCGGTATTGGAGCCTGTACTGCTGGCATGTCCGAACAGCGGATTACCGGAATTGAAGTTCGCGGCAACAATCTCGACGATATAATCACCCGCAGACAGGTAATCAAAGCGATAGTACCCGCTTGTATCCGTTGTCGTTGTGTATGGAGTGCCAGGATTCAGCGGGTCATCCACAGGCGAACCTGTATTATCCAGCAGGCGAACCGTGACATTAGCGATACCAGGGTTTGCGCCATCATCCCCGTCTACATGTCCGCTGTTGTTATCATCCAGCCAGACATAATTCCCCAGGCTGTAAATGTCATAGAACCCGAAGTCTACCGTCAGGTTTTCGTAGTTATCCGGCACTTCGGGGGCAGGTACTCCAGCGCCTGGATGTGGTTCTCCTGTGGGTTCATTTGCATCTGACCCAAGCGTGACTGTCCCTGAACGTACCGCAAGACCCGGGGTAGCCGGATTAATTCCGTTGTCGTCGTGGTCTGTATCCGTGTTCGGATTTGCGACAGTGGGAGTACTACTCAGGCGACCTTCCAGCGGATTTCCAGCCGCAAAGTTGGTATCAGCGATTTCCACCATATAATCGCCTGACGGTAGATTATCAAAACGATAATAACCACCTGCTGCTGTCGTTGTGGTTGCAATAACCACATTATTTCTCAGCAGGTTAACTGTGATACCGTCGATACCTGCTTCGCTGCCATCAATCTGACCATTATTGTTATTATCCAGCCAGACGCGATTCCCCAGGCTGTAAGCTGCCAGGAAACCGAAGTCCAGCGTCAGATTACTGTTTCTATCTTCTTCGCCATTCACCCCGCGTCCATTTGCACCATATCCGCTGCCAGGAATATCTATTTCATCAGCAGGGGAGCCGGTTTGTAGCGGCTGGTCACGATAAGTCAGGTTAAAGGTAGTGCTGCGAATACCATTGCTCAGGTATCCAGCATCATCAATTCCGTTATCGTTGTTATCCATATCCTGAGCATTATTTACGCCTGTGCTGCTGCGGAGATGTTGTAACGCTCCACCTGCTGCAAAGTTACTGGCATCAACACGCACCTGATAATTTCCAGGTGGCAGCCCATCGAACAGATAATAACCATCATCATCAGTGGTTGTGGTGCGATATGCAGTAAATATTCCTGGCGTATTTTCACGGAACAGCGTCAGGTCAACGTCTTCAATACCTTCTTCTAAACCGTTGAACAGCCCATCATCAAATAGAGTGAGGTCAATCCCTGATGGGGTAGCTGCTGTGCCATTATCGTGCCAGACACGATTCCCAATGCTCAATGGCGGGATAAATCCGAAGTCTACTGTGAGATTGCTGCGGTCATCTGTTTCTCCAAAGCGCCCCATTGAACCTGGACCATCCCAGTTTGTCTGGTTATGTTCATTGGTACCAGGGGTGTTATGACCGCTTAAGTCAGTTTCTCCAGTGGGAGTGGCTGTACTAACATCAAGCACAATCATAGCGCTACGAATACCGCTGGCTTCGCCAGGAATTGTCGCGGCTGGTGTCAGGCTGTCGATACCGTTATCGTCACGGTCTATAACGCCAATTAACGGATTAACATACTCACCGCCTGCACCTGTGCTGCTGTGCCAGCCAGCCAGCGCCCCGCCTGGAGTAAAGTTACTGGCGGCAACCACCACAAAATAGTTACCAGGGTCTAACTCATCAAAGAGATAGAAGCCCAGGGCATCGGTGATGTCATAACGCATACGTTCATTTTCCTGTGGAATACCATCGCTGTTACCATCGCGATAGAGTTCCACACGCACACCGACAGCGCCAATTTCATCACCATCCATGACACCATTATTCAAGTTTGTGCCTGTGCCATTATCCAGCCAGACATGGTTCCCGATACTGAAGCGGTTTTCATTGTTATAGAAACCAAAGTCTACCGTCAGATTACTGGCACGGTCTGTTTCGGCATTGAAACCGCGACCATATGCTCCGTATGTGTCCTCACTATTTGCAATATTCGAGATTGTTTCACCGGTGGGCATCCCTGTGGGAGTAAGCTCGAATGGCGCGCTAAATACTTCATTCCCATAAGTAGCAGGGTCAATCCCGTTATCGTCGCTGTCAGCTGTTCCAGCAGGCGGGGCTGTGTAGTCTGTGACTGGAATTGCGCCAGCACCCGTACTGCTGCGAAGGTTATGCAGTGGTTGACCAGACACAAAGTTACTGGCAGGAATCCCGATAACATAGTTATTCGGATTGGGTTCACCAGGGGCAACAGAGCGTACTGGAATATTGCTAAACAGATAATACCCGTTTGCATCAGTGGTTGTGCTTGTAATAAACACAGGAGGCTGAGCTGGATCATAGGCTGAGTACAAATTAACAGTAACGCCTGGAATTCCTGGATTGGCGTTATCTGGCGGGTTAATCGTGCCGCTGTTATCGGCATCACGCCACACACGATTCCCAATGCTCATCCGTACCGGAACAGTGATACCCACTTTACGGGGTTCTGATGCCAGCAGGTGACGAGCAGAGGCAGGGTCAGCTACATTAGCCAGATATGCACCGACATGAGCAAATGAGTTCCACGAAATTCGTCCGGGCTGTCCCTGGTCTGACGGAATAGACATCGGCACACTGAAAACGACAGGGTCAGTTGATGACTGGGGGATTGATTGATTAGCATTCAGGAGAATACGGAATGTCCGAATACTGCTCCATTCGGCAACCGCACCTGCGGCAACCCAGCCATTATCACAACTGGCGGGAACATTAGGTGTACCAGTAGCCATGTCAAATACTTCTGGACGGCAGGCATTTTCCGATGTGTTATATGAGATAGTAAATTGTCCGGCAGTGACACCGGCAGGTCCACTGATGAATTCTATAGGACCTCTAAGAACAGTCGCAAATTGTGACGCACGTGCCGAATTTGCCAGCGCCCCGCCTGAGCCATTATCACCCACATAAGGCAGAACGTCATACAGCACATATTCCACCATCGGCGCGTTACCATCATTGAATACTCGCAGGCTGTATTCAAAATCATCCAGCGTATTATCAGCAGGAGGGGGAACAAATTCATTCAGTCCAAGTGCGCCCTCGGGAAATGCCTGTGAGATACACGGGAAGCGCGTAAAGGGGTTTGCGCTGCTTCCTAAACCTGCGTGATTATTTTCAGGGCAGGTGGCATCAGGCAGCATCGTGGTACTGTTCAAAATCTGTGCATTTGAGCTATGTGTAGAACGAATCCACTTTTCGCCACGCAGCGCTGCCGAAAGCTCTACTTCAAAGCTATCATTGCCATTACAGCGTGCTTCACCGGTAATGCCATCCCCGTCAATGTCACTTCCATCCGTTAGTAACGGATCACCTGATTCACATCGCATACCCTGTGAACCTGGCGTGTCAGAAACGAAGTTCAGCTGATTGGAGTAGGCTCCTGGAAGTGTTCCTGGAACGACCCGTGCATAAAATTCGACGGTTAAGCTACGGCTACCCAGCGTGGGACGAGTAATCGTTAATCCGTCAAAATCCCAGGTCAACGTCGGTAGATTCGAGTCATCAAAATCTACTGCACCAGTGTAAGGCACGCCATCCAGATAAATATTCCCTGTTCCCATATATTCAAGCTGAATCGGAAGAATATCCTGAATAAATGGATTTATCAGGTCTGCTGATGAACGTTCGGTCAGTTCAACCGTAATGGTGTACCGAACCATATCATTTGCCAGCAAAGTTGCATCTGACGTAAACATATCTATGTTTTCAACATCAGATATCAACGGGTCATAGCTACCACCAGGCGTTTCATTCTTAGAAACGTTCACACTGGCAAAATCACTCTGAATGGTAACATTCCGGTTATTACAGGCTTCATTGCGTGGCATACCCTGCGGGTCAACCCAGTCAACACGCAGACAGTTTGTATAGGTATTGCCAGCAACGGCATCAGGCAGGGTTGGATGCCCACTGCGTGGAATAAAGCGGATTTCTGGACTTGTTGTAAATGACCATCCAGGCGGCAATCCATCCATCCAGGCTAATGTAGCAGTATCCTGATACTGGAATGTCCAGCGCAGTTCCTGGATATTATTCGCTGGTGCAGCCCAGGAAATATCACTACCATCAATAACAGAGAGCAATGTCCAGGTTGAACCGTCAAAATATTCAACGGTTGCTTCTACTGGAATTGGAGTATTCGACCATGTACCACTGGTAATATTTGTAATTTCCAGTTGTGGCGGCATGACATCATGCAATATCACACCCTGATTGGGTGCGTTAGATATTCTTGTATCTAAATTTAGTGAGAAACGCCCTGTTCCGGTATTCCCTACAGGGTTGCCAGATACCGATTTATTGTAATTGACATTAGAAGTGGGCGGAAAAATTTCATCATCATCCGGTGTTTCCCCTGTGCCAATCACACCAGTTGTTGTCCCACCGCCATTATTGGAATATGTGGCGTTGACAGTGGCAGTATTCTGGATTGGGTCACCTTCACTAAAATGAGTAGAAGGGTACTGAATCACAATTGTGCGGCTCACGCAATCCGGCGGCACAACAGGTCCCGCTTCTGTCCAGGTCACTGTGCCAGCGCCTGCGTCATAGACTCCACCACCCGCGCTGATTAATAACGCATTTGGTGGCAGTGTATCAACAACCGTAATATTGCTCAGAGCCATGTTACCCACAGCACCGACAGGGCAGGCGTTTATCTGATAGATAACGTCGCTATCCAGCGCTGGCTCAATGTCAGGACTCACCTGGGATTTAGTTACATCCCAGTCCATCACGGGTGGACGAATCTCAATATCCGGTGCGGTGCTGATGACTACAGGTGACCAGGGTTGACCGCCTGGCTGAATCCGCCCCGAAGCCGCGTTTTCGATTTCGTCATTATCGGGGTCATAGTCATAATTGACCCGTACAGCAATCACCGCATCAAACTGCGTACCATCAAGAAACGGTGTTGTTGTCGGATTATCTTTAGTAATCGTGATGGTATTTGTACCACCATCATAAACCAGCGAAAAGCCTGCCGGTATGGACGATTCAGCTGCAACATAAGTGACGTTATCAGCCAATTCATCTATGATTTCAAGCGCGCCGCAGGGTGTTACCAGGCTACTGCACGCAAAGCGAAGTCGATACCGGATAATCTGCCCGACATCGGCTTCTTCGCTGCCCCCATCTATCGTTTTAGTGAGAATCAGCGTGGTATCCTGGGCGTATACTGGCAATATCACCAGAAATGCAAGTACAAGCACAATCAGCCCTCTGAGTGCTTGCTTTTGTCTCAACAGGTTATGCAAACATGTATTAAAAGACATCGCGTTCTATACCCGCCTGTCTAAAATTAAGATAGATTGAAAAGTGAGCCGGAGTTATCGTTTAGAAACGGGAAAGTGACACTGAGAATGAAAAGCACGACATAATGATGAGTCAGCGTCCCGACTTCCGGTTATTTATAGCTCCCCAACTACGCATAACCCTTGATAAGACTCCGTTACAATCGTAAGTATAACTGAATTCTCACCTGTTCTAAATATTACCATGTTAAGATTTGTCATGGTTTAGATTTATTTTCCGTTGATTTATGGTTTGATATAACCAGAAAAATTGTGGTCATTTGTCATTTTTAGACAGGTACTATAGTGTTTTTTTTGTTGTTTCGTACTTAATATATCAAATTCGGCAGGCTATTTTTTGCAACATTGTTGCCCCGAATAATTGTTGATATACAAATTATTTTGAGTACCATAAATATTACAGTATCAAAACCTTTGAAATATTTTTTAACAACTTTTTGAATATTACGATATAAAACGAATTTTTTCGTTGTATTTTTTCGTTTTGTAATAAATTTTGTAACCATAAAAGGTATAAAAAGAGCCAGGAACTCTGGCACTTTTAGATGATATAGCGGCAAAAAATCGACCCGGTACGGTGCTATGAAATGACCTCTTTTTCCAGTGTTTTTACAATATCCAGCGCTTCCTGTGAGTGCTGCGCCATATTAAACATGCTGGAAAATACATGCCGAACAATGCCTGTGCGGTCAATGACAAAGGTTTTACGGTCACGTAGAATCATAAAGCTGCTGCCCACACCGTATGCTTTAGCAACTGACCAGTCAGAGTCATTTAACAGGGTAAAGGGCAGTCGATTTTTGAGAATAAATGACTGTTTATTTTCCACTGTACCCCCGCTGATGCCAATGACTTCTGCGCCTGCGTCGGTAAAATCTTCATAGCTATCCCGAAACGAGCAGGCTTCGGCAGTACAGCCTGGTGTGTTATCTGCCGGATAAAAAAATAGAACTATGGTCTTTTTCCCCAGAAAATCTGACAGACTGACCAATTCATTATTCTGATTATGCAGGGTGAAATTGGGTGCGGGGCTGCCCGCTGATAACTTATCACTCATGGCAGGTTCTCATTCGCTATATAGACATTTTGATTAAATACGAATACAACATCATCGTTGTTTTTCAGACGCACTGATAGCCCGAATTAATACAAAACCCCCGAAAATTGGGGGGGGATAAACCCCTGAAACGGGCGTAATGTTGCACATGTCTACTCGTTCTAAATATCCCGTATCGTTGATTCCGCTGGTTTTAACTGCCGGTTTAGTACGTGGCGACAACGTTCTGATAACTTGCAGAAAGAAACCAGTATGAGTGAACAACCCGCAGTTACTGACCCATTGCTTGATACGGCATGGTGGACACTTACCCCTGAAGAAGCAGTCGAAAAACTTCAAACTGACCCCATACGCGGGTTAAGTCGGGCGGCTGCTGAAAAACAAACAGCCCGCTTTGGCGATAACAGTCTGCCGGAAGAAGAGCAGGAAGGGCTGCTTCAAAGTCTCATTAACGCCTTTAAAGACCCGCTTGCTCTGGTACTGACCATTGCGGCGGCTGCCAGCGCAATCATTGGTCTTATTGAAGGAAATCCTACAGAACTCCAGCAGGCAATGTGGATTATGGGGATTGTGGTATTTATGACACTGGTCGGCTTTTATACTGACTATTTTTCTAATCAGGAAATGGAAAAGCTAAAAAAGCTCCAGGTCGAAAAAACAACCGTGATTCGGGACGGCGAACGCCTGATTATTGAAGCGCAGCGGCTTGTACCAGGTGATATTATCCTGCTGGGGCAGGGCGATAAAGTGCCTGCGGACGGACGTATTCTCGAAGCCGTAAATACCACTGCCGATGAGCAAATTTTCACCGGCGAACCCCGCGATATGGATAAAAACGCGGGACGTGTTCTGACAGCGGACACCCCGCTGGCTGAACGAAACAATATGGTTCTGGGCGGCTCATTCATCATGTCCGGTAACCTGACTGCCACTGTAACCGCTACAGGTGTGAACAGTGAACTGGGGAAAATCTGGAAAGACCTCAATAAAACCGAGGACGTGCTAACCCCGCTGCAAGAACAGCTTGAAAATCTCGGTAAAATGCTGCTCTACGGAACACTGGTTGTCTGTTTGCTGGTGATTTTTATCTATGTCGCTTTCCAGAATTACCCGCTTCAGGATGCTGTTATCGTCGCTGTTGCGCTGGCAATCGCTTTTATCCCTGAAGCTCTCGGCGCAATTATCCTGATTGCACTGGCGCTTGGTGCGCGTGAAATGGTCAGCAAGCAGACTATTATCCGCGAGAAATACGCTGCTGAAGGTCTGGGCTCCGTCAGTATCATCTGCACCGACAAAACCGGAACGATTACCTACGGTAAAATGACTGTCACGCACTTCTGGGAACCCACCACCGGAAGCCACCGCATCGAAGACCAGAACTGGACACATATTTCACCAGAACTCAGCCGTTTGCTGGATGTTGCGCGTTATACCAACAATCTCAAAGACCCTACTGATGAAGCACTTGGTCGCCTGGTTGCTAAAGCCAGCCGTCCCATTACACCCGACCTGCGCGTTTATCGTAAAAGCGAAGTTCCCTTTAGCAGCTTCCGTAAACGCATGTCTACCCTGGATGAAATTCCTGACCAGCCGCCGACCATGCACCTAAAAGGCGCACCAAGCCTGATTTTGCCGCTGTGTTCCAATATTTACGACAATGGCACGCTGCGCCCGCTGGTAGTCGAAGACCAGGTGAAAATCAATGCACAGATGGCAGCTTATGAGAGCGAAGGCTATCGTGTACTGGCGCTGGCAAATAAAGCCTGGGATGAACCTGTTCGCGACCTGACCGGCGAAGATGAAAACAATATGACTTTTCTGGGCATGGTAGCTATTTCTGACCCGCCACGCCATGAAGTCATTGACACCATTAAAACACTACGCAGGGCAGGCATCGACGTAAAAATGATTACCGGTGACAGTCCATTAACTGCGATGTCGATTGCCCGTGAAATTGGGCTGATTACCCCTACCGCAGAACGTTCTGTAGCGGTGTTGGAAAGCCACGAATTGCAGAAAATGATTGCCGCAACAGGCGACCCGAATATCACCGATGCTGAAAAATTCACCGCCGAGCAGATTAATCGGATTGTTGAAGCTTCGATTTTCTCGCGTGTGACACCGATGGACAAGAAAATCCTGATTTCTGCGCTCCAGCGTGCCGGTCATCTGGTATCTATGGTCGGGGATGGTGTGAACGATGCGCTGGCAATCAAACAATCCAATGTTGGTATCGCCATGTCTACTGGTACAGAACTGGCAAAAGCGGTCAGCCGTGCTGTTCTGACAGGCAGCTATGAAGCTCTCACCAGCGCGGTACAGGTTGGGCGAACAATTCTCTATCGCGCACGTCTGTATATTCATGCGCTATTGAGTACCAACGGCGCAGAAGTCGGGATGTTTATCGTGGCAGCGATTATGGGCTGGTCACCACCCCTGACCGCGATTCAACTTCTGGTGATTAACCTGCTTGGAGATTCATGGCTGAGTATCGCGCTGGCAACTGAAGCTGCCGAAAAAGACGTGATGGAAAAACCGCCACGTCCCGCTGATGAACCTGTAATTATCCCGTATATGTGGTTTAGTATCGGGCTGCAAAGCGTGGTTGCTACAATTATCATGATTATCGCGTTCCTGACTGCCCGTAACGAAACAGCCGCAATGGGGCTGGATATTAACGGCGATGAAGCGCTGGCAATTCAGCAAACCGCTGTATTTATCGCGTTCATGGCTCAGAAAATCCTGCGGAGCGCTTTTACCGCCCGTAGTCTACGCTATAACATCTGGGAAATTGGCTTCTTTACCAATAAATGGAGTCTGATTGCCGCTGTGGTTACACTGGCGATTGCGCTACTGGCTATTTATGTCCTGCCAGTTGGTATGACACCTGTCCCAGGTACGATTTTACCGACACTGCTGGTTATCGGTCTAATTCCGCCGATTGTGGAAGAAGGCGTAAAATTTGCGCTTAAATTCCGTTCAAGCCCAAATCCTCAGCAACCGATCAGCGTACAGAGCGCTTCATAGCTATAACCCACGAAAAAAGTCGGGTTCGATACCCGACTTTTTTTATCTCAACCTGCCACAAACAGGCAGTTAATCACACTCAACAATTTTATGCACAAAAAAAGTATAAAGATTACTTAAATCTAAATAATTATGCCCCACATGACACTACACAAACTTAATATATCGTTTATAATAAAATATCGTTTCAATTTAAAAGTTCGGAAGAATGAATGACTGTTGAGTTATCATGGCTTGATGAAGAGGAAACCATCCTTGTCTTTAGCTTTCGCTCTGGCTATACGTGGAATGATTTAGCTACTGCGATGGAAAAGGGACAGGCATTAATGAGTGAAAAACCCTGGCGTGTAGACTGGATTTACTCGGGAGATAATAATCAAACAATTCCGCGTGGTAATCCCTGGGCTATGCTACGGGCAGCAAATCAAAAAATTCCAGCCAATACAGGGCTGTTATATGTTGTAAATCCAGGGTTGTTTACACGCCTGATGGAACGTATCGGACAAACTGCTATTCCACAGTCTATCCGCTTAATGCGGACAGTAGACACTCTTGAAGAAGCATTACAACATATCTACGAAAGCCGTATTGAAGAAAATCGAGCCGGTTAAGTCCGGCAGCCTCACTCCCCATCCTCAAAAGCCCTGATATTCAGTGGCTTTTTTTGTTTATTGTGCTAAAAAATACCCTCATTTCCATAACAGTACACGTCATGATAAAAAATAGTTTATGCCACATTCAGACTCATCAAACCATCATTTCAGCGGCTCTGTATCTTCATATAATGGAAAATGTAATCTGAAAATATTATCGAGTACGATGATGAAATCTGACATTATCTGGTATAACGACGATGAAACCATTCTTTACTTTAAGTTTTACCCTGGTGAACACTGGCAAAAGCTATTTGATTTTATCGCCATCGCTCAGCAAATGACCGCTACTAAGCCTCATCGGGTAGACTGGATTGTTGAGATAATGCGCGGTAAAGGCATGCCAGACGGTAATCTATGGGATGGGTTAAAAGTCGCAGACCAGAACTTCCCCGATAACATGGGGCTGATGTATTTTATTCAGCCTGACCTCTTTATTCAGGTGATTCATCGTATAGGCGAACAGATGACCCCCGAAGTCAGTAGATTGATACATCATGTAGAGAGTATCCAGGTCGCGCTGGAACAGATTCGTAAAATTCGCCGCGATCTTGAATAATTGGTTTAGAGCAAACATACTGACTATCCTCACATCAGGCAAAGATTAAATAGCTTAACTGTATATAATCCGTGACCGAACTTTTTCCGGTTTTTTTTTAATGTCCGCATCAACTATCTATATGTCGTATAACGCTCATTATATGACATGAGAAGCAGTGTTTTTTGATTACCTTTATGGCTATCATGATAAAAATCACAGGAGCAAAAACCATGATACCAGCTTCATCAGAAACACCTCTTCAATCTATTCTGGTAGTCGATGATGATACGGAGATTGTTCGGCTGGTACGAGCATATCTGGAGCAGGCAGGGTATGCTGTGATTTCTGCCACAGACGGAACAACCGCCCTTAAATTGATGCACCAGACACAACCCGCACTGGTTGTCCTCGACCTGATGCTGCCGGATATTGATGGGCATGAAATTACACGTATTGCCCGTAGTGACCCGCAATTAAGCACAATTCCGGTCATCATGCTCACCGCCCGCATAGGAGATAGCGCTAAAATTCACGGGCTGGAAATCGGGGCTGATGATTACATTACCAAGCCGTTTAATCCGCGTGAAGTCGTGGCGCGGGTACGTTCTGTGCTGCGGCGAACAATGGCAGAATATCCTGCTAAAACGCTGCTGGAGTATGAAGGGCTGATAATGGATTTACCTCAGCACAGGCTTCTCTCACGGGGGCAAAGTGTTGACCTTACCCCAACGGAATTTAATTTACTGCGGGTCATGATGAAAAATCCAGGGTATGCATTTACACGTTCAGAACTGATTGAGCAGGTACTGGGTTACGACCACGAAGGATTGGAACGAACACTTGATAGCCATATTAAAAACCTGCGCCGTAAAATCGAAGTGGATAGCAGCGAACCTGTTTATATCCAAACTGTATACGGTGTTGGATATCGTTTCAGCGGAAGTGAACTATGAATCGACTCTGGATACAGCTTAGTCTGGCATTTAGCGCTGCCGTCGTAATTAGCCTGCTGATTTTTTCCATCGGCAGTATTTTTGCGCTGCGTGCCGGTGTGCCTGTGGGAGTTGTTGTCCGTGAGATAGAATCGCCTGGCGGTCTGGCTGATAGTCTATCAGGATTTTATGCACAGAATCAAAGCTGGAATGGTGTTGAATCCTACCTGCTAAATAATGGGATGCCACTGGATTTTATACGTGCCAGCAACACAATATCTATCTCTCTGGTCGATAACAGCGGAACGATTATTGCAGGGGATGAAAAAGGCGAAAACGTTCTATTTTCTCCTGTTGAACACCCCTACATTGTAGCAGCAACCACAAGTGACGCTGCGGAGATTGTGCCGTTATCCGTAGAGGGTCAGCCAGGTGGATATTTGCGGGTGATGGCAACAAGAGCTTCTCCAACACGTCCACCAGGGGCATTTGAGCTGCTGGTGGATTATCTATCACGTGTTATGGGCGCGGTAGCAGTGATTGCAGGGGTCGTCAGCGTGATTTTCGGTGTACTGGTCAGCCGGACACTGGCTGCACCACTGAATCGGCTGGCATCTGCTGCTCATGCAATTGGTCAGCGGCAGCTATATCAACGCGTAGAAATTCAGGGAACCGCAGAAATTGCAGCTGTCGCACAGGCATTTAATGATATGGCTGAACGCGTAGAACAATCTGCAAAACTGCGTCAACATCTTGTAGCCGATGTTGCCCACGAATTGAGGACACCTTTGAGCGTGATTCAGGGCAATTTACGGGCGATTATTGATGATGTTTACCCCATGAGTAAGCAGGAAATCAGCAGATTATATGACCAGACAAGGCTGTTAAGCCGACTGGTTAATGACCTTCACGAATTGAGTCAGGCAGAAGCCAATCAGCTGATGCTCTATCCGCATGTGTTTGACCTGACAGCTTACCTAAAGGAACAGATAACCCTGTTTACCACACTTGCCGAGCCTGAACATTTACTGGTTAAAACGGAGATACCCTCTATTCCACTGTGGATACAGGCTGACTCAGGTCGAATGGGTCAGGTCATAGGAAACCTGCTGAGTAATGCGCTAACTCATACCCCTGCGGGGGGATGCATTAAAATTTGTCTGTTTGAAGATATATCAGGCGTGCACTTAAGCATCAGTGATACCGGCACGGGCATTGCAGCACAATATTTACCGTATATTTTCGAGCGCTTTTACCGCGTGGATAGTGGACGCAGTCGTAGTAAAGGCGGCGCTGGTCTGGGACTGGCAATTGCGCGGGCGTTGATTCATGAACATGGTGGAACGATTGAAGCACACAGCACCGGAGCAGGGCAGGGCAGTATATTTACCATTCACCTTCCAATACATCTTCGCAAGCCATCACCATGATTACTTTTATTAACGTAAAGCCCTGGATTTTGGTGTGCCTTAATTTTTAAAAGCTCTAAATCAGGTTCTAATTAAGATTAGACGCACATTAAATTTCATTTTATCTAACAGGAGCTTTAGCTGATGTCACTCTGTGAATATCGTCTGCTGGATAATGGTATACATGAGTTTATTCTAAAAGATTTTACCCGTGCGGGTGTTGATGCATTTATCGAATCTATTCAGGAAATGCACCGTAATTTTCCCATCGATACACCGCGACCTGTTTTAATAGACAGCAGCGGGGGGATGCATCCTATCAGTTATTTATTTACAAGATTAAGAACGCTACCACATGGCAACTCAAATGCTCGCTCGCGATTGGCAATGGTGATGCAATCACACACTCTCGCCAATGTAGTTGGTGGTCTGGCACGAGTTTTTCCCCGATTGCAAATCCGCTTCTTTAAAGCAACCGAACGTGACATTGCTATCGCCTGGTTGTTAGAATTTTGAAACATTTATGTCACCTGGCTGACCCGCCAGGATGACATTTCTCCCTCAAAATCGCCACTCATCATACTTTCATACCGTTCAGAATATTTAGGGAATATACTTATAGATATTACTAAATCTTAACTTTACATTGACGTTAAGGTTCAGTAATAAAGGATATTTAAACTTTCTCAATTTTTCGAGACAGGTTTGCACATTGGAACTTGAAAAAACTCATGAATTCATTGTTCATGAAAATAAGCTGCGCGAAATCGTATTGCGTGATTTCACTCGTGCCGGTGTAGAGCAGTTTGCGGTGGTATTTCAGGCGATGGTCGATGAACAACGCCCTTTTTCTGATACTGCTTCTCATCGGTTACTGATTGATAGCAGCAATGGAACAATGCCAGTTGCTTATGCAGTTCGCAAGTTCAAGACTCTGGATATTGTTGGATGGGGCGACCATGCACGAGTGGCTATCCTGTTGCAACAGGGCATTATGGTTACGATTGTAGGGACGATGATGCGGGCGTATCCGCAAACTTATATTCGCCTGTTTACTCCAACCGAACGTCAAGACGCTATAGCATGGCTTGGCTCATAGTCTGAAGGACACAGCAGCATGAATACCATTACAGCTATGCGACAGAAGTGTCAGTATACGATTTTAGAAAACGGCGTGCATGAATTTATCATGATGGAATTTTCACGCTCTGGAGTTGATGCTTTTATCGAGGCGCTCAGAGAGATGTATAGCCGCGTTCCCTATGGTATTTCTCGCCCTATCCTGGTAGATAGCAGCAAGGGATTACAACCTATCAGTTATCTGTTTGCAGAGCTACGGACAGTTATCCGATTACAACCTGGTGAAAACCCGTCAAAGGTATCTGTGATTATGCCAAGCGGTATCATCGCTGGAATCGTGGCAGAACTGGTACGGATATTTCCTCATTTACATGTGCGTATTTTTAAACCTGAAGAACGTCGGCAAGCCTTTGAGTGGTTATTGTCCGTTTAAAGCAGTTATTTGTATCGTTGTAGAGAGGTGGGTCAAATGTCATCTAACAAAACCCTGTGTACCTATCGTATAACGGAAGATGGCGTGCATGAGTTTGTATTACTTGAACCCAGTCGCGCAGGAGTCGATGAATTTGTTAAGCGGCTTCTAGAAATGTATGATGTTGTGCCACCTGGGACAGCGCGACCTGTACTATTCGAGAGTACACGAGGAGTCCCGCCCCTAAACTATCTCTTTATGCGGCTACGGACAACTGTCCGGCTGAGAAATGGTGAACATGCATCACCGGTAGCCGTTATTTTGCCATCCAGCAGGATGTCCAGCATTATCTCTGAAATGCTGCGCCTGTTTAGTGGTCTAAAATGCCGGATTTTCACCCTTCATCAGAACAAAGCTGCGCTTGAATGGCTGGAAACACACAAAGAACCTATTGAGATTATGTAAAATGACTGCTCTACCAGATATTCATGGTCATTATGCAATTCATGAGAATGGGATTCACGAATTTATTTTACAGGACTTTACACGGGCAGGCGTTAATATTTTTGTTCAGTCGATTGAAATGATGTATCATCGCCTGCCTGATGACAGGTCATCTGCTGTACTTATCGACAGCAGTGCAGGGGTTTTACCATTAAATTATTTGTTCTCGCAGCTTCCTTCAGCCGTTAAAACAGACTGGATTACTCGTACTGCGCGGATTGCAGTCATTTCACCTGGCGGCGCTGTGGCAAATATTATCGGCGAAATGAGCAAGCATTTTTTGCAGCTTAATTTGAAGATGTTTACCCCGCAACAACGTCGGCAGGCAATTGACTGGTTACTGCTCAAGGAACATATTTAATCCGATTACCGTTTCAGCCACTAACACAGTAAATTTACAGGCAAAATCTACCGTCTGGTATCGAAGCCAGGGCGGTATGAGTTATATATCCCACTGATTGAGATTTTCCAAAATGAAAGTTATCACCGAATTTGAAAATTTATGTATTTACCGAATTCATGAAAATGGGATTCACGAGTTTATCATTCTCGATTTCACACGGGCAGGGGTGGATGCTTTTGTAAAAGCGCTTGAAGCCATGTATGAAGTTGCTCCTGCTGGCATCCCTCGTCCTGTTCTGATTGATACCAGTCGAGGACTATCACCATTGAGCTATGTATTTTCGAAAGTTCCTCCGGCAATTCGGTGGGATTCCAATAAAAGTCCTGAATCGCCTATCGCTATTCTTACCTCAAACAATATTGTATCTGGCATGATTTCCGAAATGGGACGGCGCTTTTTACGTATGAATCTACGTCTTTTTACAGAGCATCAATATGATGAGGCAGTAAAGTGGCTGGTGAAAACTGTACCGCGCTAAGATAACTATATCTTAACAGCCTGTCTTGCCCCGACAGGCTTCTTTTTACGAAAAATTCAGCGATTTTGAATATCTTCTATCATCTGCCGCAGAGCAAGTATTGCCTGAGTACGTTCTTCAGGTTGCGCTTTTTCGATAAAACGCTGCTGCTTTTGCCGAAATCGATAGAAATCACGCCAGAACGCTTCAATACGAGTTCGGATAACCTCTGCTGGATCCTGGTCAGGTGACATAAAATTCTCATTTGTTCCACCAGATTCAAACCCTCTGTCTGGTGACGATGGCAGCGCTCCATATTCCCGTAAAATCCGAAGCAACCATTTATTATCATCTCCAGCAGTGAGAACGGCATCTCTCAATACAGATTCGGGGATATTACGGTCATCTGCCAGTATCCATACATCCAGAGGTAATCGTAATAGTGCGCGGTATTGCCGAAGCTGTACATCGCTTTTGAGTCCCATTGCAACAAGCATCTTCTCTGTTTTACCACGTGGAATACGCCATTCCTGCCCATCGGATACCTGTGCATAGAAAAGCTGCTCATGCGTAAATGTCTCCATTGGCTGAAAATTACGCATACCATATAAATCCATAAGCAATAAGGCAAACTGTCGGGCGCGGGCAATTGCATTCAGATTCTCACGCACATTGTTTTCCATCGACTGCCGCCATACATCATGCTCTGGCATCACTCGCGCTGGAATAAGACGATAATTCACCGGTTCACTACCATAAGTTGCATATAGCAGATGATAAGCCAGCCATCGCCGTTCACCCGTTTCAATCATATAGCTACCATGACCACTTTCAACCACTGTGATAGCGTTCAATAGCCCATCCTGCCGAATACTGGCAGCAAGGTCAGTCAATGTAAATAAAGCAGATTCGGCAGCCCCCAGAGGTTGCGGACGGTCTGCATCAGTTTCTGTCTCCAGCAATGCAGGAACATTGGCAACAGCTAACTGTGCCAATTTTTTAAGAAACGCAGGTAGATCTTCTGTCGCTGGTAGCCGTCCCAGCGTATATGGGATAGTACGACGGGGCTGACGCAGGTCAGACTGAATGTTAAAGATGTCGATATAGCGAATTCTATCTGAGTTCACCATCTGAAAGCCTGCCGGAGCTTCGGGAATATCTAATATCTCATTTGAGGCTTCTGCAGCAGTCTGACGACGTGGCGGCGCAGTATCGAGATTTTCCAGTCCAAAAGCTGTGCCTACATCGCGCTGTGATTTCTTCTTCGTCATCCAAAACCCACCTTGTAAATCGAATTTAAGTTAATGATACCGTAACTGGTAGTTACGGTATCGCCAGATGAACACCAGTTTAAACAGCTGCCAGCGCCTCGCGGAATTGGCTGGCGACTTTAAACAGGTCACGAGCTGCGGCAGTAGCAGAGTTTGTATCCAGTGTATAAACCATACGCCTTAAATTGGAGGCTTCACGAAAGGCGGTTCGCATCTTGATAGGTGTCCAGATAGACCAGTTCCGTGATTGTCCGGCACGAACTAAATCAGTATAGTTTTTACGATGTAAAAGGGTACGGTCATCATAGAAGTTAGTGGCAATACCCATAATGCGAATTTCTTTATGAGGGAAATTTTGCACACGTTGAACGGTTGTCACCAGCCCATCAATACTGAGGCTATCTGCCTGTGTGGGAATAACAATTGCATCACTCGCCATATAAACCAGCGACACAAGCGAGCTTGTAGCGGGGTCAGTATCCATTAGTACGAGGTCAATTTGTCCGGTTTTTGCGACAAATTGGAGCGCGGTTTGCAGCGCATACATATCAACCTGTGCCGGAATACCCACTGTTTCGGCGTTACCTGGCAAGATATAAAGTTGACCTTTTACAGGCTGACCAGGAATTGCCAGCGCGCTCATATCAGGTGGCTGTCGAATAACGTCTTTCAGTTCTGTTTCACGTACAAGCCAATCATAAACACAGCCCTGCTTTTTCAGACCAAACGAAACGGTTGCATGTGCCTGTGGAGCCATATCAACCAGCAGCACCCGTAAACCAGATACCGCCATTAAAGCTGCCAGATGGGTTGTCAGCGTTGTTTTTCCCACGCCGCCCTTTTCATTCAAAAAAGTGATAGTCTTCATAGCCTGCCCCTTACCGAATCTTAATCATCGGCAGTCTGTTAAAAAGATGCCTTCTGCCACTTATAGATCGTTTTCGATATGATTTTATTTTACCAGAGTCGGTTGCGTTACCCTGGTGTGATAGCTGGTAGTGTCTCACATTGATCTGGTGGTCTAAAAACATCAGAAAGTTGAGTTGACGATAGTTTACTCCTTAAAACACGAGACTCTATAGTATATTCTCTCGTGTTTTGAGTAATGGTTTTTTCCAGATAATTGAGGCGAGCAGTCGCGTAAATTTGCATTTTTTCAAGCTGTAGCTCATCCAGACGATAAACATAAAAACGCTTATGCTCAATCATTACCTGACGACCTGCTATGAATAATCCAACGCTCTTTAAAATACGTCGTACTACAGCCAGTGTTTCTATACTTAAGTCGTAGCGATAGTCAATAACTCGCTGAATCCGCCCGATATTTGCCCGAATAAATTCACCACAGCGCTCTTCGATAGTTGATTCAGTGAGTTCTTCTGCAAAATCCGATAGATTAAATAAAACATCATTATTCCATATCAGACGTAGCAAAACAGTCACCAGGTCATGAGATTCGGTATAGTGACTGCGATGGCGAATAAGTGTCTGAATCTGTGCCTGTTCACGGTCACGTTCTTGCAGATGTTTACGATTCACCTGTAAATCTGTGAATCGTCGTAGTGCTTGACGGGATGATGGTTTATGAAAGTCATCATATAACGTTGAATTGATGTCAATTCCAGTAGTATCTTCAATCAAAAAACGTTCGTATCCGGCACGAATTTCAGTATTGATTGTGCCATTAAGCCGATGAATTTTTAGCTCATCGTGGGTCACAGGATTAGCTACTAGAATATGTGTTTTACGCTGATTTTCAACTGCTTCACGACTGGCTTTAAGCTGCTCTGCGATTTTAGATGCCCGACCTTCATGGTCAGTAAGTATATAGCCTTCATGTTCGGCAAGCTGTCGAAATGCCGCAAGAGAGTTTTGCTGTTGTCGATTTCGATAGGCTTCGTAACGAGACTGCAGTTTTAAAATCTCAATTTGTCGCGGATGAAGTGCAAGGTTATATTGCTGGAAAACCGCTGCCTGAGAAGTACGTAACATCTGATTCAATTCATGCTTAAATAGCGTATCTGCATCAGTAATTAAATGACGTTCGCAGGCTTGCATATAAACATGATGTTCCTGAGCATTACGATATCGCCCCATCATCTGGAGATTATCAGAGGGTAAAGTGGGTTGTTGAAAGAATATGCCACAGACACCACGTACTGAGGCAGTCACATCCAGTCCAGTACTGTAGCTGGGTGAGCAAATCAACGCTCGCAGTCGCGGGAGTTCCTCATTGATATGGAGGGTGATGTATTGAACAGCCGGACTTTCACTATTTTCACTGTTGACCAGCAGAATCGCTTCATTGCCATAATATTCTTTGAGATAGTGATAAAGCGTCTCACTGAATTTTCGGCTATTTGTAGGAATTACCACACAGCCTTCATTCAGGTCAATCAGACGCAAAGCCTGCTCAACAACAGCAGCCGGTGTTTGATACATCGTCATTATGCCATGCTCTGGTCGCCAGGTATTTACAATCACCTGACAATCCCCGCGCACTTTATTTAGCCAGTCAGCGTTGATTTGTCCGGCATGGGCATCCATGAATAAGACCTGTTTTGCCGAAGCACATAATTCGCGCAACATCTCATAGTTTCGCAACGCCTCCCCAGGTCGAAATGTAGATGCACCTATATATGGCTGAACCTGTTCACATTCATCTACCACAACCAGGTCATAAACAGGTAAGCTACCATCAGCGTGTCTGAGTTTATGCAGGCTGTTATAGGAAATAGCAATATGTGCTGCTGATGGTAAAAATTCGGCTGGAATAGCATCATATTGTTCAAGATTTAGACGTGCAGCTGCATTAGCAGTCAATGATTTCAAATGATTAATATATAGTATTCTGACAGCGCGCTCTGATGGTTGACTGCTGAGATGGTTTATCAGGCGCTTAACCAGTTCCGTTTTTCCGGTAGCCATTGGCGCACGCAGTAGCAGAGTGCGGTGTGGCATGATTTCTTCCAGTGCTAAATCTGATGTCCAGCGATACTGAATTTCTTTTGCCGGCGGATTGAATGGCTCAATCAACGGAATCGCAGGTTTTAAGGCTGCGCTTGAGCGTGGTTTTTGAGATTGTTTCTGCGGAAAATCAAGGTGACAATCGATGCCCAGACGTTCTGCTACAACACGTAGAGAGTAGCTTTCGCCGCTGCCAAAATCGTATAAAACGCCAGTCTGTCGGTTAAATGCAGCTGAAGGATGCTTCTCATCACGAAATGGTGAGATGATATTACGAATACTCCAGCCATTTGCCCGAAATCCGCTAATGCCCAGACGTGAGGATACACTGGCAATCAAATCAGCCTGATGATGATTAAAATCTGATGCATTAAAACGTCTTACCGGAGTCTCTACTGATTCAGGCAGAATTAGTGGGGAGAGTAATTTTAAGGTTTGCTGGAACTGTACTGTGTCAAACTCACAGCTTATCCACAGGTCATTTGCATCGCCACGTGCCGCTACAGCATTGCCCCAGTCCAATGCTTGAAAGACGATGCCAGAGCCTTGTAGTTTATCTCGTACTTTTGCGGCAGATTTACGACCTGCTTCGTCTTTATCTGCTGCATAACGCACTTCTTTTACCCCGAGGCTTTGGAGATCATCGACCAGCGATGCAGGGACGCTGCCTTCACCAAACCAGGATATCACATTGTATAGACCGGCTGCCACGTATGCCAGAACCGATGGTTCACCATTGGCAAGGTATAACACACCATCAGCCTTTGCCACTTCGCTTATCAGGTCAAAGGCAGGGTGGCGATAATACAGGGTGCTGGCGGGTTTGTTCTGTAACCACAGATATTTAGCACCCGTCTGACCAGGTAATGCCTTAAGGCGATAGGTCAGAATTTGATTTGAAACCAGTCCATAGACCGGATAATTGTAGTAATCGGTGTTTTGAAAGCGAACCTGTGTCCAGCCAGCGCTAATAGCTGTCTTTGCGATACCGCGATTATTCAGGTTCTGTGTGCCGCTAGTTTGCATAATTGCCCCATTTTCAGGAGCCAGGCAATTGATTTAGAGAAATCAATTAAAGAAAAGTCCATAGTAGTCTTGCAGAAAGTCCTAAATCGGGTTAACATACTGAAAGGGCAAAAGCGGCTAAACTTTTATCACCCTGTTGGTTATGAATTCGGTCGGCTAATCAGAATTGATATTTATCTCAATCTAACCTGCTTGTACCGTGTGTTTTCCCGATTTAAGAATAACCCCACAAGGGGTTCTTTTCTTTTATAGCCCTGACCCAATTGTTAAACATCTATGTAATATAGCCAGAGTCTTGCAAAAGTGCAAATCAAAATAGCTACAAATCTACGTTTCTAATCTTTCTCCATAATCCTACTCTGATTCATGGAAAAAGTGGTGAACATTTGGTAACACTTTTTCTGATATTCTTCGAATTATAGATATTCATCAGACACTCTGATTAGCAAAAATAAGCACTGATAAAGCAGAGATACCGTAACTGCCAGTTACGCTCTGAACAGGTCTTTTGCTGATAGCTCTCAATAAACTTCTGTGAAAAAATATCCCCAGAAATATCATTAATGATAAGTATACCCCTGCCCTGCTGCTCAATAATTTATATCCCAAATCTGCACTTTACTCTACATAGTACCTGACATACCACTGACATACTCAGTTCGAAAAATTATAAAATCTGCCCTGCCCTGCCCTGATGGGGGAGGTGGAGTCAAAATTATAAAATCCCAAAATTTCAGAAATGACTTATCAGGATAAACAAAAAACGATGGCAGAATGCCATCAAAGGAAACACAAAAATATCCCCGAAAAATCAGGTAATCGGAAGTGCCACAACGACATAACGGTCAGGGTACGAGTTGCTAAAGAAATCGTAGCTGCCACAGGTGATGAGTGTCAGGCGGTTATCGCCTGTAGATAAAACGGGTGACAAATCATCCGGCGAGGTGACATGCATTTCAGACACCTGATAGCGCCATAGCCTGCCCTTCATAGTGACTTCAATGATATCTCCAGGTTTCATGCCTTTAATCGGCGCAAAAGGTCCCTGACTACCATCTGCCATTTCAACGTGTGCGGACAGGACAATATTTCCCGATTCCCCTGGCAACGGTGTTCCCTGGAGATGTCCGGTATTGCGCCCCAGGTTGCGAATATCCCAGCTTACACCATCCAGATATACCTGAATAATCGGGGTATACAGGCTCAGAGAGGGAATATACAACGCTGTATCGGTCGGAATATCCGGTTCAGGGGTAGCTGTGCTGACCTGTACAGGTTCTGGTGTGATAGTAGGGGTTTCAATGATTATCGACACAGATGCAGGATACATCGGTGTAACTTCAGAGGGTGTTCCTGAGGGCTGCTGAAAATAAAGCACAGCTATTCCAGCGATAATGCCCAGGGTAATCAACGTCCAGAAGGGATAACGACGACCTGCTCGGTTCATGATGAGGTCACTTTGAGTAACGCTAGTTGGATGAGATGGAAAAAAGGGACGGCACGAAGCCATCCCTCTTTTTGCTACTTAGAGTGCCAGCGAACGTCGCCAGCGCAGAAAGACCAGTGCAAGTCCGGCTGTACTTATCATAGTGATAAATAGCAATGTTGCACCGGATACAGGGCGAGTTTCTCCGGTATCAGGTAAGCGAGTGACAGTTGTCACTGACGCACTGGCGCTGGCACAGTAATTCATGGTAGCGGTCAGCGTGATATTCAGAGATTGGATGTTCGAACGAATCCGTGTGCGAATGATGATGTCCGGATACGCACCAGGCGGCATAGACGGTATCACGATAGTGATAACCCCATCAGTGATGGTGACGATAGCATCCGGCGGTGCGATGATTTCCAGCAATTCCAGTTCATTCGGCAGAGGGATAGTGATAATTGCATTATCCATCGGATTTGAAGTCGGATTGCCAGTAGAGATAATCCAATCAATCGGCGTGCCAGGGATGGCAATCGGCGAGCTAACACCGATAGTCAATACCGGACACACTTTTTCACCGCTACCACCAGGGGTACTGCTACCCTGACCATCGACAATTTCAACAGTTGCCGCTGTCGTTACGCTGACATTACTGCCAGGCAGGGTCAGTGTCGCTGTGTTGTTGTAATTGCCGTTGCCTGGTACGGTCACATTAAAGCCGATAACCAGTCGGTTCGTATTGCCACCAAAGATAGTACCTTCCCAGCGGATTGTGTTTCCGCTGATACCACAGGAGATGGTGGTTGTAGCGCCGCTCGGTGTGCAGGAAAGATTCCCTGCAAACGTCTGACCGGATTGTATTGTATCGGTGATGACTACTGTCTGACCGACGGCAGGGTCAGTGGTACTGAGCCAGACCATTTCCCAGTGCAGCAGCGTATCAGACAACACTGTCCCGACTTTCACACCACGCGGCGGGTCAAAGATAATCCCGTTGGTATCGGTATCACTGACCGGACTTACACCATTTGCTTCAACGGTTGCTGTGTTTACCAGATTACCAGCGCAACCTGTTGTACACGGATAGACACGTCCGGTTGCGTTATAGACCACCTGTGAGCCATCTGGCATGTTTCCAATGGTTGCATTTACAGCATCCAGATTTCCTGTGCCGGATGTTGCGGGGCAGGCTGCGCCACCGGATGCTGCACACGTCCATGTAATCGTAGATGGGTCGAAACCATTGGGTGGTGTGGTTGGGAAAGTGTCCGTCAGAACAACATCTGTAAGGTCAGTCTCTGTATTGTTGTAGACGGTGATGATATAGGTGGTTTCCTGTCCGGCGATAACAGCGCTCAGACCATCATCTTTAGTAATAATCAGACCAACAGGCGGTGTAAACCCGAAGTCTACCGTCATATTTGCGCGATTATCGACTGTTCCCTGAGCGCCCAGACCCAGGTCAGTTTCTCCGGTGGGTTCAGGTGTTGCACCACCCAGTGTAACCACACCACTTTCAATGCCACGTGTCGGAATGGGTGTGATACCAACGCCATTATCATTGCGGTCAACATCACTGTTCGGCAGCAGTTCGTCCGGTGTGCTGCTATTGAGAGTTTCCAGCGGCGCGCCAGGTGCAAAGTTACTTTCGATAATCCGAACGATGTAATCCCCTGCCGGCAGATTATCGAAACGATAGTAGCCAGCGGCATCAGTGGTTACAACATAAGGCGTACCAGGAACGCCTGGGACATCTACCGCAATCAGCGACGTATCCAGCAAATGAACTTCTACGCCACCAATGCCAGGTTCACCCGCATCATGCAGACCGTTATTATTGGTATCGAACCAGACACGATTTCCCAGACTGTAAACCAGCGGTGTAGAAGAACGCATCCCGAAGTCCAGCGTATTATTGGTTGTGCGTCCGGTTACAGGGTCAGAAGTTGCCCCTGTGCCGCCAGGCGTAAGCTGAATTGGTGCGCTCTGTACTGCAGATACCAGTGACGATGGATTAATATGTGCGCCGTTGTCGTCATTATCAATCCCATCATTCGGGTCATGCGGAACAGGTTCATAAGCGCCACTACCGGTGCTGCTGCTCAATCCAGAGAGTACCCCTGAGAAATTGCTTGCAGGGATACGAACAACATACTCGCCTTCAGCAAGTCCCGTAAAGGTATATTGACCGCTGCTATTGGTAGTTGTTGTCGCCAGCGGAGCACCGCTGTAGGCAGGGTCAGCCGGATACAGTTCCAGCGTGACACCAGGGATACCGGCTTCAGTCCCGTTAACCAGTCCGCTATCATCGGCATCCATCCATACCAGATTACCCAGGCTCATCGTATAGAACCCGAAGTCTACTGTCAGATTGGAACGGTCATCAGCGGTGCTATCAGGGAAAGTTGCCGAAGTTGTATCTACTTCGCCTATGGGTTCCGAATTACCTGTTCCGATGGTAACTGCTGTACTGGCAACATAGCCAGCCGTATCCCATGTACCGTTATCATCGTCATCAATGTCATTATCAGGGTCAGGCGCTGCCGTTTCATTGCGTACACCCATCAAATCTAACGTGGTACCGCTGCTGTGATAGCCATTCAGCACCCCGCCGAAGTTTGATGCAGGGATAACCACCACATAATCAGCCGCTGTCAGACCCGTAAACAGATAGTATCCGGTGCTGTCAGTAGTGACTGTGTTAATCAGCAGGTCGGTACCTGGTGTATAGACTCCATCGCCATTTGTATCGCGATACAGTTCGACTGTGACTCCTGCGATACCCTGTTCGCCGCTGTTGCGCTGGCTGTTATTGTTCGTATCGAACCAGACACGATTGCCCAGGCTATAGGATGCTGTGAAACCAAAGTCTATCGTCAGGTTTTCCTGGTCATCCGGTACAACAGACGGATTAGACGGGTCGGCATCTTCACCTGTGGGCATTCCTGGACCAAGTGTGACAATACCAGAACGAATCGCATCATTGACGAAGGTATCAATCCCGTTGTCATTTTCATCGGCAGTCGGGTTGTTGTTATCACCGGTGCTGCTGGCAAGTCCATCCAGTTGACCACCAGGTGTGAAGTTTGTCCGGTCAATTTCGACGATGTAATCTCCGGGTGGCAGGTCATCAAAGCGATAGTAACCGCCATTACCTGTGATAGTGGTCGCAATTTCCGTAGTTCCGGTGCTATCCAGCAGCCGTACCAGCACTCCATCAATCCCAGGTTCGCCAGGGTCATGCTGACCGTTGTTATCATCATCGCGCCAGACACGATTGCCCAGGTTGTAGGTTGTTGACGGGCGGATAAATCCGAAGTCTACGGTCATATTGGCGCGTTCATCTGCTGCGCCCTGACCTGTAGAGGAAAGGTCGGTTTCTCCGATGGGTTCAGTGTCGCCAGGTCCAAGTGTGACCGTGCCAGAGCGAACAGGTTGACCAGGGGCTGCGTCAATCCCGTTATCATTCTGGTCGCCGTCACTGTTCGGATTTGCTTCAGTGGTAAGCGTGCTGATTAGACCATTCAGCGGGCGGGCAACCGCGAAGTTTACCGCAGCGATTTCGACCACATAATTCCCCGCCGGCAGGTTATCAAAGCGATAATAGCCCTGAGCATCCGTTGTCGTTGTAGCGATAATCGGGCCATCCGGTATACCGTCGCTGTTGTTATCGACATACAGATTGACTTCAACGCCCACCAGACCGAACTCACCGCCATTCTGGAACCCATCATTGGCAGTTCCACCGACTGTGCCATCATCCAGCCAGACGCGATTTCCCAGGCTATAGGTATCGGTGGGTGTAAAGAACCCGAAGTCTACGGTCAGGTTTTCACGGTCATCTGGCACAACGGACGGATTAGACGGGTCAGCATCTTCACCTGTGGGTTCAGGCGTAATGCCGCCGAGTGTGACCGTACCAGAGCGAATCGCTCCAGCGACAGGTACATCCACCCCGTTGTCGTTTTCATCGCCATCAGTGTTCGGGTCAGCTTCTGCACCGGTGCTGCTAATAGTGCCGTTTAGTGGCTGACCGACTCCAAAG
>CAYQAC010000055.1:0-30250 GCA_964415255.1 uncultured Polyangiaceae bacterium | reverse complement strand
CCTCGGGGCTGGCGCCGAGCGGGATGCCGGTCACGCGGACGCGCGGCCCCATCACCTCCACCGCGGTGCGGGTGCCGAACTCGAACAGCTCGATCAGCACGTCACCGGCCTCCTCCTCCAGCTCGCCCTGCTCCACGCTCTCTTCGACGATGAAGCGCAGCTCCGCCGCGGTGTGATGCCGTACGCCTCCCTGACGTTGTACGCCCACGGCGCGCAGCAGCAGGGCCCCCAGCTTGTTGAGGCTCACGACGAACAGGTACATGAGCGCCTTGAACCAGCGCATGGGGGTGCTGAGCAGGAGCACTGACTGCTCCGCGCGGCCCAGCGCCAAGGCCTTGGGCACCATCTCGCCTATCACGATGTGCACGTAGGTGCAGAGCCCGAGCGCCAGCACCGAGGCCACGCCGTGCACGCTGATGAAGTGCCCCAGGCCGACGCGCTCGAGGGTGGGCGCGATGGCCACGGCCACCGCGTGCTCGCCGTACATGCCGAGCCCGAGGCTCGCGAAGGTGATGCCGAGCTGGGCGGTAGCGATGTACTGATCTTGCTTGGTGGGGTCGCGCAAGATGGCGAGCACAGCCTTCGCGCGGGTGCTGCCCTCCGCGGCGCGACGCTCGATGCTTGAGCGCGGCACCCCGATGATGGCGAACTCGGCGGCGACGAAGAAGCCGTTCAGCAGCACCAAGAGCGCGATGATGAGCACCGTGAGCATCAGCTGGGCTCCCCCTCATCTGCGTCAGGCGCCTGCTCCGCCACCTCGCGGCTCGGCGCCGCCACCCAGGTGACCTGCGCCTCCGAGGCGGCGTGCACCGTGAGCGTCAGCTCTGCCACGCTGACGGTGTCGCCCACCACCGGGATCCGCCCGAGGCGCTCGGTGATGAAGCCGCCTAAGGTGGAGGCATCTGATTCGGGCTCCTGACCAAGCCAAGGGGTGGCCTCGCGCAGCGCCATGCCGCCAGGGAGCAGGGTGCGTCCATCGGGCAAGGCTTGGGGCTCTGGGCTCGCCTCCTTCAGCTCATCTTGCACCTCCCCGAAGACCTCCTTCAGCAGGTCTTCCATGGTGATGAGGCCCTCCACGCTGCCGTGCTCGTCGACCACGAGCGCCTTCGAGCGTTTGCGCTCTTGGAGGAAGCCGACCACCCGATCGGCGCGCAGGGTCTCTGGGATGAAGGGCACCGTGCGCACCAGGCGGGTGAGGGGAGGCAGCTTCACCTGGCCGCCTGGCGCGCTCTTCGCGACGAACCCCGCGACGTCCTTGGTGCTGACGGTGCCGAGCACGTCGTCCAGGCTGCCGCGGTACACGACCAGCTGGCTGTAGGGGCTGCTCAAGAGGCGCTTCAGCACCTCGTCCGCTGGCGTGCTCACCTCCAGCGTCGCGAGGCGGCTCCGCGGCACCATCAGGTCGTGCACGGTGAGCTCGCTGAGGCGCAGCCCGTGCTGCAGCTGGCGGTGGGCCTCGTCGCTGAGCGCGCCTTTGTCACGCGACTCAGCCAGCAGGATGTCAATCTCTGCGGTCGAGTGGACGTGCTGGTGTGAGCTTGCCTGCATCCCAAACGCGCGCAAAATGAGCAGCCCGCTGCCGTTCAGGAACGCGATGGCGTAGCGCAACATGAAGACCGAGAGCGCCATCGGTCGGTGGGTGGCGAGCGCCGTCTGCACCGGCCGCTCGAGCGCGTAGCTCTTGGGCACCAGCTCGCCGATGACCACCTGGAGCACGGTGAGCAGCGCGAGCACGCTCACCGTCGCCCAGCTCGCGGCGGCGCCCTCGGTGAGGCCGGTGTGCTGCTCAAGCAGCACTTGGAGCTGTGGGCTGACCGTCGCCTGACCCACGGCGCCGGCGATCAGGCTCGTCAGGGTGATGCCGATCTGACAAGCGGCGATGTAGCGGTCCACCTCAGCGGGGGACTCGAGCACCTGGAGCAGCCGCGCGGCGCGCTCATGGCCGCCGGCGGCGAGCCGCGCGATCTGCGGCCGTGAGACGGCCACCATGGAGAACTCCGCCGCTACGTAGAGCGCGTTCAGCACCAAGTTGAGCGTGACAACGACAACGGGCAGCAGGAGCAACGTCCGGCTGGACTATCACAGAACGCCTGCCGTGGTGAGCAGGTTTGCGCTCAGCTCCGCTTGGCGCGGCGCCTCCAGGCACCCCCGAGCGCCACGCCAAACCCCATGAACCAGGCGAGGCTCCGCGGCGCCTGGGGAGGCGCGCTCGCGCTCACGCTGCTCACAGTGCAGCCACCACCGCCGAGCCAGCCGGTGCTCGCTCGCTCAGCGCGCACCTCCACCGTGGCCTCCGCTTCGGCCATCAGGTGGCCGAAGTGAGGCGCCGCCAAGTCGGCCAGCGGCCGCCCGTGGCCGTCCTGCTTCCAGCCCTTGGCGTCCACGATGTCACGGAAGGCGCGGCGGTAGATCACCTGGGCGCTGACCCGCACCGCCTCATCGTTTTCCACCCGGAAACTATACTCGGTGCGGTCGGTCGCCAGCGCCGGCAGGCGGTTGTCGTAGAGCGTCTCTGTCGCCTCAGTGAACATCACCGGGGAGCTGCCGTCCGCCGCGCGGTTCACGTTGGCGTACAGCTTGCCAGGCAGGCCGGCGAAGTAGCCGCGCTGCGGGTCCCCCACGCCGGCGAGGTGGCTCACGCGCTCGTCCCCCAGGTGCACCAGCGGGCCGCGGGTACCCTCCGCCTTCACCAGCAAGATCATGTTGCGCATGGTCACGCCGGTGGGCACGTGGTGCCCGGTGTTGTGGTTGGTCAGCATAACCCGCACCACCAGGCGGTCCCCCGCCTGCTCGGCCTCGAGCGCGACGGTGACTGCATCCTCGAGGAAACGCGCGGTGGTCCCCTCGAAGCGGTGCGAGCGCAGATCGCCGAGCGGGCGGCCCGGCGTGTAGTCGAGCACGAAGCTGCCGGAGCGCTCGTCCACCGGATCCGAGTGGCAGCCCATGCAACTCTGGAACAGGGGGCTCTCGGGGTCGCCGTAGGGCGACGCTAGCCACTCGAGGTAGGTGGGTTCGGAGAGCGGACCATCGAAGCGGTGGTGGCCGCTCGGGTCGCCCCGATCTTGATGGCACACGCCGCACACCACCGATGACAGCTGCGGCTGATAGGCGGCGCGCATCCGCTGCGGCGCGTGGTAGTCGGCGTCGCCCAGGGTGCCGAAGCGCACCAGGGCGCCGCGGTTCAGCTCCACCACACCGGGATAAATGCCGGGGAAATTGGGTCGCGTTTCGTCAACTGACCGAACCAAGTGGCACACCAGGCAGGACACGCCGCGCGTCACCGCGGGGCCCTCGTCTGTCACCGGCCGCAGCGCGCTGAGCGGGTCCTCCGCGAAGGCCTCTGGCTGGTGACAGGCGGCGCACTCAGAGGCGGGGCTCGTCTCGCGGAGCACCGAGTCCCGCACGTAGACGAAGCCGCCCATGCCGCCGGGCGTCGCGCTGCCGTCGTACAGATCAGCCACCCAGGTGTTGGTGCCGGCGTGCGCCATCGCCGAGGTCTTCCACTCCTCGTGCTGCCGTGAGTGGCAGGTGGCGCACTCCGAGGGCTCCATGAAGGGCACCGGCGCGCTCGGGTCGTGGGGCACTGGGTCGAGCGCCAGGGTGACCTCACCGGTGTCCAGCGCCGGGGCGCCGGCGTAGTAGTAGCCCGGCGCGCCCGCCACCACCCGCGCGCCGGAGACGAGCGGATCGGGCAGCACGAAGCGACCGTCAGCGTCCGTGACGGTGCGCGTGGAGGTCGCCTGGAGCCGGACCACGGCGCCGGGGATCGCCGCGCCGGTGCTGCCGTCTTGCACCAGGCCGGTGAGCGCTGCGGCTGACCCCGCGCTCAGGGTGAGCGCGAGGACAGTCAGCGTACCTGCCCAATGCGGACGCCGCGCGGAGGCGGTGAGTGCTCGGGGCGCCCGTCTCATCAGGTCGTGAGCGGCCTCAGGGCGCCTCGGCGTGTTGGACGAAGAGCTCCACGGTGTAGGAGTGGGTCGCCGCGTCCAAGTCGGTGACGTGCAGCTTGGCGAAGCTGTTGCCAGCCGCTGAGCGCACCGCCCACCAGACGTCCGGCTGCGCCGAGAAGGTGGGGCCGTTCGGCCCGAGCTCGAAGGTGAACCAGCTCTGCTCGCCGCCGTCACCAATGATGTAGGGGTTGCCCACGTCGGTCACGAAGCTCAGGCCGTCAGCGCTCGTGACCGCCAGGAAGTCGGCCTCGGCCTGCCCGGCTGTGATGGCGTCGAACGCCGCGCGGATCGGCGCGCCGTCCGCGTCGTAGAGCGCGGCTTGTGTGTTGGCGACCGCCGCGGTAGCCCCGCCAGGCCCTGAGTCGCCGCCGTTGACGATCACGTCGTAGCGCTTGAAGCCGATGTCCCACACCGTGTTGGTGCTGCGCGCGGTGGCGTCGTCGATGTCCACCAGCTCCCCGGTGTCGAGGTCGAGGTAGGTGAACTTGTTCGCCGGGTCATCCGCAGGCACGCCGAAGCCACCGGCGCGCGCGTCGATCTCAATCTCCTCGAAGCTGGGGCTATCGAGCGCGCCGTAGCGCAGCTTCAGCATGCCGCTTACGCCATTCGGGTCGTAGTAGGAGAGGATTTGCACGCGATAATGCGCGGAGCCGGTGTCCACCACGTACACCCGCTGGTTCGCGGTGATGTCGTGGGTGCCGTACACGTTGTAGCTGTACCAGGGCGTGGTGGCGAAGATGCCGCCCAAATAGTCACGGAAAATGCCGGGGAGCTGGTTGGAGCGGGTGATCTCAGCGGCCTCCTCTGGGCTCATGGGCCCGAAGGCGCCGCCGTCGCCGGTCCCAAAGATCCCGCCGTTGGTCCAGATGTTCCAAGCGCGCCCCGCGACCTCGAAGCGAAGATCCCAAGCGCCGCTCGCGGCCTCACAGTCCACCGTCTCTGCGTCGTCAAAGTCGAAGCACACGCTGCCATTGCCCGCGCCGATCACCGCGGTGTAGACGAGCGGCTCCGAAGAGAAGCCGCCCTCGGCGCCGGTACCGCCAGTGGCTCCGACGCCGCCGGTGGCTCCAACGCCTCCCGTGGCTCCAACGCCTCCGGTGCCTCCATGGCCCGCGGTGCCGCCGTGACCCGCGGTGCCGCCGTGGCCGCCATGGTTGTGGCCGTCCGAATCATCGTCGCTGCAACCCGTAGCCACGAGGCTGAGGGCGAGCGCGAGGGGGCTGAAGCGCCAGATGGTGAGCGAAGCGAACGAGTGTGACATCACAAGCAATCCTCTCTTGGAGCTGATCTCAAGGGCGACCGTCAGGAGGGGCGTTGCGCCAGGCTCACCTGGCGGGGCACCCAAGGCCTCACGCCGAAGTCTTAATGAAAATGAAAACCACTTTCAACAAGAGCGGGGCGGAAATGCATGCGGTGAAGTGCCGCAGCGGTCGGAGCTGCGCGTGATGGGGCCGCGTCAATCAGGCAATTTTGAGGGTTTTTGGGGGGTTTGCCTAGCCGTCGCCGCGCACGGTGGGCACGGCGCTTGGAGTGGCGCTGCGGCTCAGTCGGGGGACCTGGGGGGCACCAGGCGCAGGCGACCGGCGCTGTCCGGCGGGGCGACCGGCGCCTTGGGTGGCGTTGTCCGGGGGGCTCACTCTGCTGCGGCCGCGTCGCAGCGCTGACAGTAGGCCTGTCCAGTGCGGACGTGCAGGCGGCAGGTGTCGCCCACCAGGAGCTCTGCGCTGCAGCCGTCGCACAAGCCGGCCACCGTGACCACCTCCTCTTGGAAGCGATCCAGGTGGTACTCCACCCCCTCCAAGAACAGGCCGCGCGTGCGGCTCTTCACTATATCACGGCGGAACAGCTCGTGCAGGTGCTCCCAGCGGCGAATCATGGGTTCAGGCACCTGGTGTCGACGCAGGTGGCGCTCAAACATGGCCTCCCGGTAGTCGAACAGCTCATCTGAGATGACCATCCAGTGGTGGGCGTTGAACGGCTTCAGCCCGAAGTAATCCTTAGTGCCCGCGAACATATCCGCAAGGAAAGAGTACTGTTTGTCTATCGCGCGCTCTCGCGTCACGTTGTGGAAGAAGGGGGACAGCCGCTCGTCTTGGTACACCTCGGCGTAGAAGTCCTCCAAGATGGCGCGCAGCTTGGGGCCGCGCCCGAGCGCCTCCCACAGCTCTGGGTCGGGCTTGATGCCCTCGATGATCTGGGTGTCGCGCGGCGGCGCGGCCACGTCGCTCTCGAATGGATCCGCGCGGATGCTGTCGCGGCGCGCGCCCGCGAGCACCGCCTCGCAGCGCGCGCGATGCACCAGATCGGTGTCACCGCACAAGAACACCACGGCTGAGCTGGCGTCCGGGTGCTCCGCGAAGGCTCGCGTGACCACGTCGCCCTGCAAGGGGGCGCCTCGTTCGGTAGCGCCTTGATCGCCCGACCCCTCGATCACCACGGCGCGGTAGCTCACGCCCTGCGCCGCGAGCGCGGTGAGCTCCTCGTGCGCGTACAGCCACCTCGCCTCGCGCGCCCCGAAGTAGAGCCAGATCCCCCCGGTGTGCCCCTGGCGGAGCGCGTCGCGCACGACGCCGTGGAGCGGCGCCACCCCGGTGCCGGTGCCGATCAAGATGAGCGGGCGCCCGTTGTCTTCTGGCCGGTAGTGGCAGTCGCCGAGCGGCCCCTGCACCTTGACGCTGTCACCCTCCTGCAGCTCCTCGTGGATCCACGCGCTGAAGGCGCCGCCTGGCACGCGCTGCACGTCCACCTCCACGAAGTAGTCTTCGTCCACCAAGCCGCGCACGGAGTAGCTCCGCGACTGACCGTCTTCGCGGTAGAGGTTGATGTACTACCCCGGGCGACACTCGAGCACGCGCTCTGTCTCCAGGCTGAGGCGCACCACGCGCTCGTCCAGGCGCTTGATGCCGCTCACCAGGGCGCTGAGCAGCAGCTGGGAGAGATCCGGCGCCTCAATCGTCAAGTCTTCTGTCGGGTGGCGAACGCAGGGCATGAAGTGGTGTGTGTCCACCAGCTCCTGGCGTAGCCCGCGCTGCGCCGTAGCGCCTGGCTCGCCCGTCACGGCGCGCATGAGGCAGGTCTGGCAGGAGCCGCGCCGGCATGAGAACGGGACGTTCGCCCCGCCGCGCACCAGCGCGTCGAGCGTCGACTCGCCGCTCCTGATTTGATAGCGGGAACCCAAGTAGCTGATCGTCGTCATTTCTGTCACCTCGACCGCGCCGCCCGCGAGGTGTAGCGGCACAATAGTCAGTTTATGTTACTATCAAGGAGGAGCGCGGCCAGCGCAAGCCATAGCTGCACCTGTCGCTCGAAAAACTTCTCGAGTCGCGAGGGCGTGGTCACGCCGCGTCGCGCTCGATGAGCGGGTCCCCCCAACCCGCTGATCCAGACTGTGGTTTGTGCCTGCTGGCTTAGACTGCCGCCTCGATCTCCGCGAGGGACATGCGCGACTTGGCCAGCACCATGCCGACGTTAGCTGAAGCGCGGCACACGAAGGTCACCGCTTGGCTCGGCTGCTTCTTGCAGCGGAGGAACACGTGGAGCAGGTTGGTGCTGAACACGAGGATCTCATTGAAGTAGTGGCCTCCGTCTTCGGCCTGCCCGCGCGAGCGCCGGAACAGCTTCTCGATCGCCGTCACGCTCTGACCTTGGAATAGGTCTGCGGTGGCGGCGGCGAGCAGGTCGAGCACCTCTTGAGGGTGGGAGTCGACCGTTTTGATGGAGAGCAGCATGCCGGTCGTCATGTCGACGTAGCCGGTGGCTACACATTCGGGGACGCTAGACTGCGCTTTGGCGAGGGCGTGATCAAGGGACATAGATTGGGTTCACTCCGTGGTTTCTCTGGTTTTATAGACGGCGCGAGCGGACCCCGCGCCGTGAAGGTTGCGCTCGAAGCGTGAGATGAAGTCCGCCTGCTCCGCCGTTTGGATGGACCAAGGCCGAAGCGCGCGGATGGTGTCGATGGCCTCGAGCGAGCTCACCCCGTGAGAGACGAGGTAGAGCGCGAGGGCCGTGCCCGTGCGCCCGAGGCCGGCCAGGCAGTGCGCCGCGATCACCTCGCCTTGCGCCAACGCCTCAGCCACCTGAGCGCAGAAGGTGCTGGCCGTCTCAAGGGTGGGGGGCTGCATGTCGACCATCGGGACGTGGAGACACCGGAGGCCGTGCTCGGCGAGCTGCTCGTCTGGGATGGGGCGCTGCTCCTCCAGGCAAACGAGCAGCGTGACGCCGATACTCGCGAGCCGCTTGAGATCGTCCGCCGCCACGTCGATGATGCCAGGCCGGGGGGTGCCCGCTAGCTTGCCGGGGATGAGCCAATAGAAGTGGCGCGGCGCGCTGGGCCCCTCGAGGGACGCCGATTCGGGCAGCGGCTCAGGTGGCAAGACACCGGGGGCGAGGTCGCTCGCTCGCGCGTTGGGGCTCACGAGTGAGGTGTTTCCCGTCTGCAGGAACTCGCGCCCTGCCTCGGTGACCGGCGCCGTGAGCACGGCGCCCTGCTCGACGATGCGTCCGCCAGCGAGCAGCGCGATGTCCTCGCTCAGCCGGCGAGCGTGCCGCTGGTTGTGGGTCACGACCAGCAGGGCGCGATCGGACGCCGCGCGCGCGAGCACGTCGAGCACGCGCTCCTCAGCCTCAGGGTCGAGCGCGAAGGTGGGCTCGTCCACCAGCACCAAGACGGCGCCGCTCGCGACGCCGCGGATGATAGACAAGGCGCGCTGATCGCCGAGCGGGAGGTCGATGGCGTCGCGGCTCAGCTGAGCTGTCAGGTGCTCGAGATTGAAGCGCGCGAGCAGCTCGCTCACGAGCGTGACTTGCTCACCCCGCGTGAGCTCATCACGGTTCGGCAGCTCGCACACGATGTTCTCGAGCACGGAGGCCGTGAGCAGCCGGGCGTGCTGCACCACCATGATCGGCCGGCTTTGCTGGGCGAGCGGCGCGCCGAGGTAGCGTGCGTCCCCCCAGACCCGCAGCGAGGGCTGCGCGTCGTTCAAGCCAGCCAGGGTACGAAGTAAGGCAGACTTGCCTGTGCCGGAGGGGCCCACCAGGACGACGATGCCTCGCGCTGGGATCTTCAGCGAGACGTCCGAGAGCACGATCTGCTGATCGAACGCCAGGCCGTAGCCGCTCAGCGTGAGCACTGGAAAGGGGACGTCCACGGAGGTCAGGCGCCCAGCCGTTGGTGAACCTGCTCCAGCATACCGGCGCAGCGCGTCTGCATCTCTGGATCGACGTCGAGCGTAGCCAGCACCCGCGCCATGCACTCAAGCACGCGCCTGGCGTCGCCTTCAGTGACCGCGGCGTCGAGCGCATTGTCACGACCTCTGACTAACGCGAACTGAGGTCGGAGAGGAGCGACCTCAGGCCTGACCGCGAGGCTCGTGCGGAGCCGGGTGAGGACATGATGATCGAAGGCCCTGAGCTCTTGGCGCTTGCTCACGCCGAGCAAGATCTCGGCGAGGTTCGCGCACTCTTGCCAGAGGCGCTCACCGTCGAGCATGCTCGCCTTCTCCGCGACGTGTAAGCGAACCCAAGCGTGGAGCTGCTCGAAGAGGCGGTGGATGATGCGCCGGTCGTGGACGCGCATCCAAGGGTAGCTGGGGCGCCCGCGCAGCTTGACGAGCGCCACCGCGGCGCTGCGGATCCGCGCGACTCTTTAGGGGTGGGTGGGAGGCTGGGCCGAATGCTCTTGTGGAGCGTGAGGTAGGCGTGGCGCGTCTCGAGGGACTCTTTGACGGAGGTGACGAAGAAGGGCTGTCCTTCGCTTGTGCCCGTGGCGGCGCAGAGCGCCATGTCTACGCCGCTGATGGCCTTGATCACCTCGCGCGCTGCGCTCTGAGCGGCCTCGACCACCTCCCACACGAGATCACGATCTGGCGCTGCGGTGAGGCGCGCGAGCAGGCGCTCTAGGTCACCGGCGCAGCCCATGAGCGCGAAGCGGGCGAGGAAGCAGAGCCCGGCCACCTGCCCTGGGTCGCGGACCTTGAGCGCCGTGGAGAAAACGCCAGGGTTGTCGGGCGAGGCGCGCAGCGCCTCGGTGGCCTCCGCGAATTGGTCCATCAAGGTGGTCAACGACGCCAGGCGATCGGCCGCCGCGCCGAGCAGCTGGCAAGCCTCCTCCACCACCGGCCGCAGCTCGGCGGGTGTCGCCACTGTCTCATGGTAGGCGACCGGCAGCGCCAGCGCGCGGGTGGCCAGCACTTGAAGCTCGTCGCGGAGCAGGCTCACCTCACCATCCGCCAAGAAGAGCCCGCTAGGTGATCGTTTGAACTCTTGCATAAGGGCGGCCACCTCAATCCTCCAGGGATGGGGTGGCGAGCGCAAGGCCGATTGAGCAACCCGAGTGCCACCTTGCAACCTTGCAAGGTGGGCCCACCGGCCGGCCACTGAGCGCACCGAGATCGTGTTGGAGACAGGGTGCGAACGCGTTGCCAGGTGCGGGGTGCTGCTGCTCACCACCAACACCAGTGCAGTCAAGTGTCGCCATCGCTTGCTCGATAACGCCTACGCAAATAGGCATGCGCAACGGTTTTTTCACACGAGAACGTTACGCTAGTCAATTTCCTATACTGAAACAGCCAGGGAGCCTCCTTAGATGAAGTGCGCCCTCTACCCGGCAGCTCGCAGCAGTTCCGCGCGGTCGCTCGTCGTGCCCCTGAGCACCCCGCGCGCTGCGCGGCGCCTGAGGGCGGCCCGCCGGTCGCCCCCACGCTGGCAGCGCCAGGTCAGGATCGCCGCGTGCTGGCGGCGAGGTGCCGCCTCAGCCGAGCGCTAGCGCGCCGACCACGCCGCGCACCACCGAGGCGCTGCCGACCACCACGAGCGCCATCCACACGAGCTGCGCGTAGGGCCACTCCGCCCCCGCGCGCATCAGCCTGCGTCCGTTCGCAAGCGCCGCGATACCGAAGGCCACCGCCGCGATCGCCGCCGTGAGCGCATAGGCAGCGCTGCTGACGAACGCGCCAGGCGGGAACGTGAGCAAGAGCCCGGTGATCACCACCGCCAGCTGCCCCACGTACCAACTTGGCGCGAGCGGCTCCCCCTTGCGGACGCGGCTGTGGTGGATGCCGAAGCTCGCGTAGATGGAGTAGCCGAGCAAGAGCCACAGGATGAGCCGCAGCCAGGTGTCCTTCGGGAGGCCCCACATCACCCAGGCGCAGGCGAGCGCGCCGGAGATGCCAACCCCCCATGGATAGCGCAGCTTGAACGGCCGCGGCTGGTCTGGGTTGCTGCGACGCAAGAGCGGCACCCCGAGGCACACCAGCACGAAGGCGAGCAGCGTGCCGATGGACACCAGCTCCCCCACGAGGTGCATCGGCAGGCAGCCGCCGGCCATCGCCACGAACACACCCGTGACCGCGGTGGCGATGTGAGGCGTCTTGTGGCGCACGTGCGTCTTGGAGAACCACGGCAAGAGGCCGTCCCCGCTCATCGCGTAGAACACGCGCGTCTGCCCCAGCATCATCACCAAGATCACGCTGCTCAGCCCCGCCAGCGCACCAAACTTGATGATCGCCGTGAAGGTGGCGCGCGCGGTGTCGCTCCAGCCGCGAAGCTCCACTATTTTGTCGATGCCGAGCCCGATGGGCGCCGCCACGCCGAGCTCGGTGTAGTGCACCACGCCCGTCAGCGTGATGGCCACCAAGATGTAGAGCACGGTGCAGATGGCGAGCGACGCGAGGATGCCGATGGGCAAGTCGCGCTGGGGGTTCTTCGCTTCTTGCGCCGTGGTGGAGACCGCGTCGAAGCCGATGTACGCGAAGAACACCACGCCGGCGCCGGTGAGCACGCCCCCGAGCCCCCAGCCGAAGTGGCTCACGCCCTTGGCGTCCACGATCGCCTCCGGCACCAGCTTGCCCGGACCGAACGCCTCAGGGTTCACGATCAGGTTGTCCCCGGTGATGAGCCCGATGCCGAGGATCACGAAGACCGAGACGATGATGACCTTGACCACCACGATCAGGTTGTTCACCCAGACGCTCTCGGTGATGCCGCGGTAGAGCACGCTGGCGGCGCCGGCGGCGACGATGGTCGCTGGGATGTTCCACACCCCGTGCACCTCCTGCCCAGTGGAGAGCTTCACCGTCTCCCACGGGCCCTTGGTGAAGATCAGCGCGCCATCTGGCAGTAAATTCACGCTTGGGAACAGGGCGTTGATCGACTCGATGAACTGCACCAGGTAGGCTGACCAAGCGATGGACACCACCACCGCGCCGAACGCGTACTCGAGGATCAAGTCCCAGCCGATGACCCAGGCGATGGCCTCCCCCATGGTGGTGTAGGCGTAGGCGTAGGCCGAGCCAGCCACCGGGATCATGGAGGCGAGCTCCGCGTAGCAGAGGCCCGCTAGGGCGCACAGGACCCCGCCGATCATGAAGCTGTAGGCGATGGCGGGGCCCGCGTGGTGCGCCGCCGCGGTCCCCGTGAGCGAGAAGATCCCCGCGCCGATCACCGCGCCGATGCCGAGCATGGTGAGGTGAAACGCAGTGAGCGAGCGCTTGAGCTCACCCGCGGGGCGCTCAGAGACGTTCGGATCGTTGGCTTCAGCGACGACCTGGGCGAGGTCCTTCTTCAGGAAGAGGCTCATAAGGGCTCCAAAACCGGCGGGCCATCCTCGCCAGAAAGTGACGGCGGCGCAACGGAAGGCCGCAGTTTCTGCGGCGCAGCCGCCGCCTCGCGTACCCGAGCGCTGGTGCGCGCCGCGCGGCACGTGCGCTTGACACCAACCCCCTCGAGCCCCAATCGCTCTGGGATTACAGGTGCTTCGAGCGTCGAGGCGCCCTCAGCTAAGGGAACCACAGACCATGCGTCTCTCCATCCTTGAGCTCGGCCGCGTCCGCGAGGGCGCGACCCGGCGTGACGCCTTAGACCAGGCGCGGGAGCTGGCGGCCCACGCTGAGCGCCTGGGCTACACACGGTTTTGGATCGCTGAGCACCACAACTCGCGCGCCATCACCACCGCCGCCACGTCCCTCGTGATCGCCCACGTCGCCGCTGGCACCCGCACGATCCGCGTCGGCGCTGGCGGCATCATGCTCCCGAACCACGCGCCCTACATCATCGCGGAGCAGTTCGGGACCCTGGCAACCTTGTTCCCAGGGCGCATCGATCTTGGCCTGGGGCGCGCGCCAGGGACAGATCAACTGACGGTTCGCGCCCTACGCCGCGACCCGGCGAGCGCTGAGCGTTTCCCCGAGGATGTGCTGGAGCTCCAGGCGCTGCTCGGCCCGGTGCGGCCGGGGCAGCGCATTGAGGCGGTGCCTGGCTCGGGCACGGAGGTGCCGCTGTGGATCCTCGGCTCGAGCTTGTTCGGCGCCGGGCTGGCGGCGGAGCTCGGCTTGCCTTACGCGTTCGCCTCGCATTTTGCGCCGCGAGCGCTCATGCAGGCGCTCAGCCACTACCGGGAGCGCTTTCAGCCTTCGAGTGAGCTTGAGCGGCCCTACGTGATGATCGGCGCTAACGTCATCGCCGCGGAGACAGACGACGAGGCGCGGGTGCTCGCGACCAGCCAGCAGATGTCGTTCGCCGATTTCGCGCGTGGGGCGCAGCACCCGCTGCGGCCGCCGATTGACGACATTGAAGCGTACTGGTCGCCAGCGGAGAAGGCGCTCGCGGAGTCCATGCTCGCGGTGAGCGTGGTGGGCGGGCCGCTGCGCGTGCGGCGCGGCCTCTTGGAGCTCAAGGAGCAGACCGGCGCCGATGAGCTCATCATCGTCTCAGACACCTTCGACCCTCAGGCGCGACGCCGCTCGCTTGAGATCATCGCTGAGGTCATGGGGGTCGCGGAGGGGGCGGGGGAGGCGTATCCTCTCGGGAGCCGTGGTTACCCCGCCATCAGGAGCGAGACATGACCGATCGTGAGCCAACGGGCGCTCAGCCAAGCCAAGGCGAGCCGCAGGTTAAAGTACAGAAAACTGACGATGAGTGGCGCGCTCAGCTGAGCGAAGCGGAGTACCGCGTGCTGCGCCAGGCCGGCACCGAGCGGCCCTTCAGCGGGGAGTACTGGGACACGAGCACACCCGGCACCTACCGCTGCCGCGGCTGCGGCGCCGCCCTGTTCACCTCGGAGATGAAGTTCGACTCGGGCTGCGGCTGGCCCAGCTTCGATCGTGAGGTAGACGGGGGGCCGATAGATCGTAAGCCTGACGATAGCCTCGGCATGCGCCGCGTGGAGATCGTGTGCCGCGCCTGCGAGGGCCACCTGGGGCACGTGTTCGACGACGGCCCCACCGAGACCGGCGAGCGCTACTGCGTCAACTCAGCGTCAATCACGCTCACACCGCGCTGAGGCTCACGAAAGCCAGCGCGGCGCCAGCTACCGCGCCGGCCGTGGGTCGAGCACCGCCTCGCCCTTCTTGGCCTCACCGAGCGCGTCGGTGAGCACCGCGCGGAGCTCACCGCACAGGGCGTCCACCACCTTCTGACGGAGCCGCGTGCGCGCCGTCACGACGCCGATCTCCCGCGTGGGCACCGGGCCCACCAGCGGCCGCACCTGCGCGCTCCGCACTGCCTCAGGGAGCCGCGCCACCACCAGCGCGGGCAGCACCGTCGCCCCCATGCCGCCGTCCACCAGCCGCACCAAGGTCTCGAAGGAGCCGCTCTCGAAGCGCACCTTGGCGGGGCCCGTGGGTTTAGCCGTGCGGCAATAGGCCAGCACCTGGCTCCGGAAGCAGTGCCCCTCCGGCATCACCCACAGCTCGCGCTCCGCGAGCTCGGCTTGAGTCAAGGCGCGGCGCTTGAGCAGCGGATCCCCGAGCGGGAGGTAGGCGTGGAGCGGCTCACGCCCCACCGTCTCCTCGAACAGGCCCAGCTCCGCGAGCGGCGTCGCAGCGAGCCCGGCGTCGAGCACGTCGCCGTGGAGCCGGCTGATGATCTCGTCGGTCTTGAGCTCCTCAATCGACAGCGCCACCCGCGGGTAGCGCTCGACGAACCGGCGCAGGAACAGCGGCACCACCGTCGACGCCAAGGTGGGGATCACCCCCAGGCGAAAGTAGCCCGCGGGCTCGCCCTCCTCCGCCAAGATCTGACCGAGGCGCTCAGTCTCTCGCAAAATAGTGCGCATCTGCCCGAGCGCCGCCTCGCCCTCGGGCGTGCGCATGACCGGCTTCTTGCTGCGATCGAACAGCACCACCCCGAGCAAATCTTCCAGCTTTTGCACCTGCATGCTGAGCCCGGACTGCGACACGTGGCAGCGCTCGGCCGCCAGCCGGAAATTCTCCGTCTCGGCGATGGTCACCGCGTAGCGCATCTGGGTGAGGGTCACTTGGCTCAGGTCCATGCGCGGAGCCTAGCAGCGGGCCTAGGAGAGTCATCACTTTTAGTGAACGCTCTGTCATAACGTTCGGCTCGACTAATGCGCCATCTGTGACCATTCTCCCCCCACCTAACCCCAACCCCAAGTTAAGGAGACGTCATGTCGCTCATCAACACCCCCATCAAGCCGTTCAAAGCCACCGCCTACCACAACGGGAAGTTCGTCGATGTGACGAATGAGAGCGTGCTCGGTAAGTGGAGCGTGTTCGTGTTTTACCCGGCGGATTTTACCTTCGTGTGCCCCACCGAGCTGGAAGACTTGGCGGATCATCACGCGGAGTTTCAGGCGCTCGGCGTCGAGATCTATGGGGTGTCCACCGACACGCACTTCTCGCACAAGGCCTGGCACGACACCTCGGAGGCCATCAAGAAGGTGAACTACCCGCTGGTCGGTGACCCCACCGCGACGCTGGCGCGCAACTTCGACGTGCTGATCGAGGAAGAGGGCCTCGCCCTGCGCGGCACCTTCGTGGTGAACCCCGAGGGCCAGATCAAGCTCTGCGAGATCCACGACAACGGCATCGGGCGCGACGCCAGCGAGCTGCTCCGCAAGGTGAAGGCGGCGCAGTACGTCGCCAGCCACCCAGGCGAGGTGTGCCCCGCCAAGTGGCAAGAGGGCGCCAAGACGCTGAAGCCCTCGCTCGACCTCGTCGGCAAAATCTGAGGACAGCCCCCGCAGGCCACGGCTGACTAGCTCGCCGTGGCCCGTGGTGACCGCTGCGGCATACCGCCCCTCGCCGCCGCGTGAGAGCTAGGTAGTCTCACCTGTGCCCTGCTTGGTCACAGGTTCGATCAGGGCTCGGGGGGTTTGGCAAGGCGCCTCGAGTGAGCGCGCCATCAGGAGATCTCCATGCTCGACGACACCCTCAAGGCTCAGCTCGCCTCCTACCTCCAGCACCTGAAGCGCCCCATCCGGATCTCCGCGTCCTTGGATGAGCGCGAAGCCTCCCAAGACACCCGCGCGCTGCTCGCTGATATTCAGGGCGCCTCGCCGCTGGTGGAGGTGGTGGAGACGAACGACGCCGAGCGCCGGCCCTCGTTCGCGATTCACCTGCCTGATGAGGCGCCGCGTGTGCGCTTCGCTGGGCTCCCGCTGGGGCACGAGTTCACCTCGCTGGTGCTCGCCCTGCTGCACGTGAGCGGCCACCCGCCGCGCGTGGACCAAGAGAGCCTCGAGCGCGGTAAGGCGCTCCCAGGGCCGCTCGCCTTCGAGGTGTTCTTCTCACAAGACTGCCAGAGCTGCCCGGACGTGGTGCAGGGGCTGAACACGCTCGCGGCGCAGAACCCGAACGTCAGCGTCACGTCGATCGACGGCGCGCTGTTCCGCGAGGAGGTGGAGCGCCACCAGATCATGAGCGTGCCCACGATTTTCCTGAACGGCGAGCGCTTCGGGCAAGGGCGCATGGAGTTCGATGAGCTGGTGACGAAGCTGGACGGCTCCGCCGCCGCGGGGCGCGTCCAGGCGCTCTCGAGCAAAGAGCCCTTCGACATCTTGGTGGTCGGGGGCGGCCCGGCGGGCGCCGCCGCAGCCATTTATGCCGTGCGGAAAGGGCTGCGCACCGGGCTCGTGACGGAGCGCGTCGGTGGTCAGGTGCTCGATACCTTGGCGATCGAGAACTACATCTCAGTGGCGGAGACGGACGGCCCCAAGTGGGTGGCCGGGCTTGAAGAGCAGCTGGCCGCGTACCCCATCGAGATCATCAAGCGCGAGCGCGCGAGCCGGCTGGTCCCAGGTGAGCCCCACGCGCTCGAGCTGGAGAGCGGCGGCGTGCTGCGCGGGAGGAGCGTCATCCTCGCGCCGGGCGCGCGCTGGCGCGACATGAACGTGCCGGGCGAGCAGGAGTACCGCACCCGCGGTGTCACCTACTGCCCGCACTGCGACGGGCCGCTGTTCAAGGGTAAGCGCGTCGCCGTGATCGGCGGCGGCAACTCCGGGGTGGAGGCCGCCATCGATCTTGCGGGCGTGGTGGAGCACGTCACGGTGCTGGAGTTCATGAAGGAGCTGAAGGCGGACGACGTGCTCCAGCGCAAGCTCCGAAGCATGCGAAACGTGGAGATCATCACCGAGGCGCGCACCACGGAGGTGCGCGGCGACGGGCGTCAGGTGGTCGGCCTCACTTACGAAGACCGGGCCACAGGGGAGCTGCGACAGCTGGAGGTGGCCGGGGTGTTCGTGCAGATTGGCCTGCTGCCGAACACGGACTGGCTGAAGGGCGCCATCGAACTGAACGCCATGGGGGAGATCGCGGTGGACACCCGGGGGCAGACGTCGCTCAAAGGGGTGTTCGCCGCGGGCGACGCCACCACCACCCCCTACAAGCAAATCGTCATCGCAGCGGGCGACGGCGCCAAGGCAGCGCTCGGCGCCTTCGAGCACTGGATGCGCACCAGCGCACCCGACTGAGCATGCAACCTGACTAAAAGCGCGCGCCTGACCAGCTGCGCGACGCACATCACCCCGACCGATCACGCAAGCCACACCGAACCCGACAACCACCGACACGCGAAGAGGGACCATGACCAAGACAAACAAGCTGACGACCGTCGCGGGCGCGCCCGTCCCGGATAACCAGAACACGCTCACTGCGGGGCTCCGCGGCCCAGCGCTGCTCCAGGACGTTTGGCTCCTGGAGAAGCTCGCGCACTTCCACCGCGAGGTGATCCCCGAGCGGCGCATGCACGCTAAGGGCTCAGGCGCCTACGGCACCTTCACCGTGACGCATGACATCTCGAAATACACCCGCGCAAAAATCTTCAGCGAGGTGGGCAAGGTGACGGAGCTGTTCGCGCGCTTCACCACCGTGGCGGGTGAGCGCGGCGCAGCGGACGCCGAGCGCGACATCCGTGGCTTCGCCGTGAAGTTCTACACCGAGGAGGGCAACTGGGATTTGGTCGGCAACAACACGCCGGTGTTCTTCTTCCGTGACCCGCTGAAATTCATCGACCTGAACCACGCCGTGAAGCGCGACCCGCGCACCAACCTCCGCAGCGCCCAGAACAACTGGGACTTCTGGACGGGCCTCCCGGAGGCGCTGCACCAAATCACGATCGTGATGAGCGACCGCGGCATCCCCGCCACGTACCGCCACATGCACGGCTTCGGGAGCCACACCTTCAGCCTCATCAACGCGGCGGGTGAGCGCTTCTGGGTGAAGTTTCACTTCGTGTGTCAGCAGGGTATCAAGAACCTGAGCGACGCCGAGGCGGAGGCGGTGGTCGGGAAAGATCGTGAGAGCCACCAGCGCGATCTGTATGAGGCCATCGAGCGCGGCGACCACCCGCGCTGGGAGCTGATGGTGCAGATCATGCCGGAGGCGGACGCCGCGAAGGTGCCCTACCACCCCTTCGATCTGACCAAGGTGTGGCCGAAGGCTGACTACCCGCTGATCCCGGTGGGCGTCATGGAGCTGAACCGGAACCCAGAGAACTTCTTCGCGGAGGTGGAGCAGTCCGCCTTCAACCCGGCTCAGGTGGTGCCCGGCATCGGCTTCTCACCGGACCGCATGCTGCAGGCGCGACTTTTCTCCTATGGAGATGCGCAGCGCTACCGCCTGGGCGTCAACCACCACGCCATCCCCGTGAACGCGCCGCGCTGCCCGGTGCACAGCTTCCACCGCGACGGGCAGATGCGGACGGACGGCAACCAGGGCTCCACCTTGCACTACGAGCCCAACAGCTACGGGGAGTGGGCGGAGCAGCCGGAGTACCGTGAGCCGCCGCTCCCCATCGATGGCGCCGCTGACCGCTGGGATCACCGCGTGGACGAGGACTACTACTCGCAGCCGGGCGCGCTGTTCCGCCTGATGAGCCCTGAGCAGCAGCAGGTGCTGTTCGACAACACGGCGCGCGCGATGGGCGACGCGCCGGAGGCCATCAAGCGAAAGCACATCGAGCACTGCACACTGGCAGATCCCGCTTACGGCGCGGGGGTCGCGAAAGCGCTCGGGCTGTAGTCAGGTAACCTGTGTGGGCGGGTCTTCAAACCCGCCCGCCTCGCTGGCGACGGACGCTCCGTCGTGCGCTGTTAGTCAGGTGACCTGTAGGGGCGGGTTTCAAACCCGCCCGCCTCGCTGGCGGCAGCAGGGCTCGCGCGGCTTGCGCGTGCGGTGAGTTTGGGGCTCCTCGGATTTTTGGGGGTTGGGTAGCGCCCAGGGACCCTGGTACTCACTATTCAGGCGGTGAGTACCATGCGCGCGAGGACCTGAGCCCCAATGAAGATCGTCCACACCAGCGACTGGCACTTAGGTCGCCGCTTCAAGGGGATCTCCCGCGATGAGGAGCAGCGCGCGGTGCTAAGTCACCTGGCGGCGTACATTGAGGCCGAGCAGGTGGACCTGGTCTTGCACACGGGGGACGTGTTCGATGTGCGCTCGCCACCGCCCGAGGCCGAGCGCCTCGCCAACGAGTTCTTCGTGCGCGTGTGGCGCGCGGGGGCGCGCTCGGTCGTCATCGCCGGTAACCACGATGACCCGCGGCGCTTCGACGCGCGCGCCGAGCTCTCAAGCTACGCGGGGGTGACGCTGCTCGGGCGGCCACGGCGCGGCGAAGACGGCGGAGTAGTCACCGTCACCTCACGGTCGGGTGAGGCCGCGGTGGTGGCGGCGCTGCCGTTTGTCACCCCGGGCAGCTGGGTCGGCGCGGAAGATTTGATGGAGCAAACGGGCAGCGGCTATGGGAAATACGCGCAGCTGTTCCAGCGTGCGGCGCGCGAGCTCAGCGCGCATTTCCGTGCAGATTCTGTCAACCTGTTCATGGCGCACGCCTTCCTGCACGGCGCCGCCTTCGGGGAGTCGGAGCGGCGCGTGCACGTGGGGAGCGAGTGGGCCGCCACGGCGGAGGCGCTGCCACCTCAGGCTAGCTATGTGGCGCTGGGGCACCTGCACAAGCCGCAGCAGGCGCCTGGCCTCAGCACGGCGCACTACGCTGGGTCGCCGCTCCAGCTGGATTTCGGCGAGGTGGGTCAGGAGAAGTCCTTCGTGGTGGTGCAGGCAAAGCCAGGCGTGCCGGCGCATATTGAGCGGGTGCCTTACCAAGGCGGGCTGCCCTTGCTGGACTTCCGCGGCACGCTAGAGGAGCTAGCGGATCGCGCGGCGGAGCTCGGCCAGGGGTGCTGGCTGCGCGTCACGCTGACGCTGCGCGAGCCGGAGGTGGACTTGAGCCAGAAGGTGCGCGCGCTGGTCAAGAACGCGCTGGTGGTGCGGGCGGAGCTGCCGAGGCGCGCGCAGGTCGCGGCCCCGCGCCCCGCGAAGGGCGCCACGCCGCGCGAGTACTACGCGGCCTACCACCGCCGCGCACAAGGTCAGGAGCCCTCACCAGCGTTGCTCGCCGCGTTCGACGCGCTGCACCAAGCGGCGGAGGCAGGGCAGGATGACGTCTGAGCGCCTGACCTCTGTGCAGCTGGAGGCTCGCTCATGAGGCCAGAGCGCTTGGTGATCGAGGGCTTTGCCTGCTTCCTACGCCGGCAAGAGCTGGACTTCACTGGGCTCGACCTGTTCACCATTTCAGGGCCTACCGGCGCGGGCAAGAGCACCCTGCTCGACGGCGTGAGCTTCGCGCTGTTCGGCGACGTGCCGCGGGTCGGCACGCATGGCAGAAAGCAGCTGGTCTCCGCTTCTTGCGAGCGGCTGAGCGCGCAGCTTGAGTTCCGTGTGGGTGAGGCGCGCTACCGCGTGGCGCGCACCTTGACGCGCAAGGGCACCGCGCAAGTGCGCTTCGAGCAGCACGATGGTCAGGGGTACAACCTGCTATTGGGTGATCAGCAGCGGCGGGTGGATCCGCTCATGGAGGAGCTGTTGGGCTTGAACGCGGAGGCGTTCTACCAAGCGGCGCTCCTGCCGCAGGGTGAGTTCGCGCGCTTCCTCAAGGCCACGCCCGCGGAGCGCCAGGTGATGCTCTCGTCGCTCCTGCGGCTCAGCGTCTACGATAGGATGCAGGAGCTGGTGAAGCGCCAGCGCGACCGGTTCACCGCGCAGATCAGCGAGCAGCGGCGCACGCTGGAGACAGAGTATCAAGGGGTGTCTGAGGCGGCCTGCGCGGCGACCCAGGCGCAGGTGGAGGCGCTGGAGCAGGGGATTTTGGGGGTTAGGTCGCAGCGCGAGGAGGCGGTGCGCGCCGTCTCGTCGCTCAGCGTCTTGCGTGAAAAGACAGTCACACTCACTGAGGCCGAGGCGCTGGCGGCGTCGCTCACCGCGGCGGAGCCGCAGATCGCGCTCCACCGCGAGCGGCTGGCGCGCGCGGCGCGGGTGGAGCCGCTGGTCGGCTCGCTCTTGGAGGCGGATCGCGCGGTCGCGGCGCGCGAGGCCGCGCGTGAGCGGGCGGCGCTCGTGGAGACGGAGTGCGCCGTCGCCGCGGAGGCGCTGGTGGCGGCGGAGGCGAGGCTCGCAGCGGCAGAGGCGGCGGCGGGCGAGATCCCCACGCTGCGTGAGCAGCTTGCGGCGCTGCACCGCGCCTCCGGCTTCACTGAGGAGCTTGGCGGCGCGCGTGCCCGCCGCCAGGCGCTCGCGCGAGAGCTCGCCAGCGCGACCAGCGCGCAGGCGGACTCAGCTGAGCAAGGCGAGCAGGCGCGCGCGGCGGGTGAAGCGGCGAAGGCCACGTTGGCGCAGGCAGAGGCGCGCGCGCGCGACTTGGCGGAGGCGCTGGCGCGGGCCCAGCGTGAGCACGCCTCAAGCCACCTGCGCGGCGGCTTGAGGCTCGGTGAGCCCTGCCCGGTGTGTGACCACCGGGTGGAGGCGCTGCCCGCCCTGGGTGAAGCTGGTGGTCAGCTAAACGAACTGACTGAGGTGACGGCGCTGCGCGATGAGCTGGGAGTCGCGGAGCGGGGCGCGCGTGAAGCGGAGCGCGCCATCGCTCAGGCGGAGCAGCGCCTGGCGGTGCTGAAGGAGCGCGCTTCGGCGAGCGAGCGCGAGCGTGAGCGCGCCGAAGCGGAGGCGGCCACCCTCACGGCGCGGGTCGGGGCGCTCGAGGCGAGCCTCCAGGCGGTGAGCCCGAGCGGCGATCCTGACGCGGACGCGCGCGCGGTCACTCGGCGGGTGGAGGGGCTCGAGGCGGAGCTGGGCCTGCGCCGGAGCGCGGCAGAGCGCGCCCGGGGAGCGGCGCGCGAGGTCGAGCAGAAGGCAGTGCACCTGACGGAGCTCGCGGTGGCGGCGGAGGCAGAGGCCTCCGAGCGCGAGGCGGAGGTGATGAGCGCGCTAGGTAAGGCGGGCTTCGGCGATCGTGAAGAGGCCTCCCGGGCGCGCCTCCCTGAGGCCGCGGCGCTCCAGCTGTCGGAGCAGGTGGCCGAGCACAGCGCGCGGCGCGGCGCGGCGGCCGAGCAGCTGCGGGCGCTCACAGCGGCGCTCGGGGAACGGCGCGTCAGCGCCGAGGAGCTCGCTGAGGCAGAGGCGCGCGCGGCACAGATCCAGCAGGCGCTTGAGCGGCAGCTCAGCGAGCTCAGCGCAGATAAGCGGGCGCTGGCTCAGCTTGAGGAGCGCCTCACGCGCGCCGAAGCGCTGCGCACAGCGCTCACATCGGGGGAGGAGGCGCTCGCGCTCGCGCTGCGCCTCACGACCGATCTGCGCAGCAACGGCCTCAAGGCGTACATCCTGGAGGAGGCCTTCACCGAGCTGGTCAGCGGCGCTTCAGCGCGGCTGTTTGGGCTGACGAGCGAGCGCTACTCGCTCAAGTTCGAGGCGCAGCAGATCTGGGTGGTGGATCACGACCACGCGGGTGAGGCCCGCTCGTGCGAGACCCTGAGCGGCGGCGAGACCTTCCTCGCCGCGTTGTCGCTCGCGCTCGAGCTGAGCGAGCAGGTGCAGCGCTCGGCGGGCGCGGTGCACCTGGACAGCCTGTTCATCGATGAGGGGTTCGGCGCGCTGGATGAGGAGACGCGCGCCTTGGTCTCAGAGACGATCCGCAGCCTCGGCGTGGGCGGCAGGATGGTGGGCATCATCACGCACATCCCCGAGCTGAGAGATGAGTTCGCCCAGCAGGTTCGGGTGACCAAGCGCGAGGGGTACTCGACGGTGGAGGTGGACCGCGGTTGAGCGAGGCGCTGCGGGCTAGGGCGCTGTGGGCTAGGGTGCTGCGGCAATTTGACCTTGGCGCGCAGGCAGCCTGAGACAAGACTTGCTGGCATGAAGAGGATGTCTGAAAGAGTCTTGGGTTGGCCTGTGGTGTGGGTGCTCGCGCTGAGCGCGGCGGCGTGTGATGGCGCTCCCCCTGCGGAGTCGGGCGCCAAGGCAGAGCCTCAGGCGCAGGCCGCGCCCACGGAGACGGCTCCTCAGGCTCCTGCCGCCGCTGAGCCGGCGCCGATGCAGATGCAGCACGGGCCTCGCGGTGGTGAGCCCACCGGGCCGGTGACGCGCGTCGCGAACGCCAACACCGTGTGCATGATGAACGATCAAGACATGGGCAGCGAGCAGATCCCAGTCGAGGTTGAGGGGCGCACCTACTACGGCTGCTGCGACATGTGTAAGCAGCGCTTGAACAGCGACCCCAAGGCTCGTCAGGGGACCGACCCAGTCACCAAGAAGCCGGTGGACAAGGCCAGCGCTGTCTTAGCGAAGACGGCGGAGGGGCGCATCCTCTACTTCGAGAACGAAGAGAACCTGGCGACCTACATCGCGAGCAACGCGAAGTGAGGCCGCGCGCCGCCTCCCAGCGCGGTGCCGTCTAACCCCCCCGATCCCCGATCTTCATCACTGCACCAGCTGACGCTGCAGTGCGCGCTGACACTGCAGTGCTCGCTGCTACCGTCAGCGGCGCTGCCTGAAGTCAGCGCAGCCAGTCGATGAAGCGCCAGGCGAACCACGCGGCGAGGAGCAGCAGCACGACCCCCACGCCGCGCACCGCGCGGTCAATCGTTGCGGTGCGGAAATTGCCACTGACGCGGTGTAGCAGGTAAGACAGCCCAGCGAACCACCCGCTGATGCCGGCGAAGGCGCCCGCCGCGAACCACGGCGCCGAGCGGGCGCTGAGCTCCACCAGGCCGGTGGAGTACAGCGTGGTGGTGGCGCCGGTCCAGGTGGCGATCAGCGTCGGGTTCAACAGCGTGACGCTGAAGCCGACGCTGAGGCTCTTGAGCGGCGATTCGACAGGAGCCCTGTCTTCACTCGCCTTGGGGCTCCGGTAGCGGAGGAAGACGACGGCGAGCGCGCCCAAGATGAGCGCCGCCACGGCGCGTGACGTGGGCTCGATCCATGGATACTCTGCGAGGTAGGTGGCAAAGCCCCACACCGCGACGAAGGCGTACAAAGCCTCTGCGGCGGCGCAGCCGAGGCCCACCCAAGCGCCGCTCTTGGCGCGCCCCGTCATCCCATGCTTCAGCACCAGCGCGGCGACGGGGCCGGCGACCGGGATGGACCCGAAGAAGCCGAAGGCGAAGCCGATGAGCAGGGCGAGCAACATGCCAGCGGCGGGCCTAGCATGTCGGATTTGAGGACGACAAACCGTGAACTGTTCGTGCTCTTCTCACGCTGGCTTCAGGCGATCAGGTGCTCCACCAAGATCTTGGTGCCGAGCGCGATCAAGGCGAGGCCGCCCGCGATGTCGAGGCGCTTCCCGAGCAGCGCGCCGAAGCGTCGCCCGGCGTAGAGCCCCAGCGCGCTGAGCACCGCGGTGGTGACGCCGATGGTGATCACGGAGAGCGCGAGCGGCGCGCCGAGCATCGGCAGGGTGATGCCCGCGGCCAAGGCGTCGACGCTGGTGGCGATGGCGAGCAGCGTCATCAGCTTCAGACCGAATGGTTCGCTGGGCTCGCGGGGCGCGCCTGGATCGCTGCGCGCGGCCTCCCACAGCATCTTGCCGCCGATCCCGCCGAGCAGCACGAACGCCACCCAGTGATCGAAGGCCGCGACCCACGCGCCCAAGCTCGCCCCCACCGCCCAGCCAATGAGCGGCATCAGCGCCTGCGCGCCGCCAAAGAACAGGGCCACTGTCAATACGTGGCGCGGGAGCACACGCGGCACTTCCATCCCTCGCGCGGCGGCGACGGCGGTCGCGTCCATCCCGAGGCCGAGCGCCAAGAACAGGATGGAGGGGAACGACATCCGGGCGCACTTTAGTATGAATCTGCCAGCTGCCAGCCGGGGCGGCGCGGAAAGGCCCAGGTGGCTCGCGCTGAGGGCTACCCCGTGACTGGACGCTCGGCGCGCTGTGTGGGAAGACGGCTGCGTGTTGGCGCGCTACGCCATGATCCGCGGAAAACGCCCCCCGGACAATCCGCTGCCCGACGGCCTGCGGGTAGACATCCGTAAGCACACGCGGCACGTCCTCGCGCCAGCGAAGGAAGACGTGGAGCGCTACCTCGCGGCGCCCACGGACGTGGGGTTCGAGCGCTTCAAGGCGGCGTACCTCAAGCTGATTGAGGCGCGCTTCGCGGCGGACCCTGCGCCCTTCGTGGCGCTCGCAGCGGAGGCGGCGCGGCGCGACGTGTACCTCGGGTGTAGCTGCCCCACAGCGAAGGTGCCGGACGTCCGCCACTGCCACACCACGCTCGCGCTGGAGTTCATGCAGAGTCATTTCCCCGAGGTCACGGTGCGCATGCCCGCGCCCCCACAACCATCACGCTCATCACACTCATCACACAGGAGGAGCACATCATGAAGTCTCGCGCTGCCGTCGCGTTTGGTCCTGGGAAGCCGCTTGAGATCGTCGAGGTGGACGTGGCGCCGCCGAAGGCGGGCGAGGTGTTGGTGAAGATCAGCCACACGGGTGTGTGTCACACGGACGCCTTCACCCTCTCAGGGGCCGACCCTGAGGGGCTGTTCCCAGCCATCTTGGGTCACGAGGGCGCGGGCGTGGTGGTGGAGGTGGGGGAGGGCGTGAAGAGCGTGAAGCCGGGGGACCATGTGATCCCGCTCTACACCGCGGAGTGCGGGGAGTGTTTGTTCTGCAAGAGCGGGAAGACGAACCTCTGCGTCGCGGTGCGCGCCACGCAAGGCAAAGGGGTGATGCCTGACGGCACCACGCGCTTCACCTATGAAGGTCAGCCTATCTACCATTACATGGGCTGCTCCACCTTCAGCGAGTACACGGTGGTGGCGGAGGTGTCCCTCGCCAAGATAAGCCCCGCGGCGAACCCGGAGCAGGTGTGCCTGCTGGGTTGTGGCGTGACCACCGGCATCGGCGCGGTGCACAACACCGCCAAGGTGCAGCCGGGAGACTCGGTGGCGGTGTTCGGCCTCGGCGGCATCGGCCTCGCGGTGATCCAAGGCGCGCGGCAGGCGAAGGCGGGGCGCATCATCGCCATCGACACCAACCCCTCGAAGTTCACGCTGGCGCGCGAGTTCGGCGCGACGGACTGCGTCAACCCGAAGGACCATGACAAGCCGATTCAGCAGGTCATCGTGGAGATGACGGGCTGGGGTGTGGACCACAGCTTCGAGTGCATCGGCAGCGTGGAGGTGATGCGCGCGGCGCTCGAGTGCGCGCACCGCGGCTGGGGTCAGTCGGTGATCATCGGCGTGGCGGGCGCGGGGCAGGAGATCTCCACGCGGCCTTTTCAGTTGGTGACGGGGCGCACCTGGAAGGGCACGGCGTTCGGCGGCGTGAAGGGCCGCAGCCAGCTGCCCAGTATGGTGGAGGACGCGATGAAGGGGGACATCCAGCTCGCGCCGTTCGTCACTCACACCATGGGGCTCGAGGCGATCAACGAGGCCTTCGAGCTCATGCACGAGGGCAAGTCGATCCGCTCGGTGATTTGCTACTGAGTGCTCCTGGGGGATCCCCTCCTGAGGGGATCCCCCACTGAGTGATTCGCTGCTGCGTCCTAGCGGCTGGTGACGCACGCCATGTAGGCGGTGTCCTCATCCTCACAACGGTCGGAGGGGACGTCGACGCCGTCGCCGTCGATGCACAGCCACTCGGCTGCTGGGACGTTTAAGACACAGCGCAAGAAGGCGTCCGCCTCGCTCTGGCACGGCGTGCTCTCGCAGGCCGCGCGCACGTCAGCCGAGTTGTCCGTGCAGTTGTGGGTCGCCGCAATCTGCTGGATCTGCCGCGCTACCGCCGCGCAGTCAGTCGCGCCGCCGCCGCCGGAGCCGCCGCTGCCGCCATTATCCTTGTTGTCATCGCTGCAGCCCAAGCTGAAGAGCAGCGCGGAGGAGAGGGCGATGAAGAGTGAAGCGCGGGGGATGATAGACATGGCGCGATACTATCGTGGCGGCTGTGGCCTGCAAGCAGGAGCCGTGAGGTTCGGCCCTCGGCTCGTGGCGCGCCAGGCTGCGGGGGTGGCGCCGTGCTCGCGGCGGAACATGCGGATGAAATGCGTGGGGTCGGCGTAGCCGACGCGGGTGGCGATGCCGTCGATCGCCTCCTCCGAGTGCAAGAGCAGGCGCCGAGACTCCGCCATGCGACAGCTCACGATCCAGGCGCCCGCGCTGCGCCCAGTAGCGCGGGTGAGCGCGGTGGTGACGTGCGCGGGGGTGCGACCCACCGCCTTCGCCACCTCAACCAAGCTGAGCGGGCGCAGGCAGTGCTGTTCGATGTAGTGGAGCGCCGCGGCGACCACGCCACCCCCACGCGTCGCCTCCTCACCCGAGGGCGTCCCCAGCGCGCGGTGCACCTCCGTCAGGATGAGTGACAAGAGGCTCTGCTGGGCGATCCCCGAGAGCGCGCTGGGTGGCTCCGCCGCCACCCGCTCGAGCTCGCTGAACAGCGCGAGGAGGTGCGGCCGGCGCGCTTCGGGGATGCGCGTCACGGCGGCTGCGCCCGCCCGCACGCGCTCGAAGGGCTCGAGCAGCGCCGCACCACCCGCCGCGACCAGGCAGGGGGCGCAGAAGCCGAGCCCCCACAGCTCCGGGTGGCTCAGCTCCACCATGCGGTGCGGCTCGCCCGCGGGGATGATCAGCACGTCGCCCGGCGAGAGCTGCCATTCGCCACGCAGCGCGACCCTCGCGGCTCCGCCCGTGTAGAAGGCGAGCGCCGCGTAGCTGTGGCTCACCGGCGCGCGGGGCGGAGCTGATTCCATGCGGAAATTAGCCACGGACACCAGCGCCGCGCCGGGCTCCACGCCGCGTGCGTGCGGGCTCGCTAGGGACGGCGCGGAGCGTGAGCGCGGCACGCCGCTGAGCCTACCATGGCCTGGCGGTGACGCGCTGCGGGGGGGGCGTGGGTGAGTGGGGTGGCACCTGGGGTGTCCAACCCCAAAATCCAAAACCACGCCGATAGAGTCCAAAGTGGCGCGCTGCCCCCACCCGGCGGCGCGCCCTAGAGTGCGGAGATGAAGCGGAAGGGCTCAGGTCGGGTGACGCGCCGAGAGTGGCTCCAAGGCGGGGCGACGCTCGGGGCGATGTTGGCGCTGCCCGCGTGCGGGGGCCGCGGGGCCATTAAGACAGTTGATAGGACGAGTGACTTGGATTCGCGAAAGGACAGGTGGATGTACGACGTGATCATCGTGGGTGGTGGGCCGGCTGGGCTCGCGGGGGCGCTGATGCTGGGCCGGGCGCGGCGCCGGGTGCTGCTTTGTGATGCGGGGGCGCGTCGCAACGCGGCGGCGACGCGGATGCACAACTTCGTCACCCGCGACGGGACGCCCCCCGACGAGTTCCGGCGCGTGGCGCGCGAGCAGCTCGCCGAGTACCCGAACGTCGAGCTGCTCGACGCGCGGGTGCAGCAGGTGACGGGGGAGAAGGGCGAGCTCGAGGTCCGCGCTGGGGAGCGAACTATTTCCGCGCGGAGATTGCTCTTGTGCACCGGGATGATCGACGAGGTGCCGAAGCTGCCCGGGGCGGACGCGCTGTGGGGCAAGGCGATCTTTCAGTGCCCGTATTGCCATGGGTGGGAGGTGCGCGATCGCCGGTGGGGCTACCTGGCGCGCCCGGATGATCTGGGTCACTTGGTGCCGTTCGTGACGCAGCTTCGCGGCTGGACGGAGGACGTCACCTTGTTCACGAGCGGCGCCTTCGAGCTACCGGACGAGTCGCGCCGCGTGCTCGCGGGCGCGGGGGTGCGGGTGGAGGAGGCGCCGGTCGTCGGCTTGATCGCGGAGGGTGAGCGCCTGGTGGCGGTGGAGCTCGCAGGCGGTGGGCGGACGCCGTGCGAGGCGCTCTACGCGCACCCAGCGCAGCGGCAGACGGAGCTGATCCTCTCGCTCGGCCTCACCCTGGAGGCGGGCTTCGTCCAGGTGGACCCGATGCGGCGCGAGACCTCGATGCCTGGGGTGTACGCGGCAGGTGATCTGACCACACGGATGCAAGCGGCGCTGCCAGGCGCCGCCACGGCGATGCAGGCAGCCTCGATGATCCACGTGGACCTCGCGATGGAGCAGGCGCTGGAACGCGCGGCGCCGTGACGCGGGCCCTGTCGCGGGCCCTGTCGCGCTACGGCCAGTGATAAGAACGCTTACCTGACCGATGCTTGTCGCATGTTTTTCGTGGGTTCGCCCCCGCTCCACGTCGCCGCGCGTCGCCGCGAATCACCCGCGACCACCGCAGCAGGTGCCGCCGCTCAAAACCTCACCCCCCCGCAGCCCCCTGCCGTGCGACGTGAGCCGCGCTCACCATCGCGCGCAGCGCGGCGTCCACCTCGGGCCAGCCTCGGGTCTTGAGGCCGCAGTCAGGGTTCACCCACAGCTTCGCGGTGGGGAGCACCTCGATCGCCTTCGTGAGGAGCAGGGTGATCTCCTCTTCGGTGGGGACGCGGGGCGAGTGGATGTCGTAGACGCCTGGCCCGATCGCGTTCGGGTACTCGAAGCGCGCGAAGTCAGTCAGCAGCTCGAGCTGCGAGCGCGAGGTCTCGATGGACAGCACGTCGGCGTCCATCTCGGCGATGGACGGCAGCATGTCTCCGAACTCCGAGTAGCACATGTGCGTGTGGATCTGGGTGTCGTCACGGACGCCGCTCGTCGCGAGGCGGAACGCGTCCACCGCGTATCTCAGGTAGGCTGACGAGGCGCGTCGTCGCAGCGGCAAGCCTTCACGGATGGCGGGCTCATCGACCTGGATCCAGGAGATCCCGGCGGCTTCGAGGTCCTGTACTTCGTCACGCAGGGCGAGTGCGATCTGTCGACAGGTCTCCTC
>CAYQAC010000054.1:29365-30774 GCA_964415255.1 uncultured Polyangiaceae bacterium | reverse complement strand
GGCCATTGGCTTGATGGTGCAGTTGATGTTCCTGCTGGTCGGCTTGCACTACGTGAAGCAAGGCTTCGGGGTGCTCACGGTGCTGTCGGCGCGGCGTGGCTTCTCATTTAAGCCGCTGGAGCGCCGCGTGATGCTCGCGCACTGTTACCTCGGTTGGGGCTACGCCTGGGCCAGCCCGTTCGACCCAGGCAGCCTGTTTGAGGAGCATGGCGTCGTCTACCAGTCGCTGACGCACCCCACCTGGCTTGAGCCGCTGATGGCCGCGCTGTTCGCCGCGAGCACCGTGGCGCTGGTGGGCGTGTTGGGGAAGCGGCTGGTGCAGCGCGAGGGCTTCCCGCCGCTCACGCCGCTCATTGGCTTCTTGGTCACGGTGTGGCTGTGGACCATCTTCACCAGCATCGATCCGCTGATGACCTACCTCATCCCGGAGCTCCACTCGCTGCAGTACCTCTACTTCGTGTGGCTGCTCAGGCGGAACAAGGCGCGCGCCACCCAGCGCCCGCTCGGCTCCGGCATGCCGGTGATGGTGCAGCTCGGCTTGCTCGCGCTCGGGGCGCTGCTCATCGGGTGGACGATGTTCCGCATCGGGCCGCTGGTGCTGGGGGAGGTCATGCCCGCGCTGCCTCAAGCAGGCGGCGGCCAGGTGGTGGACGACGCCGGGCGCCGGACGCTGCTCGGCGCCACCCCTTACGCCGCCGTGCTGCTGGCGATGGTCAACATCCATCACTACTTCATGGACCACGTGATCTGGCGCCGCGAGAACCCCGAGACGCGCTTCCTGCGCGGCTGAGCGTCATTTTATCTGACCATCAGCTAACCTGACTATTAGCTGACCTGACTACGAGCGGAGCGCTAAGCGCTGCGCCAGTCAGGGGACGTTGGCTGGCGGGAGGTTTAATTGGGGGGGGGTTCACTCCCTCCCGGTGTGTGACGTGGTCTTTGGGAGGCGCTGTTCATGCGCAGCGCGTCACTCTTGTCACGGTCCCAGGCCTCATGGGCGTCTTCGGGCGGCCTTGAAGAACGTCGCGCGGAGCCTTGGGGAGTTGAAGAGCTGGTTGGACGGCACCGCGCCTTCTTCACTTGCGTGAGCGCAGCATCCCAAACACCGCCAGCACCACGATGGCGCCGAGCACGCTCCCAATGAAGCCGGTGGTACGGATCTCAAGCAGCGGCCCGCCGCTGATGAAGCTCCCCAGCGCGCCACCGACGAACGACCCGATCACCCCGAGCCCCGTGGTCAAGAGGCACCCCATCCGCTGCTTGCCCGGCATCAGCGCCCGCGCGAGCAGCCCGACGATGAACCCAAAAACCAAGAAGACGAGTAACGACATCCGCAGAGCCTAAGCACGAACGCCAAGCCCGCCACCCAGGCACAAGTCGGGTCATTGACTAATCTTTAGTGATTTCAA
>CAYQAC010000054.1:12632-29355 GCA_964415255.1 uncultured Polyangiaceae bacterium | reverse complement strand
CAATCCAATGAAAGCGGGACCTGGGGCGCTCGAGTGTTGCGGTGGGGGCCTGTGGGGGGCCATCATGCGCTGCCTTGAGGGAGCCATCGAGCAACATGACTGACGCCGCGTCTATCCTCGATTGCCTGGCGATTGGCTACCGGCTCGACCTGGGCGGCGCGGAGTACGTGACCCAGCTCGCCGAAGCGGCGGTGCCGCTGCTCGACCGTAGGCTAGGCGTCATCGCCTACACCTATGACGCGCGGGACCCAGCGCGCCCGGTGATCGAGCACGTCGCGGTCACGGAGCGCTTCGATCCGAGCTGGGTCCCAGCCTTCGATCAAGCGGTCGAGGCCGCGTCGCTCGACGTGGGCAGCCCGACGCACCCGACGGGCTTTCACGTGTGGCAACACCTGCTGTGCGGGCAGGCGAGCGCTGTCCCAGGGATGCAGCCGTTCCTCCCGCTCTTCGCGCACCTCGGCGGCGCGCGCGATGCCTTCGCGGTCAACGCGCTGGACGCGAGCGGGCGGGGGCTGTGGCTCGCGGCGCCTCTGCCCTCGACGGAGCTTGAGCCAAGCGAGCAAATCACCCTGTTCACGCGCTTCGCGACCCACCTCACCGCCGCCCTGCGCCTGCGCCGGAGCGCTTCGATGCCGCCCGCGGGTATCCTCACGCCGGACGGCGGACTGCTCCACGCGGAGGAAGCTGAGGAGGGGGTGATTGAGGCGCGAGAGGAGCTGCGCCGCGCGACCCTGGCGTTCGAACAGGCGCGCACGAAGGAGCTGCGCGCCGAGGTCGAGCGCGCGACGCGCCACTGGCGCCCCCTGGTCGCCTCGCGCTGGTCCTTGCTCGACCACTTCGACACCGACGGGCGCCGCTTCGTCGTGGCGGTGGCCAACCCATCGCCAACCCGTCCGCCCAGGAATGATCTCAGTGAGCGCGAGCACCAGGTTTTGACGCAAGCGCACCTGGGGCACTCGACCAAGGTCATCGCCTATGAGCTGGGCCTGTCAGACGCCACGGTGCGCGTGCTGCTCCACCGAGCCGCGCGCAAGCTCGGCGTCTCCACGCGTGAGGAGGCGCTGGCGCGCTTCGAGGTGCTCGCGGCGGAGCACGAGGAAGAGGAGCCTAGCTCTGAGGACTGACGCGGAGGTGCTCAGGGGAGCTGCCGCTCGCTCCACGGCGCTGGCGCGCCCGCGTTTATTCGGTGAAAATGGTTTACGTTTACAAATGAACGGGGGGCGCCTCCCGTACGCCGTGACAGAGTTCTGAGGGCGAGGAGGAGGAGCCGGGCTGGCGCACTCAGCGGTGAGCCACGCGGCGTCGTGAGGGTGCGGTGCCGTCCAACCCCCATCCTGGTCCCCCTTTGAGCTTTCGCTACTTGGAGTGATGTGATGCCAAAAAAGAACCTTGTTCGCGCCTGTGCCTTGGTGGGTCTCATGCTGGGGTTTGGGGCCTGCACCTCAAGTGATGGCAATCAAGGAGGGGAGGGCCCGGGGGGGCAGCACACGACAGGTGAGGCCTCCTCCTTCGCGCAGGTCAACGCGGTGGCGAAGATGATCTACGACGCCGCGGAGGCGGGGGAGGACTTGGCGCCCTACATCCAGGGGGTGTTTGAGGGGTTTGGGGTCCCGGTGTTGGCCTCGCCAGAGGACGCAGACCGCGCCGGGGAGCGGCTGAAGGTAGGCTTCGTGACCACGCAGATGATCACGCGCATGGCGGAGGCCTACCGGGATGGGGTGCTGATCGACGCCGCCAGCTACGGCAGGGAGCTGCGCGAGCGCAAGATCCAGCTCTACTCGGAGAAGCTCGGTGGCGTCGAGGCACCCTTCGACGAGTTCTTCATGGTCTTTGGCATGTTCCTCACGACTGGGATCTCCAATTACGACAAGCCCAACACCCCCATGAATGCGAAGCATGTCCTCCAAACGCTCGTGTGGGCGCTCGGGCAAGAGCGCGCCGAGCGCGCCGTCAGTGAGGAGGAGCGCGATCCATCCTGTCAGCGAGGGGACATCATGTGCTGGCACCCCGAGGATGGAGGCTGGGGCGACGGGGCGCTCGACCCGCTCCAGTTCACGCTGCTGAACCTGACCCTCTTCTCGGGGCAGACGGGCATGCTGGGTGACTACTCCCCGAGCTACCAATCCCCGACCTACCAAGCGCCCAGCTTCACCGATCGCGCGGGGCCGACGTCCAAGGGCGCGATCATCAAGCAGGTGGCGGGTGAGCTCAAAGGCGAGATCGCCAGCGAGCTAGGGACTTTCCTTGAGGTGCCGACTGACCTGCCCTCGGCCGGCTTCGCGACGGTCTGCGCGTCGCTGATCCTGTACGGCCACCAGACCACGATCACCAACACGCCGGATTTGCTCTGGCGCGCGCCCCTCACGCCCAACGTCACCGACGTGGAGATGACGCTCACCTTCGTGGACGACTACGAGAACTACCACAAGACCGAGCAGCTCCGCGAGACGATCGACAGGGCCAATGACGTCCTGGGTATGTTCGGGATCCCGTTCTACAACTGCAAGATCCCCAAGCAGGGGCCGCAAGCGGGTAAGACGGTGCGTTGGGAGGCCGCGCCGCAGCTAGAAGCTCACGGCAGCTTCGATGTGCTGGAGTCCACCACGGGCGAGGCAGGTGAGGCCTCCAACAGGTGGAGCACGGTTGAGGACGACGTGGTGCAAGCCTGCAAAATCTTGGAGCGGCAGCGCGACGTGGTTGGTTGGACTCAGGTGACGGCGACGGGCTTGGTGGAGGGGTGGAGTGGCCTCGAGCGAGCGGTGACGGCGCTCAAGAACAACCCGAGCTGGGGCGCGTCGGATCCGCTGACGGTGCTCTACTACAAGCGCGTGACCATCGACGACACGTGCCATCACGAGTGACGGCAGCCTCACATAGCGTAGCTCATGAAGCCTGAGCGCGGCGCAAGCGCTCCACGAGCGACGGCGCCGCCCCGCGTAGCGGTGCACCCTCTCGCTCTTCGCACGGTCGGCATCCTGCCCGCGCTCGTGGTGTCGCTCACCGCGCTGTCCGCGCTGCCGGGCAGCGCGGGTGGGTATCGGCTCGTGAAGTGGGGCGCGTTCGGCGCGGCGTTGGCGGTGCTCGCGGCCGCGCTGCTGCTCAAGAAGAACGCGCGGCTGCCTCCGGTGCGTCACTGGCTCCCGGTGGGTGGGTTCGTCGGGGTGGCTGTCTTCATGCCGGCGCTGTCCTCAGCGCTGTCGCCAGCTCACGTGCCGAGTGCCCTCGGCCTCGTGTGCGGGCTGGCGCTGTGGCTCACCACGTGCCTGGCCCTGCAGGCTGACGCTGCCGCACGGCGGGCCAACCTCAGCCTGCTCGTCTTGGCTGCGACGCTCATCTCGGTGTTGGTCCTGCTGCAAGCAGCGGGGCTCCGCTTCATGACCAGCGAGGTGTACACCGGCGCGGAGTTTCGCGCGCCGGGCACCCTCGGTAACCCCAACTGGGCCGCGGCGCTGCTCGCGCCGCTCGCGCCGCTCGCCCTGGCGCTCGCTGCCACCCGAGGACGACAAGCGGTGAACCGTTTGTCGTCCTCAAATAAGCAACTAGGGCGGCCGTGGCCTCACTACCTGGCCGCGGCGTTGCTCGCGGCCGCCACGCTGGCCACGCTGTCGAAGGGCGGGGCGCTCACGCTCACGGCAGGCCTGGTTGTGTACGTATTGCTTAATCGTCAGGTTCATAGACGATTACGGATCGCGCTGCTCACGTCAGTCGCCGCGTGCGCTGCTGGCGCGCTGATCTTCGCGTGGCACCAAGGCTTGTTTACCACCGCCCCGTGGCTGCGCGGGCGCCTGTTCCTGTGGCAGAACGCGCTCTTCCTCGCGAACGAGCGCCCGCTCACCGGGGTCGGCCTCGGCGGCTACGTGCCGGCTTACGGGCGCTCCTCAGCGGCGCTGATAGACGGGGATCCGAGCGTGTTCATGCCGCTGTCGAGCGTCGACTTCGCCCACAATGATATCCTGCAGTACGCGGCCGAGGGCGGCTTCGTCACGGTGGCTGCCTTCTTGTTCGTGGGGGCGACGGCGCTCAGAGCGGCGCATCAGCTGGGTGGTCCGCTGGCGCGTGGGGTGGGCGCGGCGCTCGCGGCGCTCTTGGTTAACGGGCTAGCAGACTCACCCATGCGCGTGCCCTCCACCTTCGTGCTGTTCTTCTTCCTGCTCGGGTGGCTGAGCGCGGCCTCGCTCGCCAAGCAGGCGCGAGGCAGTGAGCCGCTCCGCAGCGAGGGAGTGCGGAACCCAGGGGCTCGTCAGGCGGGCTCAAGGCACAGCGGCCACACCGCGGAGCTCATGCTGGTCGCCATCGCGCTGCTCAGCGCCGTCCAAGGGGTCCGCTTCATGGCGGGCAACGCCGCCTGGACTCGCGGGCGCGACGCGCTCATCGCTGGGCGTCCCGCGGTCGCTCACCTTGAGCGCGCGCGCCTATACCTCCCTGAGCATGGTCGTAGCGCGTCGCAGCTCGCGAGGGCGCTGGCGCAGGAGGGCCAGCACACAGCGGCGCTGGAGGCGCTCGCTGTGGCGTCCACGCTGCGCTTCGACTTGGATGATGAGCTGTTGCGCTGCGATCTGCAGGCTCGCTCCCTGGGTCGGGGAGGGGCGATCGCCTCCTGGCTCGAGCTCGCGGGTCGCTACCCCATGCTCGTCACACCGTGGCTCCGCCTCGGGGTGCTGTACCTGCAGGCGGGCGACCATGCCGCTGCCGCCGGGGCGTTCCACGCCGTGCTCACGAACCCGCAGCGCACGGAGCGCGCTGACGCGGCGCGACTTCAAGCTAGCGGGTTCTTGCGGACGCTTGAGCCTGCCGGCTCGATGCCTCGCTGATGGGCGCGTTGCGCCGCCTGACCACGTTGCGCCGCCTGACCACGTTGCGCCGCCTGACCACATTGCGCCGCCTGACCACATTGCGCCGCCTGACCACATTGCGCCGCCTGGCCGCGCCCAAGCGCGATGTGGGTGTCCCCAACGGGATTTGAACCGCGTGTTTCAGCCTTGAAGGGCTGCGTCCTGGACCTGACTAGACGATGGGGACATGCGAGCGAACTCTGAGAGGCGCCACCCACCTCGGTTGGCGGTGCCGCTGCGCTTCGCGCGCTCGGTGAGCGCGACTTGGCGGTGCCCCCAACGGGATTCGAACCCGTGTTACAGCCTTGAAAGGGCCGTGTCCTGGACCTGGCTAGACGATGGGGACAGATGCTTGAGCTGGTGCCCCCAACGGGATTCGAACCCGTGTTACAGCCTTGAAAGGGCCGTGTCCTGGACCTGGCTAGACGATGGGGACGCTGGGCCGAGAGAGCCCGGGGGGCGCTGTATAGCGCGCTCAGCCGCGTGGACAAGGGAAAGCGTCAGGCTCGGCTCAGGGGTCTAGGTGGCTCAGGGGCGCTCCCAAGGCTCATCGCGGTCCAGCGGGCCGATGCGGAGGCTCGCGATTTTCCAAGCGCCGTCCAGGTACCTGAGCTTGAGGCGGAGCGGGTACTGACGGCGGTGGACGTCGCCCACCTGGCTCTCAGAGACGTGGAGCAGGCCCACGGCCTCACCCTCGAGTGGCGCGAGCCGCGCCTCCACGCGGTGCAGCTCCAGGACCAGCCTGGGGTGACGTGAGGTGAGCTGACGAAGAGCGACCTCGGCGCCTTGGATGCCTTGGAGCGGCTCATGAGGGACCAGCTCCACCTGGCTCTCCTCCGTGAGCCAGCGGCTCAGTTCCTCACGGAAACGAGCCTCGCGTGCGCTCGGCGCTTCGGCTTCGGTGTAGCTCAGCCGGCTGACGCTCAGGGAGAGCGCGCGCGTGAGCGCCGCCTGTTGGTCCGGCCAGAGGACGAGCGCGGCGCTGATGATCGCGGTGCCAAACCCCAAAAATAAGAGGCCGCGACGACCCTGAAGCAGCGGGCGCGCCCGAGGTCCACGGGACGAGCTGGGAGCAGGTGGGGAAGGCAAGGGCGGCGCCTAGACCTTAGCGCTGAAGCGCAGCGTAGCGCAGCCTCAGCGCATCCCAGGGGGGCGAATTTGCCCTCCCGGGCGCGCGGCCACCGCGGGCGCCGTCGCAGTCAGCGGGTGTGGGGACGGCGCACCGAGCCACGTCCTCGGCGGCGGATGAGCCACGCGAGCGCGAGCGCACCGACTCCCCAAGGGGAGAGCGCGGAGGAAGAGCGCGTGGAGGAGCCGGCGGTACGGCAGCCGCAGCCACCATCGTCTGAGCCGTCGCCAGCTGCGTGGCCCGACGCGCCTGACGAGCCGCCATCACCCCCACTACCGCCGCCGCTGTTGCCCCCGCCGCCATCACCGCCGCTGTTGCCCCCGCCACCAGCACCCCCGCCGCTCGTGCCACCCGTGCCAGGGCCTGGCACCAAGGTGCCGTCCTCAAGCAGCGGCGGCACGTCTTCGGTGCCGCCGAGCGGGCCGACGTAGCTCTTGGCGACCACCAGGTTATCCACCCAGAAATACATATCGTGTGGCGCCTTGGCGGTGCCGCCATGATAGATGTTGTACCAAACCTGACCCACCCGAATGTGGTCGCTGTTGCGGAACAGGATGTCTGTCCGCTGGAACACCAAGCGGCCATTGACCCAGGCGCGCAGCACACCATCCGGCTGCCCGGTGGTGTTGATGCGCACGTACTCCTCCACGGCGTACCAGCGCCCCTCCGTGACCATGCCTTCGTAGCCCAGGTTCCAGCGCCACCCTGAGCCGTAGGGGCCAGACTGCTCGGTGTGATAGACGTAGTAGCCGAGGCCAAAGAAGCCCTCAAGCGGGTTACCCGGGGGCGCCATCAGCGTGAAAGATCCACGCGCTGACCAACACTTGGTCCCCGCGGGGTCGGGTGAGCCGCCGTTGCAGCTGGGTGACTGCGAGTCTGGGCGGAAGGAGAAGCCGGGCATCTTGCCGCCATCGACCGTGGGCGTGAAGTCCTTGCCGAAGCGCACGTAGTAGCGGCTGTAGAGCTCCTCAGGGCGCTCATTTTCCGGGAGGGAAAAGAAGGACAAGGTGGCGCCGCCGCCGCCGTTCGCCCCCTCAGCGAAGCCCCAGCGTACCGCGGGGCCATCGAGCGGCTCGAAGCCGTTGGCGACGTCCACCGCGGAGTTCTCATCGATGACGGTGCCGCCCCGCGCGCTCCACAGTGGGTGAGCCGCCGTCCAAGAGTCCCCCGAGAAGTCCATCGCGGCGTACACGTCAGGGTGACTGGCTATCCCTTGATCGCGCTCGAAATCCTGCGCGAAGCCGTGCTCCACCGGCAGCACGTTGCGCGGCTGCCGGCAGGCGAACACCTGGAGCTGGGTGTCCCCGCCGCTGGGTGAGGAGCGGTGCACCACGAGGCGTGCGGCGGTGACGGTCTTGCCGATGATCTGGGAGCGGGGGAAGCGCAGGAGCACCGTCCCCACGCCGTACGTCTGGCGGTCCCCCATCGGCAGCGTCGAGGACCGCGAGATCCCCGCGTCTGCCTCGGCGTCCAAGACGAGGGTGCCCTCATCGGTGTCAAGCTCCAGGGTGGGCCGCACGCTGGGATCGTCCGCCTCACGTGAGTGCAGGTTCGCCGTGCCCCCGCCAGACTTCAGGTAGAAGCCGTCAGCGCGCAGCGTGCCGCCCGCCCACTCTTGCACCAGGGTGGTGACGTCCACCTCAACACGTGTGGCGTTGCGCAGGATGGTGAAGCTGGCGAAGGGCGCGGTGCCTTGCGGCTCCCCCGCGGCGTCGAACCAGTCACCTAGCTCGTTCTCCCATGGGATCGCGGCGGCGCGGTTGCTGTATTGAAACGTGGCTCCGCCAGGATCATCGCCCCAGTCCGAAACATCTGCCTGCGCCAGGCTCGCGAACGAGAGCGCGCACGCGACCGGGGTCAATACCATGAGCGAGGAGCATGAACGCCGCATGCCGTCAGGGTACAACGGGGCGGATGATAAGTCTCGGTGCCTAGGCGTCGCGACGCGTCATGGGGCGACGACCAAAATGCGACCGAGGCGTTCGGTGTCGTGGCTGCGCTGCGCGAGGTGGTGATGATGAACGTCGCCTGGCGAGGTCCCTCACGCGATGGGAGCGCCGCTCGCTGCTTGGTGGTCATCATGAACGTCGCCTATCGAGGCGTGTGAGGAGCTGCGTGTGAGGCACCGCGTGTGACGCACTGCGTGTGGAGTGTCATTCCAAAGTGGGCGTCGACTGCGCGCAGCGAAGCACGGAGCTCGGTACCGCGCGGAACCATCCGAACAGCCGGCCAGATGACGCTGGGATCAAGCGCCTCACGAAACTTCGAGAACAACGCACCGCGGCGCGTGATGTGTGAAGCTTGAGGGGGGTGGGGGGTTCACTCCCTCCTGATGCCCCACGTGAGCCTCCGGCGGACGCTGTTTTCGCAATAGGTGGCGCTGTGGTCACGGTCCTCGACCTCGCGATAGGATCCACGCGTCCTTGAAGAACGCCTCCAGTTTCCGGGCGGCGTTGAAGAGCCGGTTGGACGGCACCGCGTTGAATGGTTGCGCGAGCGATGCATCGTGGCCTGCCATAAGCTCACGAGCCACCTGCTGGGCGATGACGCTGCTCGTCCACGCGCGCTGGATCGAGACGCGGGCTACAGCAGATGATAGGCTCGCATCAGGTAGGGGGTGACGGTGGAGCAAGCCATGGTAGTCAGCCGCTCGAACAGCAAGGCAGTGAAGTTGACGAACGCGATGTCAGCGCCGGGCTTGGCCCTCAGCGCGCTCCTCTTATTGCCGCATTGCGGTGGCGAAGATGGAGGCGGTGGCGCTCACGGCGACGCTGGGATCGGCGGGGATGGCAGCGGTGCAAGCGGCGGCAGCGGTGCGAGCGGCGGCAGCGGTGCGAGCGGCGGCAGTGGCGCGAGCGGCGGCAGCGGTGCGAGCGGCGGCAGTGGCGCGAGCGGCGGCGGGTCGACGGGCGTCTCATGTGGCGAGGGCTGCGCCGCCGGCGCGATGTGTGACACCCGCGTGGGGGAGTGCGTGTGCGTGCCGGGGTTCTTGCTGGAGGGCGCGAGCTGTCAGCGGGCTGTCGGCTCCGACCCAGCGCCCCGCAGTCAGGATGAGGTGTGCGCGGCGTGGCGTGAGGGCCATCGCCGCATCCAAGAGGGGCAGCCGGACTACGCGCGCGAGGCCGGCGCGGCGGAGTGCGATCCTGGGGTGCTCAAGTACGAGGCGCTCGAGGACAGCGTTCGGCGTTGGAACCTATATCGTTGGTTGGTCGGGCTCGCGCCTGCGACGGTCGACACCTCGAACGCGCAGGGGATGCAGGAGTGCGCCTTGCTCCTCAGGCACTCCTTCCGCCACGACCCCCCGCCGAGCACCCCCTGCTACACCGAGGAGGGCGCCAACATGGCGTCACGCTCGGTGATCGCCTCCACGGACGCGGTGCGCGCTACGGATCTCTGGATGCTTGAGTCGTATGCGATGGATAACCGCCTCTCGCACCGAAAGATCATGATCGGCATTGGGCGCGACAACATCAATTATGGGTCAAGCCTTGGCGGCAGCTGCGCGTACTACGGCAGCGGCTTCTCCGAGCCGAACAAGCCACCGTTTTTGGCGGTCCCGAACCCCGGGTTCACCCCCAAAGAGATGGCAAGCTCCACTTGGTCCATCCACGAGACGACCGCTCCGCTCGCGCTTGAGGACATGGTCGTCTTTGATGACACCGCCGGCGCGCCCGTGACGATGCGGCAGAACCTGAAGTACGCCGGCATCAACGGCTCAGACCCTCAGCGCGATCAGATCATCGTCGGCCACACGTACACCGTCACGCTCGGCGAGGTCAGCTTCAAGACCACCCTGGTCGACTGTGACTGACCGTTCATGGTGCCCCGCTAGCGCGGGGCTCAAGCCCCTGCTTGGGTAGGGGTAGGCTCTTGTGCCTGCGTCCCCTCGCGTCCTCCCCCCTAGATTTTCCATATGACTTCACCGAACGCATCGCTCCCAGGCCACTCAGAGCGGCGATCAGCTCGCCACGACGCGGATCTAAAGAGGCGCCCCCACGGCGCGCGAGCGTCGGTCCTCCCAGGGCTCCGGGTGCTCACGCCACTTCTCCTCGCGGCATGGGGCGCTGCCACCCTGTACGCCTGTGGTAGCGATGGCTCAGGCCAGCCGCAGCCCACGGGGGACGCAGGCACCGACGCCAGCGCCGACGCGCCCCATGTGGACAGCGCACCTGACGACGCCGCGCCGGACGCACAAGACGCCCAGGTGGAGCCCGGCTGCGAGCTCACGGAGGCCACGCGCTACGAGAGCGCGTCGCTGAACGTGGTCCACCACGATGGGCAGTCCTTCGTCTGGTGGCCTGACCGTGCGCAGGGCGAGGCGGGCGCTGACTACCGCTACCGCCTGTACCGGAGCCGCACCCCGATCCAGACGGACGCCGATCTAGGCGCCGCGGAGCTGGTCATGACGGGGATCCTCAACCACTCAGGTCAGCTGTTCGGCACCGCCTTCAGGCCGCCCCAGCGGCTCGACGCCACCCAGCCCATGGCCTTGGTGGAGAACGGGGGTGAGCCGCTGCCACCCTGGTCGGGCCTCGGTGTCGCGAGCACCCGTGAGAGCGGCTGCGCTTACTTCGCGGTGCTGGCGACCGACAGCAGCGATCAGCCGGTGGAGTCGATCGAGCCTGGCGTCAATGCGACCACGGCGCCCATCGCGGAGCAGCGGGCGCCGCTCGCGCCGATCAAAGTCTGGGACTCGGCCGACCGCGGCCAGTACTCGAACAACACCCGCATCACCGGCACGCCGGAGCTCCCGCTGGAGGTGGTGCTCCACGCGAGCAACGCCCAGGGGGGCGGCGCCGGCGAGTACGGCGACTACTACGCCTATTTCACCGACCACAGCCTGGGCTACCAAGACGGCCTGGGCGGTGTGTTCTCGGTGCAGGAGACGCACTCCGGGCCGCAGCACCTGATGATGCGCTCGCGCGACACCCTCATCAAACCAGACGGCAACGGCGGCCAGGAGACGCGCTGGTTCGGCTACGTCGCCGAGCCGCGCTGGGCAGCTGGCGCGCGGCACGCTTATCCCTTCACGGAGGCGCGGCTCTTATTCTCAATCGAGTGGGCGATTCAGCGTTACCAGGTGGACCGTGAGCGCGTGTATGGCAGCGGCGGGTCGATGGGCGCCTGGGGCACCATGACCTTCTCCTTCCGCCGCCCGGAGCTGTTCGCCGCGGTGTACCCCGATCGCCCGCGCTTCAGGCAACCTCGCGTCCTCGGCCTCGGCGATTTGACCACGAGCGAGGACGACACGCTCCCTGACGGTCGCCGCTGGATCGAGGTTCACGACTCGGTGCTGTTCGCCGAATCGCACCCCGAGGATCTGCCGTTTTTAGGTTGGAACTGCGGGCGTCATGATGGCTTCGCCACCTGGCAAGAGCAGGTGGACATGGTGCGCGCCATGCAGCAAGGGCGCCACGGCTTCGCCTTCGCGTGGAACGACGGTGACCACAGCTCGGGGGGGGAGCCGAAGAGCGAGGTGACGCGCTATTACCCGAAGGAGCGCTTCGCCAAGAACCTCAGCTACCCCGCATTCAGTCACAGCTCCATCGATGACGACCCCGGCGCCGGCGACCCGGCGGAGGGCGACTTGGTCGGCGGCATCAACCTCGGCTTCTCCTGGACAGATCCTGACGAGGCCGCGACCCACTGGGAGATCGAGCTGCAGAACGAGCTGGCTCAGGCGCCCATGACGGTGGACGTCACCCCCCGGCGGGCGCAGCGCTTCCGCCCGGCACCGAACACCGAGGTGCGCTTCACCACCTCCACGGGGCAATCAGGCACAGTGCGCGTGGACGCTCAGGGCCTGATCACGATCGTGGGGGTTCGCATTGAGCCAGGCAGCGCCACCACGCTGCGGCTTTGGGTGGAGTGAAGGCGACTTTTCATGGTGGAGAGGCGGAGTCAGGAGCGTTGGACATGAAGTCAGTTGCAGTGGCTAGTTGGAGTTGCCTCAGCGCGCTGTTGCTTTTAGCGGCGTGCGGCGGGGAGGATGGGCCCGGCGGTGTGGGGGCGAGCGGCGGTGCCGGCGCGGGTGGTGTGGGCGCTACGGGTGGCGCAGGCGCTACGGGTGGTGTGGGCGCTACGGGTGGCGTGGGGGCGAGCGGTGGCGCGGGCGCCGTGGGGGCGAGCGGTGGCGCTGGCGCTGCTGGTGGCGCTGGCGCTGCGGGTGGCGGCCCAGTGACGCCGGAGCTCCCGCCTGACGCGGAGGTGGTCAGTATCCTTGACGAGCTGGGGGAGAACGAGTCCGCGCTGTTGCCGGAGCTGAACACCTGGGGTGATTGGAATGAAGTCACCGCCGCGCACAACATGCACACGCACGGTCCGCGCTCGCGCGACTACACCAACAAGGCGGCGTGGATGCCCGATCGGCGGCGCGCGTTCTTCTGTGGCGCGAACCACGGCGCGCCGCACCGCCTGAATGACGCCTGGGAGTACGATCTCCCGTCGAACACCTGGGCCATGCTGTTCGCACCCGATCCGAACAACGCGGTCGGTGTGCTCCAAATCCGTGAGGGGGAGATCCGGGGGACAGAGCCGCCAGAGCGGGTGCACTACGTGTCCACCGAGCGCGGCGGGCCCACGCACTACGGACACACCTGGTGGGGCCTCACGTATGAGCCCACCCTGGGCGCCGCGCTGTGGATGAACGTGGCGATCGGCACGAGCAGCGTCAGCTACCTGGAGGAGCAGCTGGGGGAGGACGCCGCCATCTACCGCGGGCCGCCGCTGTGGGCGTTCTATCCAGAGAAGCGGCGCTGGGAGATGGTGCTCACGCAGGCGCCGCGCCCCAGCACCCCCTATGGCTTCGCGCTGGAGTACATCCCTGAGCTGGGCGGCGCCGTGTGGTACGCCGCGAGCTGGAATGGTCAGGGTATGAACGTCTATGAGCCGCTGCCCAACACCTGGCGGAACCTGCTCCCGAACGACGGGGAGAGCCTGTACCACAACACGGAGACGCCCAAGTCAGAGGCGATTCATTGTTATGACCGTGAGCAGAAGACGCTGGTGGCTCAAGATCGCGATCGCAGCACCTTCCACTATGACGTGGCGACGAACCGCTGGTCGCAGGTGCTCCCCGCGACGGAGGACACAAGCGTAGCGCCCTATGGCCACGACGCGCGCTCGCAGATCTACTTCAACCCGATCAGCAAGGTTTGCATGCTGTTCGACCCGGACACCCCCGAGCACATCTGGTCCTATGAAGCCGCTCACCGTCGCTGGACGCGGCACACGCCTCAAGGGCCCGCGGCCCCCACGAGCCGCGTCATCAGCTACTTCGACGAGGCGCGCAACGTGTTCGTGGTGAACTCTGGCAAGCAGACCTGGGTGTACCGGCTCGCGGCGCGGTGATGAGGGCAGGGGCAGACCTGGTCAGGTGAGCTGACGGTCTACCTGGCGGCTCCGCGCCTGCCCCCTCGCCAAACCCCCAAAAAACGAGCGGTCAGTCGTCTTCCACTTCGCCGAGCGGCGCGAGCAGATCGTCGATGTCCTCTTCGCTGAGGCGGGCGCTGGTGCTGGCGCTGGCGGAGCCGAGCAGGGCGTCCGCCAGGTGGCGCTTCTTGCGCTGCAGGTGGAGCATGCGCTCCTCCACGCTGCCGCTGACGATCAGGTTGTAGACGAACACGGGGCGCTTCTGCCCGATGCGGTAGGCCCTGTCCGTGGCCTGCGCTTGCGCGGCGGCGTTCCACCACGGGTCGTAGTGGATCACGGTGTCCGCGCTGGTGAGGTTGAGGCCGGTGCCGCCCGCCTTCAGGCTGATGAGGAAGACGTCCACCTCACCGCGCTCAAAGCGATCGACCAAGCCTTGACGATCTTGGGTGCCGCCCGTGAGCACCACGTGGCCGATCCCGCGGTGCCCCAGCTCCCGAGAGATGAGCGCCAGCATGCGCGTGAACTGGCTGAACACCAGCACGCGCCGCCCCTCCCGGAGGTGCCCCGTGAGCATCTCGAAGAACAGCTCAAACTTGGCGTTGCCCTGGCACTCACGGCCGCCGCCCACGTGCACCAGGCGCGGATCGCAGCACACCTGACGCAGCTGCATCAGCGCGTCCAAGATGGCGACGGTGGAGGCGGCGAAGCCCTTCTTGCGGATCGCCTTGCGCACGTCGTCGTGCGCCGCCACGCGGATCGCCTCGTACAGTTCGCGCTGGTCCCCCTGGATCTCCACGGGGCGCACCAGCTCCGTCTTGGGCGGCAGCTCAGTGGCCACGCTCTCCTTCACGCGCCGCAAGATGAACGGCGACACCCGGCGCCGCAGCGCCTCAAGCCGCGCGTCGTTGCCCTCGCGCTCGATCGGGACGCGAAATGCCGCGCGGAAACGCGCGGCGTCCCCGAGCAGGCCCGGCATCAAGAAGTCGAACAGCGACCAGAGCTCCTCCAGGTTGTTCTCCACCGGGGTGCCGGTGAGGCACAGGCGGTGGCTGCTGTTCAGCTCCCGCACGGCGCGCGCGACCTGGCTGCGCGGGTTCTTGATCGCCTGCGCTTCATCCAAAATCACGTAGTGGAACTCAGTCTCGCTGAGGCGCTCGACGTCGCGCAGGAGCAGGGGATACGTGGTCAGCACCACGTCGCTTTTCCCGAGCGCATCGAAGCGCTCGTGGCGCCGCGGCCCGTGCAGCACGCACACGGAGAGGTGCGGGGCGAAGCGCTTCAGCTCCCGCGTCCAGTTGCCGATCAGGCTGGTGGGCAAGAGCACCAGGCTAGGCGCCTCTGAGCGGCGCGCCTCCTTCTCCTTCGCTAGGTGCGCGATGGTCTGGAGCGTCTTGCCGAGGCCCATGTCATCCGCCAGCACGCCGCCCACCTGGTGCTCCCGCAGGTGCTGCATCCAGGTGAGGCCCTCGTGCTGGTAGCTCCTGAGCGTGGCTTGTAAACCGGCAGGCTCGCTGACGTGACTCGGCGCGTGGGTGAGGGCGCGGGCGCGCTCCACCACGTCTTGTCCCGCGGTGAAGCGCAGTTGACCACCGAGGGCGTCCTCCAAGTCAGGTAAGCTGCCGATGGCCATCGGGTCGAACTCGATGACGCCACAGGACTTCTCCGCGCCGCCGCCGCGGTAAAGCTCCAGCAGCACGCTGAGCAGCTGCTTCAAGCGACCAGGCTCGATGGGGACGTAGCGATTCTTCCCGACGGGGATGGCGCGGTAGCGCGCCGGGAGCTTGAGTAAGGCGTCCAGGCTCTCCGAGTCCGGGCAGAACTCGAGCAGCTCGATCAGCGCCGGCACCAGGTTGACGCGCTCGCCGCCCACCTCCACGCCGAGCTCCAGGCTGAACCACCCGGGCGCGTCTTCATCTCCCTGGTCCACGTCGGCGTACCAGGGGCTGCTGGTGCCGACGATTTGGTAAGGGTAGCTTGCGTCAATCGTCACGCGCCAGCCGCGCGCCCGAAGCTCAGGCACCGCGTGGGCGATGAACGAGCACTGGGCGTGCGCGTTGTTGCTCGACTGCACGAGGTAGTCAGCCTCCGAGCCGTAAGGCGCGATCAGATCGTCCACGCAGCGGAGCTCGATGGCGCCGAACGACTCGAGCAGCCGCTCGGCCTCCGCCTCCGCGCGCTCATCGCGCCGCACCGCGTGGCTGAGCGGCGTCACCTGGGCGCCCTCATCGTCCTCACCCAGGTCGAAGTCGAGGTCGCCGAAGTCGTCATCTGAGCTGACGGGCCGCAGGCGCTGCCCGTCGTAGTTGAAGCGGAGCGACAACACCGGCAGCTCCACGTCCTCCGCGCGCTTGCTCTTGCGCCCGGTGCTCTCCACCATCAGCGCCTCGGTGTAGATCCGCAGCTCCGGGACGAAGGCAGCCCGAGGACGGGTGGCGCTCTGTGGGGGTGTGGACGGCGCGTTGGAGGCCCCCGCTGGGTGAGCGCCGGAAGCCACGCCAGCCGACGCAGCGCCACCAGCGGTGCGAGCCTTAGCCGGCGCTGAGCCCGCTGGGTGAGCGCCACCAGGCGATGCCGCGCCATGAAAGGGCGCCGTAGCAGCCCCAGGAGCCTCCCTGAGCGGCTCCTGGCCGACGAACGGCCCCGAGCCTACCCGCGCCGCAGAGCCGCTCTGCCGGCCGACAGACGGCTCAGGAGCGGAGAACGGGCTGGAGGCGCGAGCGGGCGTAGCCAAGGCAAAAAGCGGGAAGGAGGCGCGTGAAGCTGCTCGGGTGCTCCCTGTGCATCCGCCCAGGGGGACGGCGAGGTAACCCCAAAGCTGTCCCCTTGTCGATGCCTAGATCCACGGAATCACACAACAAATCGGCGAAGCCCTAGATGTTGGGGTGAGCTGACAGGTGGGGCACGATATGTCGGGGGTAGGCTGACGGGTGCTGGGAGGGCACCGTGGAGCAGCGTTCGCCGCTGGTCGCGTTCCAGCGCCGCCCCACACGGGCTACTTCCGCCCAGGTGTCCGTGAGCGCAGCGCCTGGCCTGCCGGCGTGAGGCGGTAGCGCTGGCTTCGGCTGTTCGGCTTGTCAGGCTGGGTCATCTCCACGAGGCCTGCCGGAGCAGCAGGATTTTTTTGGGGGGGGTTGGTAGCGGCGGGGCGGCCTTGAGAGGCGCCGCAGGCGCTGGGTGGCGCGGGGTGGCACCTGTGGGGCGGCTTTGAATGGACACTCGTCCAACCCCCAAACCCCGCTCATTTCGAGGCTAGAGACTGGTCCGGTGGAGCGTGCGGGCTAGGGCAGAGCTGCGGAGTGGCCCAGCTCGCTTTGAGGCATCGGGCTTGCTGGTAGCCAGATCGTCGCGTACTCTCCGGCCGTGCGGCCAGTTTCGTTGGGAGCTTGGGTTG
>CAYQAC010000054.1:0-12622 GCA_964415255.1 uncultured Polyangiaceae bacterium | reverse complement strand
CGGGTAGCGGCGCCTCTGGCGGCAGCGGGGGAGTGGGCGCGGGGGCGACGGGCGCTACCGGAGCTACCGGAGCCACCGGCGCGAGCGGCGGCAGCGCAGGCGCGGCGGGCTCTGGGGGTGGCTCGCCTTGCGATGGCGTGGTGTGCGACCAGCTGCCAGCCTCGGCGTGTGAGGGCTCCGACCTGCGAGTTTATCAGGCGGGGACGTGCGACGAGGGCAGCTGCAGCTACCCGAGCCAAGTGGTCAGTTGCCCGAACGGCTGCGCCGGCGGCGCCTGCACGGGGGATCCGTGCATCGGGGTGAGCTGTAACACGCCGCCCACGCCGAGCTGCGCGGACGCCTCGAACCGCCGCGTGTACGAGGCCACAGGCACCTGCCACGAGGGCACGTGCAGCTACGCGAGCAGCCTCGCGCCGTGCCCGTTCGGGTGTGAGGGCAACGTCTGTGAGGGGGATCCTTGCGCCGGCGTCAGCTGCGTGACCCCGCCATCGGCCTACTGTCGCGACGCGAACTACCTGGTCTCGAGCCCCAGCGGGATCTGCGTGGATGGCAGCTGCAGCTACACCACGACCGACATCTTCTGCGCCCATGGCTGTCAGGCCGGGCAGTGCCTGGGGGATCCTTGCGCCGGCGTGAACTGCATCACGCCGCCCGGGCGCAACTGTAAAGATCCCAATACCGCGCGGATTTATGCCCCGGTGGGCAGCTGCGCCGCAGGGCTCTGCAGCTACTCGGAGACGGAGGTCGCGTGTCCTTATGGCTGCGTCGCTGGCGTGTGTCGCGACTGCCAAGTGAACGGCGACTGCGGGGGCGGCTCGTGGTGCCAGAGCGGCTCCTGCGTGCCATGCAATGACAGCGGTCACTGCGGCGCGAGCTGCACCAACTGCACCGCGAGTGGCCTGGTGTGCAGCGCGGGCGCTTGCGTGCAGTGCACCGGCTCAGGGCTGTGTGGCCCCGGTGAGTATTGCGAGAGCCAGACGTGCACGCCGTGCACCACGAACGCGCGCTGCGGCTCAGCCTGCACCGCGTGTGGCAGCGGCACCCGCTGCGGTGGGCTTGGCGGCTGCGTGAACTGCGACACCGCGAGCCACTGCGGCCCCAGCTGCTCGCCTTGTGGCGGCGCCACGCCCTTCTGTAACGGCAACGGCGCGAGCTCGCAGTGTGTGCAGTGCACCCAGGACAACCACTGCAGCACCGGTGAGGTGTGCCGCGACGGCAGCTGCTCACCGCCTTGCACGCCCACCTTGACCCCAGTGTTCTCGGAGGCCTTCGGCACCAACGTGGGCTACGTGAACGGCAGCGATGTGCCGGTCGGGGGCACCGCGTTCCAGGCGTACACCCTCCAGCAGTTCGGGGTGCGCGTGAACGGCGGTCGGCTCGAGATCACGAACAAGCGCGGCTCGAGCAGCGTGAAGCATGGTCAGGGCTACGCCCTAGCGAACGCGGCGACGGCGTACCACCCGAGCTACAGCACGACGCTCAAGAGCAACGCCAACCAAGAGGTGGTGTGGACCCTGAACCTGCGGCGCGACAACCCCGATCCGACGGCGGGCGGCTTCGACTGCAGCTCCTCAAGCTCACAGAACTACCGCACCGTGGGGCTCGCCTACGTGCTGGCGACCGACAGCGCCGCGGGGATGAACGCGAGCACCAGCACCTGCAACGCCAGCGCGACCGCCAACGGCTACGCGGTGGTGGTGGGCAAGGACACGCGCGTGCGGCTGGTGCGCTTCACGAACGGGCTCAGGAACGGCACCCTGACGAACCTGGTGAGCAGCGGCAGCACCACCATCTCGAACTACCTCAGCGCCCGCGTCACCTACAACGCGAAGACCGATCTGTGGCGGCTCGAGTGGCGGAGCGACGGCAGCAGCAACTTCGTAGATCCCGCGGGAGGCAGCTACGGCAACAGCGGGACGGCGACCGACGCGACCTTCGTGAACACCCCGCTTCCCTACAGCGGCCCCTATTTCCAGACCGGCTGTGAGAGCCTGTGCAGCGATAAGTTCACGGCGCTGTTCGACAACGTGACGGTGGGCCTGCGCTGCGCTCCGTAATGACCCTGGTGCGCTGCGCGCCGTGCGGCGGCTAGCTCGCGCCTGGCGGCGCTGCTAGCATCAACCCCCATGAGCCAGCTCGTCCCCTGCGCCGCGTGCCACCGCCACCATCGAACAAGTGAGGCAAGCTGCCCTTTCTGTGGGGAGCACGCGGCGAAGCATGGAGCGCGCGCCGAAGGCGTGAGCCGGCTCGGGCGCACCGCGAGCGTGCTGGCCGGCGCTGCGCTGGCCGCGAGCACGGCGCTTGGCTGTGGCGGCTCAGCGCCCCCGCCGGAGACGCCCATCGAGGCCCCGCCGGACACCCCGGATGACCCGAGCGAGCCGCTCCCGCCACCTGACGATCAGGACGGCGCCGAGGCGCCTCCTCCACCACCCGACGACGACCAGCGCATGGTGCCCATGTACGGCATGCCCGCGCCGGACTGAGCGTAGCTTGGCGAGCGCGACACCTGAGGCTGGTCGGGCTATACCTCCAGCATGATCCCGCGGAAGAAGGTCGAGGAGCTCGTGGCTGCGCATCGGACGCTCCCGGAGGACCCAACGACGGCGGCCGTCTGGTTCCGCCAGAGCGAGCCCGCGTTGGTGTGGCTGTTCGAAGTGATCCCTAGCTTGCCGGAGCAAGAGGAGCCGGAGGAGCCGATCTACTTCAATCCAGGTGTTGCGTTTCGGTTCCCCATCGCCCTCATCGCGGGCACCCGTCGCAGCCTTGAGTTGACTCTCCAGCATGACGCCGAGCTCGCGAGGGAGGTCGCGTTAGGCGAGATCCTCCTCGACGAATCGGGGGACGCCGCCGCCCTGGTCAACCTCGCCCGTAACATGGCAGCTGCGTAAGGATGTCTGGCGAGGTCAAGGCGTGGCTTCGTCAGGCTCGCGCGGATCTCGAGGCTTCTCGCCAGACCGTGCTGGTCGAGTGCCACCGGCGTTACTTGCTACAGCAGGCCTATGAGAAGGGGGTTAAGGCGCTCGGCCTTCGCTTGTGGCGCGGGAGCCTGGCCGATGCGGACTTCCGAAGGCTCTTCCTTCATCGACACGATCCACTGTCTCGACTACAGGCACAGGCAGATCTCGCTAAGGCCCTGCGGATATTCCTGAGGCAAATCAACAGCGAACTCAGCACTCTAGACAACGCAGGGCTCCTCCTACGGGTTGACGGCACCTCACCCACCACGAACCGTTCGGACGTGAGTTACCGTTACCCCTTCATCGACGGCCAGACGGGGTCGGTGATCGCACCTGTCGATATGTCGACGGACGACTGGGATGCCTACCAGGGCAACGAGATGGGGGTCGCCAGCGCCATCAAACGATTCCTCAAGAAAGTCGAGGACCTCATTCGACGTAGTCGGGGTGGTTGAGCCCCAGCGCCTCCTCCACCAGCTCAAAGCGACCTTGGTCAAAGGGCTCGCCGGGCGCCTTGGCGATCTGCACTAGGCGCTCTTGGCGGCCGCTCGCTGCTAGCGTGAGGGCGCGGTGATGGCAGTAGGGGTTGTTGCCGCGGCGCCCGAACAGCACGTGGCTGGTCCAGCTGCAGCCGGCGCGGCACTCGCGCGCGTAGTAACAGCTCTGACAGAAGCCCCACAGCTCCGCTTCCGTGCGGTCGCGCGCGAAGCGGAGCGCGCTTGAGCGCTCCCAGATGTCTTGGAGCGTGCTGCTACGTAGGTTGCCCCCCACGTAGTCACGGCTCGGTAAGGAGGGGCAGCCCTTCACGTCGCCGTTCGCTTCGATGCCCAAGGTGGCGAGCCCCGCGGTGCAGCCCTGGGTGTGCTGGCCGGGCTGCCCGCGGCGCAGCGCGTGCTCGTGGGGGCCGAAGTAGCCCACGTTGTTCCCCGGTTCGAAGCGCACCCCGCGCGCGTGGCAAGCCTCGGCGAGCGCGGCGAGCCGCGGGATGACGTCCAGGAGTTCGTAGGGCTGGAGCAGGAGCTCCGCGTGGTCAGCGGCGCGCCCCATCGCCACCGTGAGCTGCACCTGCCAGCCGTAGACGCCCAGCTCGAACAGCAGCTCGCTGAGCGCCTCGAGATCATCGCGGCTCAGCTGATTCACTTGGGTGTTCACGGCGAGGGGTATGTCAGCCTGACGAAGCGCGCGCAGGGCAGAGAGCGCCGCCTGGAAGCTGCCGCGCAGCGCGCGCAGCTCGTCGTGCGCCTCCTCCAGGCCATCCAGCGACACGCTCACCCCAGAGACTCCCGCTGCCTTCGCCGCGCGGGCGCGCTCAAGCGTCATCCCGCGGCCGCCGGTGACCACGCCGCAGCGCATCCCGTGGTCTCGCACGGAGGCGACCAGCGTGGTCCAGTCGGGGCGCAGGTACACCTCCCCGCCGATCAAGCTCACCTCGCGCACGCCGAGCTCCGCCAACTGACGGATGACGGCGAGGCACTCCTCGGTGTTGAGCTCATCTGGGCGGGCGTGCCCGGCGCGGGAGCCGCAGTGGCGGCAAGCGAGATCGCAGCGCAGCGTGACTTCCCACACGCAATAGCGAGGGCGGCTGGCGCGGTCCACCGGGCGTGCCTCCGCATTGAGCGGCGCCTGAGGTCTGCTAGCGCCGACGAGCGGCAGGCGCCGGGTCACGAGGGACCCCGGCGCTCGCGACGACTGAAGCGTGTCACCCGGCGGAGCTTAGCGCTGATTCAGCCAGGCTGTCTGTCTCAGGCTGCCCTCTCGGCGGCGGCTCCCGGGGAGCGCTGTAGGGCGGTGCGCGCAGACGCTCGGCGCGATGAGCGCCTCATGGATTCAGCTTGAAGGTCTCTCCGAGGTTCGGCATCTGAAGCTCACGCGTGAAGATCTCCTTCGCCTCGTCCTTGCTGAGCAGGCGCAGGCAGCCCCAAGCCTTGTCCTCCACGAGCGGCCGCGCGGCGAGCTCCTCCAGCAGGGTCACCCAGGCGGGGCGAAGGTAAGGCGCGAGCGTCCGCACCTCGGCGCGCGCGGCTAGCTGACACTCCTCCACCGTGAGGCCGCTATTGTCAGGGTAGATCTCGCTGAACGCCTCAAGCAGCATCCGCAGCAAGAAGCCCTCGAAGTGCGGCGCGATGAAGGTCCCCTCGGGCTCATCGTGGGGAGGGAAGACGATGGCCTCTGTCCCGCTCGTTGGGTACCAGCACCACACGTCCCCCGCGCCGGTCTGCGCGAACGGCACGAAGACGAGGGCAGGATCCCAGTAGTCAGGTAAGCTGTGGTTCTCCAGGTCATCAGGGGCTAGCCACTCAAGCTGGCTGCCAGCGATGAGCAGGGCCGGCGGATCCTCCAGGCTGCGCTGCTTCCAGGTGGCCTTCCACTCCTCCCGGCTTGCGCCGTAGCGCAGCACGCCGTCCGCCTCCAATGCGGCGGTACAGCTCGGGGACTTGAAAGCCTGTCTTCTGGAGCACGCGGTCATAAACGGTGGTCATGGCGCGAGAGTAACCCAAGCGCGCCTGGGGAACAGCTTTACCATGCTGCAATTGGCGGCCGCATCGGCGATTATTAAGGCGGCTCAGGTGCCGACCGACTCCGAGTCACCTCGCGCCCCGCGCGCGCAGGGTGGCGCTCAGCACAAGCGAGAGCACACGCTCGAGCTCGGCCTCAAGCGACGGAGACTCCAGCGCCGCGAGCGCGCGACCGATCGCCTCCAAGGTGCACACGCCCTCTTCATGCACGCGGCGCCGGAGCGTGTAGCGGCTGGGCGCGCCGGGTGGCAGCGCCACGCGCTGGAGCGCCCGAAGGCGCGGCTCCCGCCGTAGCATGTGCCGCGTCTGGGTCCAGGTGCCGTCCGGCACCACCAAGGTGAGTGGACCTGACGGTTTCAGGTACCGCGCATCGAGCAGCGCAGCGCCCGGCCCCGGGTGGAGCAGGAGCACGCCCTCTGGGTGCTCGTCCAACACCGCGAGGTCGAGCGGCCGTGGCCGCAACTCCTCACCGCGCGCGCCGCGGATCACGAGCCGCGCGCCGCGGAGCAGCGCCGCCGCGAAGCGCCCGGTGTTGGTCGGGCGATGCTGCTCCAGGGCGTGCATCACCACGAGGACGCGCGTCTCACACGCGATGGGGCGAAGCTCAGCGCAGAAGCAGAAGGGGAGCGCCGCGCGACACGCCTCACAGCGCGCGGCGCGGTAGCCACGGCCGCTCGGGCGGCGCGCTGGATCGTCCGAGCAGCCTCCCGTGAGGGCCGCGTGGATCGCCGCGGCCACGTCTGCCGGGACCTCTACGTCCGCTGGCTTAAGATCAGACGACACGGCATCATTCCGCAGAGAAATGCGTGCGCACCACGTCCAAATCGGGGTGCCGCGGGAAGCTGAGGCCGCGCACCGCGCGCCCAATGCACGCCTGAACCGAGGCGGAGCCCGGAGCTGTCCGCACGGTGACGCCCACGGCGCGCCCGTCTTGGACCGCGACGCACAGCGACACGCTCATCGAGCTGGGCACCCCGCAGTGGCTGAAGTAGCTGCCCGAGTCGAGCACCGCCGCGAAGGCCTGACGGCTAATGTCAGGTGCCCGGACGGTACCTGGCGCGATCTCACGGGAGCTCTGCGCCGCCGCCGCCTCACAGCTCAGCCCCACGCTCGACTGCGACGCCGCCGCGCGTGGCGCTTTCACCTCTTCATCGGCTGGGTCGGGGTTCCTCGACGCCTCCAACGGCGCCGCCAGCGCAGCGCTCATACCGGGCGCTTCATTGGTGGGATCGGGGCGCGGGCGGTCAGGGCTTGGCTCACGTGCAGGTTCGTCAGGGGGTTTGCCTGAACCAGCGCCAGCCACCCCCCTCGCCAAGGCTCGTGCCCCAAGTACATCGTCAGAATCACTGTCTTCATCCGACTCGCCCTCAGCGCCCCCTGCGCCTACATCGTCAGCACCCACACCCAACACAGGTGCCAGGGCACCCCCCATCACCCCCCGCGGCCCCCCGTGCTGCTGCCCACCCGCCTGCACCGGAGCACGCTGAGCGCCAGGTGCCTCCGCCACCCGCTCCCCAGCCACCCGCAGCCAATCAGGCAGCGGACGCCCGGCGCCGAGGTGCAGGCACAGGGCGGTGAACCCGAGCCATGCGGCGCCGAGCCACGGCCAGCGCGGCAAGGGTCGCCGCAGCGCCGGCTCCTGCCGGAGGAAGAACTCCTCCGGTAGCCGCACCTGACGCTTGTACTCGAGCCCTGCCACGCGCCGGTGATAGCCAACTTCGGGCCCTGAGACCACTTCGGGCTCAGAACCGCCCGAGGGCTCCCAGGCCGTAGCTCCCGTCACCGAGCAGCGGGGCGGGGGTGACGCTGAACGCCGCGCGCTCGCCGCGGTAGCGGCGGGAGGCCTCCAGGTTGCCGGTAGGGCGGGTGAACCAGTGGGCGATGTTCACGGCGGCGGCGCCGGTTAGGGTGCGGAGCGCGGGCCACAGCGCGTCGTAGCGCAGGGTGACGTAGGTCGCAGAGCCGACGCTCACGAGGTAAGGCAGGATGACCGCCAGCGGATCACGCTTCATCCAGGTGGCCTCGGCCGAGCCTTGGAGCAGCTCCTCCGCGGTGTCGAGCGCCCGAGCGCGCTCGGCGGGCGTGCCGCGGGCGACGCGGCTGAGCTCTTGATCGGCGTGGAGCCCGGGGTTCGGTAGCACCAGCAGCCCCAGGAAGCCGAGGCCGCTCATGAAGCCGCCGACGCCGTTCAGGACGCGCTCCGCTGGATCATCCAGCGTGAAGAAGAAGTAAGCTTGACCGACCGTCAGGGCAGCGAACCCAAGTGCCCAGCCGGTGTGCCACAGGCGCTCGCGCGGCGCGCTGTCGGTCATCACGTGGGTGAGGTAGTCGAGGCGCCGCGCGGTGTCAGGATCCGCGGGGGTGGGTGGAGTCAGGAAGACGGACGGTTGGCTCGTGTCGTGGGGTGTGGGCGCCCCAGCGCTTCGCACAGCGCGACCGCTTGGAGCAGGCGCGGGGTCTCCGCTCGTGGGGCCAGGGTGCTCAGCGCCACCGCCTGGCGCGGCGGTCGCGGTGCGGTGCAGGCAAACCCCCAAAACCCCGAGCTGTGTCATGAGGAGCAGGGGGACGAGACGCACCGGCTGAGGTTACTCTGAAGCAGGCGGCTCCGTCACAGGTTCGCGCTGGCTACGGTAGATCAAGGCGTACAGCGTCGGTAGCACGAACAGGGTGAGCAAGGTGGCGGTGACGAGGCCGCCGATCACCACCGTGGCGAGCGGGCGCTGCACCTCAGCGCCGGCGCTCTGCGACAGCGCCATGGGCAGGAAGCCGAGCGTCGCCACCGCCGCGGTCATCACCACCGCGCGCAGGCGTGACAGCGCGCCGAGCCGCGCCGCTTCGAACGGGGAGTGGCCCTCTGCCTCACGCTTCTGCACCGTGGTGAGCAGCACCACGCCGTTTAGCACCGCGATGCCGAACAGCGCGATGAACCCCACCGCGGCGCTGATGGAGAAGGGCAGGCCGCGCAGCGCGAGCAAGGCCACGCCGCCCACCGCCGCGAACGGCACGTTCAAGTAGATGAGCAGCGCCGGCTTCAGGCGCCCGAAGGCCATGTAGAGCAGCACGAAGATGAGCCCCAGCGCCAGCGGCACCGCGACCGCGAGGCGCTCAGTGGCGGCCGTCAGGTTCTCGAACTGACCCCCCCAGTGCACCGTGTATCCGGGAGGAAGCGGCACCTCCGCGCGCACGGCGCGCTCCGCCTCCGCGACGAACGAGGCGAGATCGCGCCCGCGCACGTTGGCCTCCACCGTGGTGCGGCGGCGCACCGCCTCACGTGAGACGCTGGCCGGGGAGTCCATGACCTGAATCGTCGCGATCTGACCGAGCGGCACCAGGGGACCGCGGGCGCCGCTCACCGGCAGCTCGCGCACCTGATCGGCGTCCTCGCGCAGCGCCTTCGGGACGCGCACCTGGAGGCGGAAGCGCCGCTCGCCTTCATACACCTGGCCCACGGCGCGCCCGCCGAGGGCCTCCACCGCGGCGAGCGCGTCGCTCGCGGAGACGCCGTAGCGCGACGCGGCGGCGCGATCGATGGCCACCTCCAGCGTGGGTAGTCCGGTGAGCTGCTCAGCGCGCACGTCGGTCGTGCCGTGGATCTGACCTAGCGCGCGCTGGGCGCGCAGGCTGAGGCGCTCCAAGGTGGCCAGATCGTCGCCATAAATAGTCAGTGCGACGTCTGAGCGGGTGCCACTGATGAGCTCGGCCATGCGGAGCTCAATCGGCTGCGAGAAGGAGAAGCCGAGGCCGGGCAGCGCCTCCGTGAGCCGCGCGGAGATGCGCTCGACGAGCTCCTCCCGCGTCTTGGCGGTGGTCCACTCCTCGCGCGGCTTCAGCATGATGAGCGAATCCGAGAGCTCGACGCCCATCGGATCCGTCGCGATCTCCGCGCGGCCCGTCTTGCTGACCACCGTGATCACCTCCGGGAACTCGCGGATCACCTGCTCGAAGCGGGTCGCGCCTTGGATGCTCTCTTCGAGCGAGACGCTCGGCAGCCGCAAGATCTGGATCGCGAGCGCGCCCTCATCTAGCTGGGGCACGAACTCCGCGCCCATGCGTGAGCCGAGCAGCCCAGCGCCCGCGAGCAGCACCAGGCAGCCCGCCAGCACCCGCCGCGGCGCGTGCATGAAGGCCATCAGGAGCCTGGGGTACACGCGCCCGAGCAGCCGCACGAGCAGCGGCTCCCGGTGCGCGCCGGGGCCGCGCAGGAACATCGCGACCAGCACCGGGATGAAGGTGAGCGACGCGATGAACGCGCCCGCCAGGGCGAACAGCATCGTGATCGCCATCGGCTTGAACATCTTCCCCTCGATGCCGCTAAGCGTGAGGATGGGGACGTAGACGATGACGATGATGGCCTCGCCGAACAGCGCGGCCTTGCGCACATCCAGCGTGGAGTTCAGCACGCGGTCCGCTGCCTCTGGGTAGGTCAGCGGACGACCTTGGCCGCGCGCGGCGGCGGCGAGGTGCACCACGGCGTTCTCCACCACGATGATGGAGCTGTCGACGACGATGCCAAAATCGATGGCGCCGAGGCTCATCAGGTTGCCGCTCAGCCCGAGGGCGTACATCCCGGTGAACGCCACCAGCATCGCGAACGGGATCGCGGCGGCCACGATCAGGCCGCCGCGGATGCTGCCGAGCAACAAGAACAGCACCGCGACCACGAACAGCGCGCCCTCGGCGAGGTTGGTGGCGACCGTACGGATGGTGCGATCGACGAGCTCCGAGCGATCGTACAGCAGGTGGATGCTGACGCCTTGTGGCAGCGCCGGCTCGATCTTCGCGAGCCGCTCCTTCACGTCGCGGGTGACCTCGCGGCTGTTGGCACCAATCTGCATCAAGACGATCGCCGTCACCGCCTCGCCCACGCCGTCGCGCGTCACCGCGCCTTGGCGGATCATCGGGGCCAGGTGCACCCGCGCCACGTCGCGCACGCGCACCGGCACGCCGTCCTCCCGGGTGTCGATCAGGACGTCGCCAATTTCCTCGAGGCTTTGTAGCCGGCCCTCGCCGCGCACCAAGAGCTGCTCCCCGGCGCGCACCAGGTAGCCGCCGCCCTTGACCGTGTTGTTCTCCTCCAGCGCGCGATAGAGGTCGTTCAGCGAGACATCAAAGGCGCGCAGGCGCTCGGGCAGCACCTCCACCTCGTAGGTCTTGAGTTCGCCGCCGAAGGAGCTCACCTCCACCACGCCCCTCACCGAGCGGAGCTCGAAGGAGACGAACCAATCGAGCAGCTCGCGCAGCTCCATCGCCGTGTGGCAGCTCGCGGTGTTGGGTGCGTTGGGCTCACTTCCTGGTGGGCAAGGCCGACTGCTCCGCACCTCGAATTGGACGATCTCCCCGAGCCCCGAGCTGAGCGGTCCCAGCTCGGGTCGCGCGTCATCCGGGAGCTGCTCCCGCGCGTGGCTGAGTCGCTCACCGACCAGCTGGCGCGCGCGCAGCAGATCCGTCCCCTCCTCGAACACCACGGTGACCGCCGAGAGCCCGAAGCGCGACACGCTGCGGATCTGCTCGACGCCGGGCAGCCCGCTCATCGCCGCCTCGACCGGCGCCGTGATGGTGCGCTCCACGTCCACCGGGCCGAGCGCGGGCGCGTCCGTCAGCACCTGCACCTGCAGGCTCGTGATGTCGGGTACGGCGTCGATGGGCAGGCGTCGACCGCTGTCGACGCCGACCGCGACGACCAGCACCACGAAGGCGAGCACCAGCAGGCGCCAGCGGAGGCACAGCTCGAGCAGCGTCCTCATCGGTCAGTGCTCATGTCCAGCGAGCTCGCCGCTCTTCAGCGCGCTCTTGAGGGTGAAGCTGCCGCTCTGCACCACCGGCTGCCCGGCGCTGAGGCCGCCCGTGACGATCTGGTAGCGCCCCGTGCGGTGACCGAGGGACACCGGCTGCGGTCGGAAGCTGTTCGGCGCCGAGCCCGGCACGAACACCACGGACTGCCCATCGACCACGGCGACGGCTGACAGCGGAACCAGGAGGGACTTGGGATCTTGAGGCTTGGCGGTGAGCTCGATGGCGCCGTAGAGGCCGCTCTTCAAACGCACGTCGGGGGCGTCCAGCGCCACGTGAATGGGCAGTGAGCGGGTGCGATCGTCGAGCAGCGGCGCGACGTAGTTGACCTCACCTTCGAGCACCAGGTCGGGGAAGGCGTGCAGCCTGACGCGCGCGCGATCACCGCGCGCGACGCGGCCCACCTCGAGCTCGGGCACGTGACCCCGGATGCAGATCTGCGTGGGGTCGGTGATGATGAAGGTGGTCTCGTCGGGGCTCACCCGCTCTCCTAGCGTCGCGTGCACCGCGACCACCGTGCCGTCCATCGGTGACCTCAGGCTGAGCTCGCCGCCGCCGCTGGCGCCGAGCACGCGCAGCTGTCGCGAGAGTCCTTTGACCTCACCCTCGAGCTCGCTCACGCGCGCCTCGGCGTCGATCAGCGCGCGGCGCGCGGCGCTGCCGTCCTTGGCGAGCTCCTCCTGGCGCGCCCTCGCGGCGCGCGCGGCGACGAGCTGGGCGTTCACGCGGTCGAGATCGGCGCGCACCGCGGAGACGTCGCTCGAGGCGACCACGCCGAGCAGCTGACCTTTCTTCACGTCGTCGCCTAGCGCCGCCATCAGCTTCACGAGCCGCCCGGGGACGAGCGGGGTGAGGTGAGCGGTGCTGTGCGGCTCGAACTCCACCTCCGCCGGGATCATCCCGGCGCCGCCCGCCACCCGCTCCTCGACGGGCCCCAAGCGGATCCCGGCGAGGCGCTGGGCCTCCTCGGAGAGCACGATCTCGGAGGGTGTTTCGTTATGGTTAGCATGACTGTCCGTTGGGTGGACGTCGTGCGGCGCTTGGCAGGCGACGCTGAGGGCCGCGAGCACGAAAGACAGTGAACGGGTCCATCCGCGCGATGGCGCACTGCCGCGCGCCGCGCGCGCGCCGCGCCGGCCAAGGGGCTTCATCGGTTGGCTCCTTCGAACGGGTCGACGCCGCAGAGCTCCATCAGGGTCACCACCGCCAGCGCGTGATCGAGGCGCGCGGCGAGCGCCTCGGACTGAATGCTCACGAGGCGCTCTTGGCCGGCGGCGAGGCCCAGCAGATCGATCTCGCCGACCTCGAAGGCGCGCCGCAGCAGGGTCAGGTGCTCCTCGAACTCGGGGAGCAGCTCGT
>CAYQAC010000053.1:30020-30870 GCA_964415255.1 uncultured Polyangiaceae bacterium | reverse complement strand
GATCGGCGCCGGCGCCGATCAGGCAGTACTCCCCCAGGGTGACGCCGCACACGATGGTGGCGTTGGCGCCGATGCTGGCGCCGCGCCGCACGCGGGTCGGGCGGTATTCGTCACGGCGGCTGACGAAAGCGCGCGGGTTCAGCACGTTGGTGAACACCGCGCTTGGCCCGCAGAAGACCTCGTCCTCCAGCGTGACACCGTCATACACACTGACGTTATTCTGGAGCCTGACCCCGCGCCCTAGCCGCGCGCCGCCCGCCACGTAGCAGCCCTGACCCACCATGCAGCGCTCCCCCAGCTCGGCGCCAGCGCACACGTGCGCGAAGTGCCAGACGCGCGTGCCCGCCCCGAGCCTCACGCCTGGGTCCACCACCGCCGAGGGGTGCACCGCTGCCGCTGCTAGCTCGGCCATCGCGCCACGTCTCGCCAACGCCCGCCCGCGCGGCGCGAGCGATCCCCCGCCTCCAGCGCGCTCACCACGCGCAGCCCCTCAGCGCCGCTGGTCAGGGGCTCTGACCGAGTCTGAACGCAGCGGATGAAGTGCTCCATCTCGAGCTTGAGCGGCTCCTCACCAGCGCTAGGCACGAGGCGCGGGGCCTGACCACGCGCTGTGATCTGGAGCGCACCGGAGGCCTCGAAGCGGGCGCTGCCGCCCTCGCACTCGATCTCCACGTGAGACTCCTTCACCGCCCCGAAGCCCACCTCGACGCGCGCCAGCACACCTGAGTGACTGAGCGCTTGAGCCATCACCCGTCCGCTTACCTCACGACAGGCGACGCTCGCGATGGGGCTCCCGAACAGATGCTCGATAAGGCTGAGATCGTGAGGCGCCAGGCACCACCAAGGATCC
>CAYQAC010000053.1:20113-30010 GCA_964415255.1 uncultured Polyangiaceae bacterium | reverse complement strand
GGATCCTCCGAGCTCACCCGGCCAGCCAGCCGGATTAGGCTCAGCTGCTTGGGGCGCCCGAGCGCCATCATGAGCTGCTTGAGCTCATCAATCGCCGGGTGATAGCGGAGGATGTGCCCGACCATCAGACGCCGCTCATGCTCCGCGGCCAGCTCGCACAGCGCCTGCGCCGCGGCGGCGGAGTGCGCCAGGGGCTTCTCCACGAACACGTGGCACCCGGCGCGGAGGGCCTGGCTCGCGTGGGCGGCGTGGAGGGCAGACGGGGTCGCGATGACCAAGGCTACCACGGGCGTTTGGGCGAGCAGCTCATCGAGCCCAGGCGCAGCGTGGACCGCTGGGGGTACTGAGATGAGGCGCGGCTCCGCGACGCCGACCAGCTCAGCGCCCCGCGCGCTGCCCAGCACCCGGAGCAGGTTCTTGCCCCAGCGCCCGACACCCACCAGCCCCATTTTGAGGGGTTCGGCCGCCGTGAGGGGCGAGGGGGGCGCCGGCTTCAGCAGCTCCGCGTGAACGTCGCGGGCTTGCTTCGCAACCATATCCAAAGTACTGCTCCAGCCCCTTGAAAGCGGGTTTGATGGGTCCTGCTAGCACATCCTGCCTTCACGCCGCCTTCAAAATCCTGACGCAGGGTCCGCGCTGCGGGGGCGCTGGGTTGGCGCCTCATGAGGGTTTTGGGGGTTGGACGGCACCGCGGCACAAGGCAGCGCGAGCGGTGCGCTCTAGGGGCCTGATTGTCTGATGCGAGAGCGTGAGGAGAACGAAGGTGGGGACAGCCAGGGTGTTCAGGTCACGCTGAGCGCCGTTTCGGCCGCCCTGCGCAAGAGCTGGGGCTTCTTCGTAGGCGCTTTGGCGCTAGCGCTGGTGGTCGCCGTGGTGGTCACCTTCCGCCAAACAGAGATCTTCCGCTCGAGCGGCACCATCCAGATCGATCCAACCCCCCCCCGCCCCCTAGGTAATGAAATCCAGTCCGTGGTGGAGATGGGCACTGGTGCGTACCTAAACAACCGGGAGTACTACGAGACGCAGTACCGCATCCTGGAGTCGCGGCGCCTCGCCAAGCGCGTGGTGCAGACGCTCAACCTGCACCGGGATCCGGCGTTCCTGAAGAACCAGCGCTCAGCGGAGGGGCTGCCGATCCCGGAGGTGAGCGTGGACGACGCCGCTGCGGTGCTCACCTCGCGTCTGGCGATCGAGCCGCAGAAGCAGAGCCGGCTGGTCACCATCGCCTTCCGCGACGCCGATCCGGTGCGCGCCCAGCGCATCGTCACCACGGTGGTCGAGAGCTACCGCAAGCAGAACCTGGATGATGTCCTGGACTCCACCAACTCGGCGGTGGATTGGCTCCGCGGTCAAGAGGGCACCTTGAAGCGGGAGCTCGAGAGTCAGGAGCTTGACCTCCACAAGTACAAGAAGGACAAGAACATCCTGTCCCTCTCCATGGATGAGCAGTCGAACATGCTGCGCGCGGAGATGGGCAAGCTCAATGAACTGCTCACGGAGGTGCGCGCCAAGCGCGAGGAGCTGAGCGCGCGGCGCTCGGTGCTGACGAGCATCAACGAGAAAGATCCAGCAGATTTACCGTCTACGGAGCTGTTAGCGAGCCCGCTCTTGCAGCGCCTGCGTGAGGGCTACATCGACGCCGTCAAGCAGCGGGACGGCCTGCTGGCGGAGGGCAAGGGGGCGCTGCACCCGGAGGTCGCCTCAGCCAGCTCCCGTGTGGAGACGACGCGGGCCGCCGTGGTGCGTGAGATCAAGAATGTGAAGGGCGGGGTCGACCGCGACTACACCGCCGCCAGTCGTCAGGTGAACGGCCTTCAGGGCCTGTACAACTCAGCGAACAAGCGGGCGCTGGAGCTGAACCTGATGGAGATCGAGTTCAACCGGCTGCGGCGCTCCAAGGACAACACCGAGCGGCTCTACTCCCTAGTGCGTGACCGCACCAAGGAGAGCGATCTGACGCTGATGATGCGCGTCAACAACATCCACGTGGTGGATGAGGCGACGCTCCCGAACGATCCAGTGCAGCCGAGCTTGCCGGTGAACCTCGCGGCGGGGCTGGTCGCTGGGGTGGTGCTCGGCGCGGGCTTGGTGGTGGGGCGAGAGTTCCTGGACAAGAGCGTCAAGGCGCTGGCGGATGTGGATGCTGAGCTCCCGCTCTTGGGGGTGCTGCCCGCTCTGGAGCAGGTGGAGGCCGCGCCCAAGCGTGCGCGGCGGGGGCGGCGCGCCGCTAGCCCGAGTGAAGAGAAGCTTGAGCTGGTGGTGCACAACCACCCAAGCAGCGGCGTGGCGGAGGCGGCGCGGGCGATCCGGACGAACATCATGTTCATGTCGCCTGACAACCCTTACAAGGCGCTGCTGGTCACCAGCGCCGCGCCGATGGAGGGCAAGACCACCCTGGCGTGCTGCATCGCCACGGCGATGGCGCAGGCGGGGCAGCGGGTGGTGCTGGTGGACTGCGACATGCGCCGCCCGCGCATCCACCGCATCTTCGGGCGCAGCGGCGGCGCCGGCATCACCAACGCGCTGCTCGACATCACCCAGTTGGAGCAAGGCCTGTTTGAGACCGAGGTGCCGCGGCTCTCGGTGCTTCCGTGCGGCCCCATCCCGCCGAACCCCGCGGAGCTGCTGCACAGCGAGGCCTTCAGCAAGGTGCTGGATGAGCTCCGGGCGCGCTTTGACCGCGTCGTCATCGACAGCCCGCCGCTCGGCCCCGTGACAGACGGTGTGGTGCTCTCCACGCGGGTGGACGGCACCGTGTTCGTGGTGCGCGCCTTCAAGACCCGGAAAGACATCGCGCGCCGCGCCGTGCGCTCCATCCGCAACGTGAAGGGCACCTTGATCGGCGGGGTGCTGAACGGCGCCTCAGCCAGCCGCAATGCCTACGGCGAGTACGGCATGCAGTACTACTATCAGTCAGCCTACGGGTCGAATGAAGACGACGCAGCAGAGAGCTGAGCGCGGGCATGAGGCGCGCTCAGCGCGCGCATGAGTTGAGCGCGGGGCCGAGTACAGGCTGAGAGGACCGATTGAGCACCCCAAAATCAAGCGGGGCTGAGGCGCAGGGCGATGGGGCTCAGCCGGAGAGTGCTGAGCCACAAGGCGCCGCGCTTGAGGCGCAGAGCGAGGCGGAGGGCTCGCGCGGGCCAAGCGGTGAAGCGGACAGCGCCGCGCGTCAGCGCCGTAATCGGCTGATCGCGCTGGCCACGCTGTCAGCCTCCGCGGCGCGCGTCGTCACGCTTGGGGTGCACCTGGTGCAGCTGCCCGTCGCGCTCCACTACCTGAGTACGGAGGCCTTCGGGCTGTGGATGACGCTGGTGGGGACGGTGCAGATCTTAAGCTTCGCTGACTTGGGCTTGGGGCTGGGGCTCCAGAACAAAGTCTCGGCGGCGTTCGGCAAGGACGACCAGCAGGCGATTTGCGATCTGCTGTACACGGGGCGGCGGCTGCTCACGCAGATCGGGCTCCTGCTGTTGGTGTTGGGGCTGCCGCTCTGCCTGCTCTTGCCGTGGGGGGCCTACTTCAACGTCCAAGACTCAGCGCTGGCGCCGCAGACAGGGCCTGCGCTCGCGGTGGTGTTCGTTGGCTTCGCCCTGGGGCTGCCGCTCATGGCGGGGGTGCGCTTCGCGACTGGGCTGCAGCTCGGGTGGGTGAACGGCCTTGGCACCTGTGCGACCAGTGTGCTGACCTTGCTCTCGGTGTTCTTAGGGGGCGCGCTGCAGCTGCCGTTCGCCTGGTTCGTGGCGCTGACGGTGGCGCCTCCCTTGCTCGTCAACGGGGGCGTGGGCTGGGCCGCAAAGCGGAGCTTGGGCTTGAGCTTCAAGCGCCTCAAGCCAGTTTACCGTGCGGATATCGTCGGGGATCTGCGGCGCCAGGGGGTCCTGTTCTTGGTGCCGCAGCTCAGCACCTCGGCGCTAGCCGCCGCGCCCGCCGTGATGCTCTCGTCCGTGTTGGGGCCCGCCGCGGTCACGCCGTTCAGCGTGTGCCAGCGGCTTGGGACGGCAGCCTTCAGCTTGATCTACATCCCAGTAAACTCGCTGTGGCCCGCCTACGCAGAGGCGCAGAGCCGCGGTGATCATGCGTGGGTCCTGCGCACCTTCAAGCGCTCGCTAGTGTACTCCGCCAGCGTTGGCGCGCTCACGGGTGCTGGGCTGGTGTTGGTTGGCGAGCCTCTGATCCACTTGTGGACGCGCCAGGAGGCCGCAGTGCCTACGCCAGGCACCCTGATGGCGTTCGGCGCTTGGCTCGCGGTGTCTGGCACGTTTGCCAGCGTCACTGTGTTCTTGAATGGCAGCGGGGTTTTGAAGGGGCAGGCCTTGGGGGGCGCGCTGTCCGCTCTAGCCATGGTGCTCTGCACCCCACCGCTCATCGCCTGGCTCGGGGTCGCCGGCGCGGTGCTGGGGATGCTGCTCAGCTGGATGCTGTTCAGCTGCCCCTTGATGCTGCGGGACTTGCGCCGCACCTTGAGGCGCGCGAGCGTGAGCCGCGCCGCACATCAGTCAGGGTAGCGCTCTTCTTGGATGGGGGGCAGCTTGGGGTTCCGGAAGCGCATCGCCGCGAACGCGCAGAAGATGCGCCACGCGCCGCGGGGTGAGATGGCGCGGGACGCCGGCAAGCCGTCGCGCGGCGGCGCCTCGGCGGTGTAGTTGGCGCGCATCGTCAGCGGCGGCGCCGCGTCGAGGCACAGGTGGAAGAAGCTGAGCCACGGCGTGGGTGGGCTGATGAACAGGGGCGTGTTGCAGCAGCTGGCGACCGCGCGGCGCGTGGGCGACTTGGGGCTGAGGCGGTATTCGCGGAGCTTGTCATAGCCACTGACTACACGCAGGCGATCCTTCCGCACGAGCACGAGCGGGGCCCCCTGATCTTCATCCAAGGTGGACGGGGCGCCGAGACCCATCAGCTTGGCCGCGGCGCGCTGGCAGCTGCCGCAGTGACAAGCGACCGACAAGATCGGCGGGGGCTCAAGCTCGAACCGTACCTCACCACACTGGCAGCTAGCGATCATCCGGCAGGAGTAACACGGCGCGCGAGGCGCCCGCCAGCTCAAGGCACCGGCGCTAGTCTGCGAGCAGGCCGTGCGCGTCGATGCCGCTTGAGGCGAAGTACTCGTTGGCCATCGGGCTCTTACCGTCCACCAGCTCGCGCGGGGTGCCCTGGTCGGCGATGGTGCCCTTGTTCAGCAAGAACACGTAGTCCGCGATCTTGATGGCGCTCGCCATGTCATGGCTGATCACCACGCTGGTGACGCCGAAGCGGTCGCGCGTCTCGTGGATGAGCGCGTCCACCATGCGGCTGGTGAGCGGGTCGAGGCCGCTCGTGGGCTCATCGTACACCAAGAACTCAGGCTCTAGCATCAGGGCGCGCGCGAGGCCCACGCGCTTCTTCATGCCGCCGGAGAGCTGCGAGGGGAAGCGATCTTCGATGTCCACCAGGCCCAAGATGTTGAGCTTCTCCTTCACGCGCTCGCGGATCTCGCGCTCCTTCAGCTTAGTGTGTTCCCGTAAGGGAAAAGCGACGTTGTCCATCACGTTGAAGGAGTCGAGCAGCGCCGCGTACTGGAACACCATGCCGCACTTCTTGCGCACCTTGTTCAGCTGATTCTCGCTAATTCGTGCGATGTCCTGACCATCTAGGTACAGGTGACCGTCGCTCGGCCGCTCGAGCCCCACCAAGATCCTGAGCAAGGTGGTCTTGCCCGCGCCCGAGCCGCCGATGATCACCACGATCTGCCCACGACGGATCGTCATGTTGATGTCGCGCAGCGCGTGGAAGCTCCCGAAGTACTTGTTCAGGTGATCGACCACCACGTGCTCTTCAGGCGTGAACACGCGGCCCTCCGATTTTACGTCGGGGTGCGCGCTGCCCTCGGGCGTGGCGCTCAGATCTTCAGTTGGAGGGCGCCGCTTCGCCATGGGCGGCCGGAGCCTACCAGGCGGCGAGCCCGCTGGCTCGAAGCGCGGGCGACCCGCCTCGTGTGCGGGCTCGCTGAGGCGGCGCTGGCTGAGCCCGGCGCCCCGGCTGCGGCGGCGCGAGCGGGCGCTCGGTTCGAGGGACGATGGCTTGACAGCCGGACGTTCGTCGAGCAGAGCCTCGGGCATGACGGATGAGCATTTGAGCGCGCTGCTCGCGCTGGCTGAGGGCAAAGAGGATGACGCGGGGTGGTACACGCCAGCTGACGGGCGCCACCTGACGCTGTACCTCGCGCACGCCGGGGCGAGCCTCAGCGTGAGCCGGGTGGAGGGGCTGAAGCAGCAGGGCAGCCTGCTCTTGCTCCGCACCGTGAAGGGGGAGTCCTACGTGGTGGACCGCGCGCAGGTGTTCGCTGGTCACGTGGACGCTGCCACCAAGCAGACCCGTAAGGCGGGCTTCGCGAGCGCGGGGTGATGCTCTGGGGGGCGCTCGCAGCGAGCCTGCTGGCGCTCCCCCTCCTGCTGAAAACGCGGCTCGGCTTCTGGCTGTGTCAGCCCTTGGGCCGCGCGCTGGGGTGGCTGTTGGGGGGTGTGCTGCGAGTGCGCCGCGCCCACGTGGAGGCGTCCCTGCGCCGCGCGGGGCTCAACGCTCGCGCCGCACCTCAGATCTATGCGGGGCTTGGGCGCGGCCTATTCGAGCTCCTCTGGCTCAGCCTGCCTGGCAAGCGGCAGCTGGCGGCTCGCGTCACGGTCGGGCCTCAGCTGGCGCGGCTGCTGGCGGAGCCAGGTGGGCTCGTGGTGGCGACCGCGCACACTGGCAACTGGGATCTTGCGGCTTGTGCCATGGCCCATGACCGGCGGCTGACGGTGGTCACCAAGCACTTCTCATCGCGGCTCGCCGACGTGCTGTGGCAGGGGCTCCGGCGCCGCTACGGGGTGCGGCTGGTGAGCGCCGGCGCGGTGGCGCGCGCTGCAGCGAAGGAGCTGCCGCGCGGCGGCGCGCTCGCGATGGTGATCGACCAGGCGCCGGAGCGACGCCGCGCGGTGGTGACTCACCCATTCCTCGGTGAGCTAGCGGATGTGGATCTCGCCCCGGCGCTGCTCGCCGCGCGCTACCGGGTGCCGCTGGTCGCCGTGTTCCCTGAGCGCCTGCCAGGTGGCGGGCAGCGGCTGGAGGTGGCCGCGCGGTTCGAGCCCCCAGCGGCTCCGGAGCGAGCCTGGGCCGAGCGTGTCACGCGCGCCCTGACTGACGCCCTCGCCGAGCAGATCCGCGCGCGCCCGGAGCAGTGGCTCTGGCTGCATCGCCGCTGGAAGCGGCCCGTGGCCGCTCTAGCACCCCAAGAGCTGCCCCAAGCGCCGCGGGGGCTTGAGGAGCCGGTCCCAAGCGCTGCGGCGGATGAACTGAGGGCCGCCGGGTGATATGAGCCCGCTCATGGACAGCGCGGCGGGCGGTGAGGGGAGCTCTTCGGAGTCGACAGAGCCCCGCGAAGGGAAGCGCGTGGAGGGCGAGCGGTCCCTCGACACCCGCTGCATCTGCGTGATTGTCAGCCAAGCTCACTATGTGCTGCGCCTGGCTGACGTTCAGGAGGTGATCGGGCCGCGGCCACTCACGCGCGTCTTCCACGCGCCGCAGGTGATCGCGGGGGTCACGAGCTTGCGAGGCGAGGTCTTGCCGGTGCTCGACTTGGGCCTCTTGCTCGGCGGCGTGAGCGCCGGGCGGGGCGCTGACGCGCGGGTGGTGGTGGCGCGCGATCGTCAGCGCCGTCGCGCGGGGTTGTTGGTAGATGGTCTGGCTGGCTTACGGGAGATCCCCACGCGGGGCCTGATGGAGCTCCCCGACACGCTCAGCCCGCGGGTGCGGGCGGTGGGCGCGGGGGTGATCCCGGCCTCGCCACCATGCGTGGTGCTCGACGTGGAGCAGGTGTTGTCGCACGCCGCGCGGCGCGAGGGGAGCGGGTAGCTCAGGTGGTGGAGGGAGCCCCGCTTGATGCTGCGATTGAGCAGATCCTCCAGCGCCTTGAGCGTGAGCTGGGCGTCGGGCTCAGGGGCGCGGGTGGCGCGGTGCCGGGGTGGGTCGTCGCGCGGCTCACGCGGGCGCTTGAGCGTGACGGGGCAGCGCCGCAACTCGCTCAGCGCTTGCAAGATAAGCGCTGGCTCTCGCAGCTAGCGGATGAGCTGCGGGTGGGGGAGACGCGCTTCTATCGCGACCCCGCGCAGTGGGCGGCGCTCGGGAGCTGGCTTGAGCAGCGGGCTTCGCGCGGCGCGCGGCTGCGCTTGTTGTCGGCGGGTTGCTCCACCGGAGAAGAGGCTTGGACGCTGACCATGCTGTGCGCTGAGCTCAGCCTGAACGCGCTGGTGGTGGGGATCGATCGCAGCCAGTTGGCGATCGAGCGCGCACAGAGCCGCCGCTACCCGCTCGGGGCTGAGGCGAGCCTCCCGCCGCGCTGGCGCGCGCGCTACGTCACCCAAGCTGACGACGCGGTGACGATCGCGCCCTCGCTCCAGGCAAGCTTCATCGTGCGCGATTTGATGCAGGGGCCGCCGCCTGGCAGCTGGGATCTCATCCTGTGCAAGAACGTCCTCATCTACTTGGGTGACGCTGGCGCCGAGCGGGTGGTCACGCAGCTGATGGCGAGCCTCGGGGCAGGGGGCGCGCTGGTCGTCGCGCGGAGCGACGTGACGCGGCTGCGTGAGCTCGGGCTCACACAAGCGACGCTCGCGGAGCTGTCGGCCTTCATCGCGACCTAACCAGGCGCCAGGCTCTTTGAAGTCAGCCGCGGTCCCATGGTTGGATTTTCTTGGGGGGGTTAGACGGCACCGCGTTGAGGGTCGCTGCGCGCCGCGCCGTCGTCCGATCGGGGTAACCGCTCCGCAGGCTTGCCGGCGCTGGGTGCATTCGGTATGCGCGTTTCCATGGAAGACGCGCTCACGATTGGCTCGCACCGCTTCGGCTCACGGCTGTTCGTCGGGACCGGGAAGTACCGCGACGTGGACGAGACGCGCGCCGCGCTTGAGGCCTCAGGCGCTGAGGTGGTCACCGTCGCGCTTCGCCGCGTGGATTTGAACGAGCGTGGCACAGGCTCCATGATGGAGCTCGTGTTGAGCGGGAAGTACACCATCCTGCCCAACACCGCGGGCTGCTACACCGCAGAGGAGGCGATCCGCACGCTGCGCTTGGCGCGCGAGCTCGGCATCGCCGAGCTGGTGAAGCTTGAGGTGATCGGCGATCCAAAGACGCTCTACCCTGACAACGAGCAGACGCTGGAGGCGGCCAAGGTGCTCGTCAAAGAGGGCTTCACCGTGCTGCCGTATTGCATCGATGATCCCATCGTGTGCCGCAAGCTGGAGGACATCGGCTGCGCCGCGGTGATGCCGCTGGCGGCGCCCATCGGCTCCGGCCTCGGGATCCGCAACCCGTACAACCTCCGCATCATCATCGAGCAGGCGAAGGTCCCGGTGATCGTCGACGCGGGCGTCGGCACCGCGAGCGACGCGGCGGTGGCGATGGAGCTGGGCTGCGACGGCGTGCTGATGAACACCGCCATCGCCTTGGCTCAGCGCCCGCTGCAGATGGCGGAGGCCATGCGTGAGGCGGTGAGCGCCGGGCGCAAGGCCTTCCTCGCCGGGCGCATGCCAAAGAAGCTCTACGCCAGCGCGTCGAGCCCCGAGGCAGGCCTCATTTGAGGCGAGTCAGGCAGGTGGGCGCGCCGGGCGTGGTGTGGACCTGATGGGCCACGAGCGTGAGGCAGGCGGTGGCCGCTTGAGCGCGGCGAGGCGCTGAGCGCGCGTGGCGCTGGCGTCAGTTTCTTAGAGTAGGGCTGAAGGAGGGAGCTTGGAGCAGGCGAAGACAGCGGGCGACCGAGCACGGTTCACGCCCTATCAGTGGCGGCTGTTCATCTTCCTCAGCGTGGCCTGCCTGTTTGAGGGCTACGACTTCATGGCCCTCACCCAGATCCTCCCCGAGCTGCGGGAGGAGATGGGCGTGAGCCGC
>CAYQAC010000053.1:18062-20103 GCA_964415255.1 uncultured Polyangiaceae bacterium | reverse complement strand
GGTGCGGCTCACGCCCATCTCCTCCCGCAGCTCGGGGAGGATCTGGGTGAGGGCCGCACCGGCGCGGGGGTGCTGGTGGGGGTGGTGAACGCGGGCACCGTGGTGGCCTACCTGCTCGTTCGTGGGGCTGACCGCTGGGGCCGTCGCCGGGTGCTCACCTGGACCATCGCGGGCTACACCGTCTTCACCTTCCTCACCGCCTTCGCGCCGAACGTCTATGTGTTCGCGCTGCTGCAGTTCATCGCGCGGGTGTTCTTGATCGGGGAGTGGGCGGTGAGCATGGTGATCGCCGCGGAGGAGTTCCCCGCCAAGCACCGCGGGATGGTGATCGGGGTGTTGCAAGCCTTCACGAGCTTCGGGGCCATCGTCTGCGCTGGGGTGGTGCCGCTCTTGCTTCGCACGGAGCACACGTGGCGCACCGTCTACTTCGTCGGCATCGTGCCGCTCGTGATCTTAGCCTTCGCGCGCCGCGGGCTGAAGGAGACGCAGCGCTTTGAGGCGAGCCTCGCCGAGCGCCGCGCGGAGGGGAAGCGGAGCTTTTTCCACATCTGGAAGACGCCTCACCGAAGGCGCATGATCCAGCTGAGCTTGATCTGGTTCTTGGCCTACATCTGCACCCAAAACGGCATCACGTTTTGGAAGGAGTTCGTGCTCAGCGAGCGCGGTTGGGAGGCCGCAGACGTCGGCAAGGCCATCACCTTGGCGGCGCTCGTGTCGATGCCGATGGTGTTCGGCGCTGGGGTGCTCTTGGACGTCATCGGGCGCCGGGCTGGCGGCGCGGTGATCTTCGTGCTCGGCGCAGCCGGCGTGTACGGCTGCTACACGCTCGAGGGCTTCTGGCCGCTGACCCTGTGTCTCATCTTCGGGATCTTCGGCGCCAGCGCGGTGCCGCCAGTGCTGAACGCCTTCACGACGGAGCTGTTCCCCACCACCTTGCGGGGGGACGCGTTCGCTTGGTCGAACAACCTCTTGGGGCGGCTCGGCTACGTGCTGAGTCCGTTCGTCGTCGGCGCTGCCGCCGAGCAGGTGGGCTGGGGGCCCGCCGTGAGCGCGACCGCGGCGTTTCAGCTGGCGTCGCTGGTGCTGATCCTGCTCTTGCTCCCCGAGACGAGCCGGCGCGAGCTCGAAGAGACGGCGCGCGCGGACTAGAGACGTGGGCGTGGCGCAGCTCGTCAAAGAAGTCAGCTAGGCGATCGATCGTGACCGAACCGGACAAGGTAAGCGAGCAGGCCCACGCGACGGACGCCCCGCGCTCGCGCGGGTTCGGGTGGCTGCTCATCGCCTGCTACGTCGCGGGCGTGCTCGCCTTGGGGCTCACGCCGATGCCGCCGGTGGATCTCGGCGGCACCTGGCTGCCGCAAGACAAGCTGGGGCACCTGGTGGTGTTCGGCGGCTTCGCGGCGCTGGTCACCGCGGTGCTCCGCGGGCGGCGGCGCGCGCTGATCGGAGCGCTCAGCGCCACGGCGCTCGGCGGCGCGCTAGAGCTCTTGCAGGCGCTCACGCCGTACCGCTCCGCGGAGTGGCTCGATCTATTGGCGGACGCGGTGGGCGCAGCGCTGGGCGCGGGCCTGGTGCGCGCCTGGTCGAGGTGGCGTAGGTAGTCAGCGTGCAATACTAACTGCGGTAGCTCGGGAAGAAGCCCTCCTGAGGCTCCCAGCCGGGCTCGGCGCGCCGGCGTGCTGCGACCAAGGCGGCCTCTGCCTCCGCGTCGTGCACGCGGTTCAGCACGCAGAAGGGCAGCGTGCCCTGGGGCGCGAACGCCAGCTTGTAGCGATAGATGCCGTCCTCACCGCCGTAGCCGCCGCCGAGGACGAAGCGCTGCAGCCCGGCCGCCTTGGCCCACAAGATGGCGTGGTGCTTCAAGAGGTCGTTTGGCCTCAGATCGAAGTGCTCGGCCAAGGTGCCACCCAGGAAGGAGTAGAGCGTCTTGGTGGAGCGCAGGGTGAGCTCGGTCGAGATGATCTGACCCTCATGCCACACGTTCAGCAGCAGGGCGCCGCCTGTCAGCTCGCGCACCAGGCGCGTGAAGAACTCCGGGCTA
>CAYQAC010000053.1:0-18052 GCA_964415255.1 uncultured Polyangiaceae bacterium | reverse complement strand
GCCGCGCGTCGAGCCATCGTCTCCGTGTAAATGCGGATGAAGCTGGCTAGCGTCTCAAACTCCGGATCCACGCTGACCGTCAGCCCAGCTGACTGAGCCCGCTTCACGTTCTTGCGCACCTTGTGCGCGTAGTCGCGCCACAGCTCATCCTCGGATAAGTCAAGGGAGCGTACGACGTTGCCGAAGCGCGGCGTGGGCGCGCCGGGGAGCGCGGGCAGATCGTCCTCAAACAGCGAGAGTCGGGTGAAGGAGCTGACCACCCCCTCGGCCCGCGCCCAGGCGTCGAGCTCCTGAAAGAAGTCAGCTGCGCTGCCTACGGCGTCGCCTGAGGCGTAGGGACCCCCGTAACCATAGGGTGAGCTCAAGTCGGAGCCAGTCGCGTCGGCGGCCCAGCTGAGGCTCGCGAGTGGGCGCTGGATGAGCGGGTAGAGCACGCCGCCACCCGAGCGCTCGTAGTGTGCCAAGCGCGCGCGCTCACCTTCGCGCGAGAACAGCTCCACGTAGGTCGGGTGGCATGAGGGCTCACGCGACGGACTCTGCTCCCAGGCGGCGAGCCAGCGGGCGCGCTCCTCCGGGACCTCAGCGCGGTAGATGTGAAACACGGTCGCCTTTTAGAGCGGCGATCCGTTCGCCGCCAGCCGGACCACCGGATGCTCGGTTGCCAGCGCGGCCTGCATCGGCGCGGCCGCCGTCAGCGCCCTAACCGCGCGCGGCCGAGGCGCAGGTAGCGCCGCGCCTGTGCGCGCCAGAGGGGCAGGGGACCGTGGTGACGCTCAAGCCAGTCGGCCTCGGGCCAGAGCAGGTTCTGGAGCCAGGCGCGCCGCGGCGCGTCCCACAGGAGGTAGTCGAGCCTGACGCGGCTTGCGCCGCGGAGCTTGGGCCTGCCGTCTGTGAGCACCCCCTCGGCCTCCAGCAGGCGCCGCAGCGAGTCCCAGCGAGCGCCGCTCGGCCCAAGCTGCGTGAGCGCCTGCTCAGGGACGGGTGTACCCAGGAGCGAGCGCGCCAGCATCAGCGAGGTGAAGGCGCGCGTGGCCCCGCCCATCTCGCGTACGGTGCGCGTCACCTCATCCCAGTCTACCCCTGGGTGCCGCGCGGCCCGATCGATGTCCACTTGGAGGCGCAGGGCCGGGGAGAGCACGTAGGAGTGCATCGACGCGTGCAGCAGCGCGACACACAGCGCGTCGCTTGGGTGCAGCACCGGCACCCGCGGGTGCACACCCACTTGGCGCCGCGCGAGCCAGCGCGCGGCGGGCTGCTTCAGCCTGAGCGGCACCCAGAGCCGATCGAAGGCCTGAGCGCCGAGCTCAAGCCACAGCTCGCGCTCGGTGCTGGGGCTACGGAGCTGCGCGCGGCCCGTCATGACGCGCCCGGCGCGCGCTGGAGTTTGGTAGCCAAGCGCCTCAAGCGCCTTCAGGCAGTCAATGAACCTGTCTTCTTCCACGAGCAGGTCGAAGTCGCCCGCGCCGTACGCCGAGGGCGAGAGCCCCGCGCTGAACACGGTGCTGGCGCCCTCGATCATCGCGCAGCGCACCCCACGGCCCTCGAGCGCCTCAAGCGCCTCAAGCAGCGCCGCGGTCAGCGCGTCGACGCGCGCGCGGTTGTGCTCCACGGCGCGTTGCCACTCGGGATCGAACGCGTCGCCGAGCAGCTCCGCCAGCGCCACCCCCACCAGCGCCTCACAGCGGTTCTGTTGCGCGGCCTTACGTAAGGCAGGCTGACCAAGCGCCTCACAGGCCGCCCGCAGCTCAGCCTGCTCCGCCTCCGAGCGCTCGCCGCGCGCGGCGAGCAGCAGCGCGCGCGAGGTGGCGCTCACCGGCTCGCGGTAAGGTTGCGTGCTACGGAGCTCGCTGCCGCGCTCGGCCGGGGAGGTGATCGGCTCAAGCCGCATCACGCTGCTCTACGCCGCTGCGTGTGGGGCGTCGAGGTGCGGCTGAGGTGCGCGGCGCGGCCTGAGTCGGCGCCTCAAGCCTGGACGGCGCCTGAACCGCTTGGTTGACTCACCAGTCTGGCTTGCCAAGCCTCGCGGCTCCTGCGAGGCTCGCGCGTCATGAGGCTTGGTCTGCTGCTCGCGGTGCTGCTCGCGAGCGCCCCCATGCAGTGCCGCGGGGAGCCCGATTTCGATAAGCGCCGTGAGGAGACGCCAGCTGAGGCGCTCTATGGGCTCGCGGAGCAGTTCAAGGCGCAGGGCAACCCCTCAGCGCAGCGCGAGACGCTGGAGTACCTCGTGGCGCGCTACCCCAGCAGTCGCTTCGCGGAGATGGCGCGGACGGATCTGGCGAAGTGAGCGCGCCGGCCGCGCCGCGCTTGATGGTGATCACGAGCGGCGCCGGGAGCCCCGGCTGGCGCGAGCGGCTCAGTCAGCTGCTCATGCTGGCGAAGCCTGGCAGCGTCGCGGTGCAGCTGCGCGCCCCCGAGCTGAGCGTCAGCGCGCGGCTCGCGCTGGCGCGGGAGCTGCGGGAGGAGACGGCGCGCACCGGGCAGCGCCTCATCATCAACGATCGGCTCGACGTCGCGTTGCTCGCGGGCGCCGATGGCCTGCACCTGCCGGAGGCGGGGCTACCCATTGAAGCCGTGCGGGCGCGCTGCCCCGCGCTGTGGCTGAGCGCCGCGCGCCACAGCCTGAGCACCCCCGAGGGCGCCGTCCCGGACGCTTGGGTGCTCTCGCCCGTCGTGAGCCCGCGCAAGGGCCGCCCGGCGCTGGGCCTGACGAAGCTGTCCGCCGCGCAGGAGCAGCTCGGCGCGCCCATCTACGCGCTGGGCGGCATCACCGCGACCAGCGCCGCGGCCTGCCTCGCTCACGGGGCCTGGGGCGTGGCGGTGATGGGCGCGGTGATGGAGCCTGGGGAAGATCTGCCCGCGCTGCTCGCGGCGCTCTCCATCCTCGCGGCGTGAGGCCCTCGCTCGGCAGCCAAGGGGAAGATGGCGAGCCCCGGGGCCGGACGTGGTACACCCAACCCCCAAAAAAAGAACGTGAGGCGCGCGCAGTGCCTGGGCCGAGGGCTCCACGCGCGGCGGCTAGCGCGTCAGCCAAGCTGACATCCTACTGAGCCAGCTCGGCGCCTCACTCGGCTCAACCCCTGCAATTGACAGCATCCCTCACCATGTCCACCGAAGCCTTCCGCCCCGTCCCCGCTGAGCTCGACTTCCCCAAGTATGAGGCCGCCATCTTGGCCCTCTGGCAGGAGCGGGACATCTTCGCCAAGAGCATCAGCCAACGCGCTCAGGCAGGGGAGGGCGCGCGGCGCTTCGTGTTCTATGAGGGGCCGCCCACCGCCAACGGCCTGCCGCACAACGGCCACGTGCTCACCCGCGTGAGCAAGGACCTGTTCCCGCGCTACCACACCATGCTCGGCGCACATTCCGTGCGGAAAGGTGGCTGGGACACCCACGGCCTGCCGGTGGAGGTGGAGGTCGAGAAGGAGCTCGGCATCCACGGGAAAGAGGCGATCAAGGCCTATGGCGTGCGCCCCTTCGTGCGGCGCTGCATCGACAGCGTGTTCCGCTACACCGCGGAGTGGGAGCGGCTCACGGAGCGGCTCGGCTTCTGGGTGACGCTGGAGGACGCCTACGTCACCTACCACCGGCAGTACGTGGAGAGCGTGTGGTGGGCGCTCAGCGAGCTCTACAAGAAGGGCCTGCTCTACCAGGGGCACAAGGTGGTGTGGTGGTGGGCGCAGGGCGGCACCGCGCTCAGCGCGGCCGAGGTGGGCCTCGGCTACAAGACGGTGGACGACCCGAGCGCCTACGTGCTCTTGCCGGTGGAACAGGGGCAGGAGCTCTCGGGTGCGGCGCTCGTGGTGTGGACGACCACGCCGTGGACGCTGCCGAGCAACGGCTACGCCGCGGTGAAGGCCCACGTGGAGTACGTGGTGGCGAAGCTGCAGCCGAAGGAGGGCGCAGCACCGCTCAAGTGTGATCGCCTGATCGTCGCCGCCGCGCTGCGCGAGCAGCTCGCCAAGAAGCTGGGCGCCGAGCTCGAGGTGGAGCGCACCCTGCTCGGCTCCGAGTTGGTCGGGACGACTTACGAGCCGCCGTTCGAACTCTACTACGCCGAGCGGAAGGACCTCACCGTGAAGCGGCGGGGCGGCGGTGAGGTGCGCGCGTGGTGGCGGGTGGTGGCGGAGGATTTCGTCACCTTGGACAGTGGCACCGGCATCGTCCACGTGGCGCCGGCCTTCGGTGAGGATGACCACGCGGCGCACAAGCGTCAGCTCACGAGCTACGAGGCGCCGGAGGCGGTGGAGCTCTTGAGCGCGGTGAAGCCCGACGGCACGCTGATAGACGGCCTGGGTGAGCTGAGCGGGATGTGGGTGAAGGCGGCCGATCCGCTGATCTTGAAGCAGCTCACGGCGCGCGGCCTGCTGCTCTTCAGTGAGACTTACCGCCACGAGTACCCCTACTGCTGGCGCGCGGATCAAGATCCGCTGATCCAGATGGCGCGCCCCGGCTGGTTCATCCGCACAACGGAGCGGCTGGAGCAAGCGAAGGCCAACAACCAGGCGGTGAACTGGCTGCCAGGCCACATCAAGGACGGCCGCTTCGGGGACTTCCTGGACAACAACGTGGACTGGGCGCTCAGCCGCGAGCGGTTCTGGGGCACGCCGCTCAACGTGTGGTGCTGCGGCGCCTGCGAGGCGCGGGTGGCGCCGTCCAGCACCGAGGAGATCCTCCAGCTGAACCCCGCGGCCTTTGATCATTTCCATGCGGATAAACGCGCCAACCCGGATTTGTCCGATCACCTGATGGTGCACAAGCCGTGGATCGACGAGGTGACGCTGCCCTGCGCCGAGTGCGGCGGGGAGATGCGCCGCGTGTCGGAGGTGATCGACTGCTGGTTCGACTCCGGCTGCATGCCGTTCGCGCAGTGGGGCTACCCGCACCAGCCAGGCTCGGAGGCGCGCTTCGCTGAGACGTTCCCGGCGGACTTCATCTCGGAGGCCATCGATCAGACGCGCGGCTGGTTCTACTCCCTGCTGATGATCGCCACCCTGGTCTTCGATGAGGAGACGCAGGCGCGGCTCGGGCTTACGCCGCGCGGCTTTCCGCTGCCTTACAAGGCCTGCATCGTGCTCGGGCACGTGGGGGACCGTGAGGGGAAGAAGGAGAGCAAGAGCAAGGGCAACTACACGCCGCCGGACATCATCTTGGACAAGGTGGCGATGGATTTCGCGGTGCTCAGCGAGGCGCCCGGGGTGACGCCGGAGCCTGGTGTGGTGTTCATCGCGCGGGAAGATCTCGCCGGCATGGACCTGAACGACGGCGCCCAGGTGGTCATCTATCACCCAGAGCGCGGCGAGCAGCGGCGGCGCGTGAGGCTTGAGGCCCACAAGAAGCTGCCGCGGCGGGTGGCGGTAGTGAGCGAAGCTGACCGTCAGGCGCTGGGCCTTCGGCCCGCGGAGTCGGGCCTCGCCAGCCGCCCGGTGGAGGTGCCAGGTTTCCCCGCGGATACTAGGCTGCGGGTGGAGGATGAGGCCACGCCGGCGCCGGGCGCCGACGCGTTCCGCTGGTTCTTCTACGCGAGCGGCCCGCCGTGGAGCAGCACGCGGCACTCGCTCCGTAACGTGCGCATGCTCCAGAAAGATTTTCTGGTGAAGCTCCGCAACGTCTATTCGTTCTTCACCATCTACGCGAACTTGGATGGCTGGCGCCCCACGGGTGAGGCAGGGCGAGCGCAGCACGAGCCGCAGGGGCTCGACCGCTGGATCTTGAGTGAGCTTGAGCTCACCACCCAGCGCGTGCGGCGCGCGATGGACAGTTACCTTGCCTATGATGCGGCGGTGGCGCTCCAGGAGCTGGTGGAGTCGCTCAGCAACTGGTACGTGCGGCGCAGCCGGGGCAGGTTCTGGGCGCCGGGGCTGGAGGCGGACAAGCAGGCCGCTTACAGCACGCTCTACACGGTGCTGGTACAGCTCTCCAAGCTGTGCGCGCCGTTCGTCCCCTTCTTCGCCGAGGAGATGTACCAGAACCTGGTGGTGCACGCCGGTGCCCCGGGCGCGCGTGAGAGCGTGCACCTGGAAGATTTTCCTGAGGTAAACCAAGCGCAGATCGATCAGGCGCTGGCGGAGGAGATGGCCGCGGTGCGCGACATCGTGAGCCTGGGCCTACGGGTGCGCGCCGCGAGCAAGCTGAAGGTGCGGCAGCCGCTCGGCCGCGCGGACGTGGTGCTCAACGACGGCGCGCTGCGTGAGCGCGTCGCCCCCTACGCCGCGCTGATCCAGGAGGAGCTGAACGTGCATGAGCTCCGCCTGATGTACCCAGGGCACGAGGAGGGCGCGGTGAGCTTCAGGGTGGAGCCCAACTTCCGCGCGCTGGGGCCGCGCCTCGGCAAGCAGGTGCAGGCGGTGAAGCAGGCGCTCGGCGCAGCCAGCGGCGACGCGCTGTTCGGCGAGCTCACGCGCGAAGGGTCCGTCTCCATCACGCTGCCGAGCGGCGCGGTCGCGCTGTCCGCGGAGGAGCTCCAGATCAGCGTGTCGGCGGCGGAGGGCTTCGCCGCAGAGACGGGCGCCGTGGGGGTGGTGGTGCTGCACACCACGCTCACCGAGGAGCTCATCGACGAGGGTTACCTGCGTGAGGTGCTGAGCCGGGTGCAAGCCGCGCGCAAGGAGCGGCGCCTGGAGTTCAGCGAGCGGGTGCGGCTGGTGGTGAGCGGCAGCGAGCGCATCCAGCGCATCGTCAACGCGAGCCAGGGGCACATTCAGCAAGAGTGCCTGGCGGAGTCGCTGCGCTGGGAGGCGAGCCTAGAGGGCGCTGAGCCGCTAGGCGAAGAGCAATTCAGCCTGCGCTTTGAGTAGGGTTTGGGGGGGGTGGGCACCGCGCTGTGGCCCGTAGGGGCGGGTTTACAACCCGCCCTCACCTGATTGCCATACGGTAAATCGTTGCGCTCAGTTCGCGCTGTGGCCCTCACCCCACGTCCGCTGTCCGTCAGCTAGGCTGACTGAGAGCCACCGGGCGGCCGAGCTTGCGGCTCAGCACGGCGGCCACCGTCGCCCACAGCTCGTCGCCGGTCTTGTGCGCCACCCAGCGGCCGCCTTCGCTGGTGTCCCAGTCGAAGTGCCAGGCGGTGCGCTCCGCGGCCATCCAGATCTGGCGGGCGGCGCGGTGGCTGTTGATGACGTAATCGTCCCCCGCCTCAAAGCTGAGCGACAGGATGTCCCCTGACAGCTCCGCCTCCAGGCCCTCCGCCTCCAAGGCGTCAATCGCGCTCACCAACGCGCGCAGCTCAGGGAAGGCGCGCTGCTCGTACTCTGCTTCGTCCATGGCTGCTTCTAGCGTGGCGATCTGTTTGCCACCAGGTGGACCCGGCGCCCCTTGAAGTGACCTGCCGAACCCCCCAAAAACGTGGAGCTCCACGCGAGGCCTCGGGCGGCGCTCGGAGGCTTCGCGACGCACGTCGCGCGGCGCTCCTATCGCGCGGCCAAACAGAAGACGCCCAGCGCTTGAGGCGATCTGGGCGTCTTCAGGTGCGGGAGCTGTCGCTCCGCGCTCAATGGGGGTGAATCACTGACCCATGGCAGGGACGCAGAACGGCGCCGCGCAGCTGAAGCCGGGCTGGCAGTCGTCTTGGGTCTGGCATGGGTAGGCGCACTTACCAACCGTGAGGTTGCACTTGTGGGTGAGGCAGGTGGCGTCCGTCTGGCAGGGCAGGCCCTGCGGGTTCGGGTTGCCATAGGCGCCCGCGGGTGCGGTGGCCGTGGGGTACGCCGTGGCCGTGGGCTGGGCGTAAGGATCGTAGGGCTGCTGCTGGTAGGGCGGCTGCTGCTGGTAGGGCGGCTGCTGATAGTTCGCCGGCGGCTCCTCTTCCTTCTTGCGGCAGGCGCTCACAAGGATGGCTGGGACGACGGCACACAGGATGATGGTGGCTGCTCGACGCATAAGGTTCTCCTAAGAGCGGGTAGTACCGTGGTTTGCGGGGGTTTGCCGCAAGTATTTTCTAGCCTACGTGGCGGGTCTTGAAGTGCTTCCGTAAGCGAGCTGCTAGGCTTGGCAGGATGGGCGCCTGTGCTGCTGCTCGCCGTGTCGCCGAGCGCGGCAGGAAATGGCAGGGGGCACTGGGGTCAGCTTGGGGTTTCAGGGGTGGTTTCATGCGCGGCCGGGCGGCGGCGTGGCTGCTGTTTGGCGCGCTCATCGGCGCCTCGCCTGATGCTGCTCAGGCCGAGGCGCCAGCTCCTGAGACGCCTGAGCAACCGCTGACCTTATGGGTGGACGATGACGATGACGATCTCGACGGGGTGGTCGACCGTGAAGACTCATCGCTGAGCAGCGCCTTGGGGGACGAGCGGCTGACGTTGTCGGGGCAGGGGTGGGCGCTCAACCCGGCGCACGTCCAGCGTGCGGCGCTGTGGCGCAGCGGGCGGCGCTTGTCGGGGGACGCGAAGGGGGCCGCGCGTGGCTCGGGCGCGCTGCTGCTTCAGGGCCTCCAGCCGGGGGTGGTGGAGCTCACCGCGCAAGGCACGACTCACCCGGCGCGCGTGCTGCAGGCGTTCCGAGTGGAGCTCAGCCCTTCGGGCGACGCCGAGGCGCGCTCAGCTTGGGTCGCGCCCGTCTATGGGAGCGTTCGTCGCACGCTGCCGGTGGAGAAGAACGACTCGGAGCGCTTCGCGGTGGGGGTGATGGGGCCGAAGGGGCAGCTGCCCGCTGAGCTCTGGCTCAGCAGCACCACGGAGCGGGGCCGCCAGCTCGATCAGTTAGGTCCACTGACTTTGAAGGAGGTGGCCTGCCCGCAGGCGCTGAGCAGGGCCGCGGAGGGCGCTGGGCAGGCTGAGGGCGCCGCTGATGAGGGCAAGGCTCAGGAGCTCGGCTGCGCGGTGACCGAGGGCCTGTCCCTAGTGGGCATGTTGGCTGACCGGCTCCACCCGAGGCTGGGGCCCGCGCTGCGGGTGGCGATCGACGGGCGCGTTGCGCTCGACGTCGCGGCGGAGCCCTCGCCCGCGCGCGCCCCCGCGGAGCTGCGCGTGGTGGGCCCCGACTTGGGGGCGGCGGTCCCGCGGCGCGGCGTCGCGCAGCTGCGGGTGCACGTGCTGCGGCAGGCCGTGGGCGGCACCCCGGCGGTGGGCGGCAGCGATCGCGGGGCGGAGCAGGTGATGACGCGCGAGGTCGCTGACGCGACCGCGCTGTTCTCGCAGTGTGGCGTGAGTTTTGAGGTGGAGGGGACGAAGGTGGTGGATCCTCCCGCGCCGAGCCTGCTCGCCTTCGGGTGCGAGCGCGGCGCCATCACGGGCGGTGGCTCGCTGGCGCTCGAGGTCGAGGGGCGGCCGCTTGAGGTGGCGCTGCCCGCTGGCCTGACCCCGCTTCAGGCGGCGCAGCTCACGGCTAGCCAGGCGCGGCTCCTTGGCTTCCGTGCGGAAATAAGCCGTAACGCGGCGGTGGCCCTCGCACAGATCCCGAGCGTGGATCTCCTGCTGTTCAGGAAGGACGGCGCGCCCGCGCGGCTGGCGCCGCGCTCGGTGGACGGGCGGGCCCAGCCGGTGGGGCGCGACGCGGGGCTCAGCGTGTGCCTGGGCGAGGTGAACCTCGCAGATGGGCTCAGCCACTTCAGCGACGTCAGCTCTGGGGCGGGGACGCTTGAGGAGCGGAGCCTGCTCAAGGCGCTGCTGAGCGACGACCCGACTCAGCTGGACGTGGTGGTGATCCCCAGTTTTGCCGGCAGCGGGCGCATTGGGGAGTCGTTCATCTACACGGACGGCTCAGGGCTCCGAAGCGCCGTCATCGTGGACCACGCGGGGCTCCGGAGCGGCTCCCAGAGTTTTGTCTTGGCGCATGAGCTCGGGCACGTGCTCTTGGCCTTGCCAGGGCACCCGGATGACTTTGGGGTGGACGACCCAACGCACCTGATGGACTCCGACGCGGCGGATCCAAGCAGTTTTGGCCCCCGGCGCCTCACGCACGCCGACTGTCAGCGGCTGTGGCGTCAGAGCGGCGGCAAGGCGGGGCTAGTCACCGCGCGCCGCACCGGCGTGCCGGCGCTGGACGCAGCCTATGAGGCAGCGCGCAGCGGACCAGCAGGCCACGACTAGCTGACTAGAACACCGCGACTAGCAGGCTGTGACTAGAACACCGCGATGTCGCGCAGCTCGGTGCCCGCGGCGTAGGCGTAGCTGACGAAGGCGTCGAAGCCGTCCACCAGCACGCCCACGGCGCGGTCGGAGTCGATGCGGTGGACCCCGTCGTTCTGGCGCCCCTCGGAGAGGTTGTCCGGCGCGTCCAGCGCTGGGTTCACGACTGGGAAGGAGAGCTGACAGGTGTGGACGTAGAACGCGGGCTCGCCGCCGCGCTCCGCCGCGCTCAGGCCGTCGCCGGGGCTGCGCTCGCAGTTGGGATCGGCCTCGATGTCGCCGCCGTCGAAGAGCACGCGAGCGCCGCGCGGCGCGATCACGCGGATGAAATCAAAGGCATATTTATCGGGCGTCAAGAACACGTAGCGCGCGCGAAACTGCTCAATCGGCGGGATGATGAGGAAGCTCGGGTCGCCGCCGGGCAGGCCCCGCGGCACGCCCGCCGCCATCTGGCTGGGGCTCACGTTGCCGAGCATCACCGGCTCGTCACTCTCCACCAGGAAATGCGCCTCAGCCGTCAGTTCGACGAACGAGCCGCGCCCCTCCAGGGTGATCTCCTCGCGGCCCGGGAGCGTGGTGCGCACGCGGGCGCCGTTTGGTGACACGGCGATCAGCCGAAAAAAGTCAGGTTCACTGATGATGCCGATGGACGCGCCGGCGGCGTCCAGCGCGCGGGTGCGGCTCGCCGCTACGGGCGCGATGAAGCGCTTGCCGGCGGTGCGGATTGGGTCGAGCTGCTCCTCCAGGTGGTCCGCGCAGCAGCGGCGCGCGGCCAGGGTGGAGAAGGAGGGGGCGTCGCTCGCCTCCGAGCCGCTGAACACCACCACGGGGTGGGTGGCCTCGATCAGGCTGCCTGTGAGATCCGCGTTGAAGTCGTCCGTCTCGAGGTTCAGCACGTCGAAGGGCTGCAGCACGAGATCCAGCGCCTCCCCGGGGCGCGTCTCTGGGATGCCCGGAGCGCCGAGCACGCGCGTCTTCGGGTGGACGCGCACCTGGGTGTCTGGCCGCGTGCCCACGATGGTGACGAACGCCCGCAAATCTGTGGGATTTTGTGGGTTGAAGTTGGTGTTCGGATCTTCCGTGCTGGCGATGGTCTGAGGCCAGCCGAGCACCACGTAGGCGGGCGTGAGGGTGGCGGTGCCTGGGATCGCCTCCACCGGCTTGAGCAGCGAGGCGTCGTTCGAGAACACGTTGACGTTCTCGAGCGGGTTGAACTGATAGGCGATGACCGGCACCTGGCTCGTGACGCGGTACGCGGCGCGGGTGAGCGCGGTGTGGGTGCCGGTGTTGTACTCGCCGGGGGGTGAGCCATCCACCTCGCGGGGGCCGAGCTTGAACACGCGCAGCGACATCGGCGGGATCTCAGCGCTGGCCACCCGCTGGATCTGCGGCGTGAGGCTGCCCGGCTCGGCGTCGTCTTGCTCGATCACCACGTGTGCCACAAGATCGGGTTGGGGGTTGGACACCACCACCGCGAACTGTTGCGCGGCGGCGTTCGAGGTGTCGTCGATCATCGCGTTGTCGAGATCCACCGCCCAATACTCGCAGCCGACGTTGCTGCGGCTCCGCCGCGCCTCCTCACACAGGTCCACACAGGCGCCGCTTCGGCAGGCGACGCGGCCCGAGCTAGGATCGCACTCGGAGATGACCGACTCGACCTCGCCCGCGTCATTGCACTGCACCACTTGGTTCTGGGTGCAGCGGGTGCCGCCTGGCAGGCACGCCGTGCACCGCAGCTCGCGCGGATTACAGATCTGGTCTTGGCCCTCGCAGTCCTCCACCAGCACCCAGTGTCGCCCACCGGGGCTGTCCTCGCAGCGCTCGACGTTCAGGGTGCAGCGGACGACGCCGAGCGCGCAGGCGGCCTGCGGCGCCGTGGCCTCGCCGAGGTAACGATCCGCGCGATCGTAAGAGCAGCTGGCGGGCACGAAGGCGCCGCCCAAGAGCAGCAAGCCGAGCGACGACAGCGCGCCGCGAGCTCCCTTTTTCATACGGTAACCCATCACGGCGCGCTGATGCGCAGCGTGGCCACGTCGGTCGCGTGGGCTGCCCAGCCCGCTTGGGTGAGCTGCCGGTAGCGGAGCGAGCCGTAGTTGAACTCGGGGATGTGGGCGAGGGTGATCGCGGCGGTGACGGGGCCGGGGCGCAGGCCGAGCTCAGGCAGTGCGGCGAGCTCAGGCACCCTGAGCGGCTTCTCTCCCGCGCTGGGGAACGAGCTGGTTGGGGCCGCGATGGTCCACTGCACCAGGCCGCTTGAGCCGAGCACGTCCACCACCACCAAGTCCACCGAGGCGCCGCCCGCGGCCCAATCCAGGACCAGCGGCTCACCGCCCCAAGCGTCGGTGCCGCGCGGGCTGACCAGCTGGGGCACCTGCACGAAGCCGGTGAGGTCCACCGGGACCGCGCTGCTCGTCTGGCCACGCAGCCCGATCACCGAGCGCGGCGCGAGATCGCTCGGGCCCGTGAAGGCGCGCGCGCCGGCCACGTACGCCGAGCCCAGGAGATCGCCGCCGAGCGGCGGCACGCCCACCACCGTGACGTCGCCGCGGAGTGGTAAGAGCTCCGTACGACTGCCCGCTGGGAACAGCGCGTAGCCTTCGTTCCCATACCTGACGGCCACCGACGCGCGCACGCGATCAGGGCCCTTCGGCGTGGGGGAGGGGCTCCCCAGGCGCAGGGTGATGGCGTGATCCAGCGGGATGTTCATGGAAATGTACACCCCCTCCACGGAGCCGGCGGGCTTCGCTGAGATCCCGCGCACCACGCCCATGGCGTAGGCCACGAAGGTGGGCGGAGACAGCGTGCGGTTCTCGATGCCGGCCAGCGCGTACAGGCTCAGGTTGCCCGCGCCGGTGGACATCGCGAAGCTGTAGCCGAGGCTGCCGGGGGCGGTCGGCGTGATGCGGGCGGCCTCCGCTGGCAGCGTGAATTCCCGCGTGGGATCGGCCGTGAAGCGAAACAGGTAGGCGGCCTCCACCTCACCCGGCGAGCTCGGCTCAGGCACGTTGGTCCAGCTCGCCTTCTCGAACTCCCGCCCGCCCTGCCACACCAGCTCGCCGGCCAAGTTCGCGCCGTAGCTCGGGCTGCCACCGACGGGCGGTGGATCGCCGTCGTCAATGCAGTCCACGCTGAGGACGGGCCGCAGGTAGGCAGTCACCGTGTCCACTGGGACGTCCACGAAGGTCACTGGTTGGTAGCACTTGGTGCCCACCGTGACGGTGACGCGCGGGCCGAGCTCGCCGGTCGCTTGCGCGAGCCCCTTCGCGCTTGTGCGAAGCTGCGTGGCGCTTGCAAGCTCGCTGCCCAAGATCACCAGCGCATTATTGATGGCTTGCCCCGTGTAGTCGTCCAGCACCAGCACCTTGAGCGTTTGCCCCAGCGGACCACCGCTCAAGCCGCCGCGGAAGCCGTTGTCCGAGTCGCCGTACAGGTAGCCGTCCAGCACGTCGACGGCGACGCCGTCAGGCGTGGTGACGCGTAGGTTCTTGCCCCCTGGCGTCCCTGCAGGCACCGAGCACTCAAGCTCAGCTTCACTGACGACCGTGACGTCGGTGCAGGGCTTCAAGTCCACGAGCACCTCAGTGCCCTCCTCCCATTGGGTGCCCTTGCCCAACAGGCGCACCCGGGTACCGCCAGAGGTGGGCCCGGAGGGCGGGTCCGCGTAGAAGGCGTCGTAGCTGTAGCCGCCGCTCAGCTCGGCGCGGGTGGAGCTGTCCTCACCGTTTTGCACCACCACGAGCTGGGGCCCTGGCTCGCCGGGTGGGATGGTGACTTGCAAGCGGGTTGGGTCCACCGCCAAGACGTCTGAGGCCGGGAGCTCCACCCCCCCGATCCAAACGCGCGCCGCGCTGCTGAAGCCGTTGCCGCGCAGGGTGGCGAGCTGACCGCCCCGCCACGGGCCGTGAGGGGGACTGACCGCCAGCACCGCGTGGGGGGCGGCGTCTGGGAGGTTGAACCGCGCGTCCTCGAGGCCAGCGTCCAAGACGGGTCCGATGGGCCCGGCGTCGTCCTCCGTCTGGCGCCGGAGCTCCCCCTCGCTGCGCGCGATGCAGCTCGTGAGTGACAGCAAGAGCAGCGGCGCCGCGAGCCACCTGACGGTGTCGCCTCGCCACCCTCTGGAGCGCGCCGCTTGTGCCACTTGGGTGAGCCTAGATCGGAGGGGGGGGTTGGGGCCAGCCGCGCGGCGCTGAATGCCCTACCATGTCCCTGTCAGGTGCCGCGCGGGGTGCTCGCGTTTCGGCGCTCCTGGCCGCGCTCATCAGGCGCCTGAGCTGACGGAGCGCACCAGCAGCGCTGAGGACACCGCGCCTCAGCCGGTGAGCGCGCGCGCCACCACCTGGGCCAGGCGCTTCTGTCCCCAGTCGGTCTCGCTGGGGCCGACGCAGCCGGGGCAGCCAGCGACGCAAGGGCAGCCGGCGATCAGCCCCTCGGCGCGGGCGAGCAGGGTGGGCGCCAAGGCGTAGATGCGCTCCGCGAGGCCGACGCCGTTCGGCACTGCGTCGAACAGGAACAGCGTCGGGTGAAAGCCGCCGAAGTGCACGTGCGGCACGCGCCCGATCGGGCCGCCCCCGCTTCGGCCCAGCGCGGCTCCCTTCGACTCCGCGGCTCCCTTCGGTGCTCCGCTCGCTGCTGCGGCGCCGCGCTGAGACGCTTCGTTCGCCTCACTAGCTGGCTCTTCACCGTCCCCCAGGGTGTGATTCAGGTCGCTCGGCTCGCACATGAGCGCCAGGGTGGCCACGGTGCGTAGCGCGCGCCCCACGCCGCGCAGCGCCTCGATCAACTGGGCGCGCGGCGCGCGCGCCTCCGCCATCAAGCGCTCCACCAGCGGCTCTGGCAGGGTGAGCCAGAAGCTCTGGGTGTGCATCTGCATGGCGGGCAGGTGCACGTCGCCATAACCCGCGTTTTCATGGGTAAAATACTTGATCTTCTTGTAGCCGGTGACGCGCTCGACGACGCTCACCTCACCCAGGCCGATGCGCGGCGCCGCCGCGCCTCCGCTGTCAGCGCGGCTGACGACGCCAGCTGACGGCTCATCGTGATGAGTGCTGTCAGCGCGGCTGACGACGCCATCGGACGACTCATGGTCCAGGTGACTGTCAGCGTTGCTGACGATGCCAGCCGACGGCCCTTCGTCAGGGTGACTGACCACACCTGCCGGCGACACCAGCGCGCGCTCCTGCATCACGTCTAGCAGGGTGACGCTGCGGTAGGTGAGGGCGGTGGTGAAGTAGTCTGGCTCCACCTGGGTGACGAAGGCCTTGTGGTTCTCAAAATCGAGGCGCTCCACCTGATACTGCTCGCCATCGTGCTGGTAGATCGCCTGCACGTGGAGCATGGTGTGGGCGGCGCGCCAATCCAGCTCAGCGAGCGATTTGCCGGTTGTTTGGTTGATGATGACGAAGTTGTCGTGCCCCACCTTGCGCAGGCTGACGTGGCTGGCGGGGAAGGCCTCCGCGGTGAAGTGGTAGCGGTCCCCCGCGGCGTGTAGCAGCCCTCCTTGAGCGAGGTAGGCGAGGGCGTCTGAGGTGTCCTCTGGGCTGAGCGGGCCGTAGGCTGAGGTGACGCGCGGCGCGCCGCTCGTCACCTTCGGCGGCGCTGCTCGCGCTGCTAGGCGGAAGGGCAGCTCGAAGGCGGCGCACTTGAGGTGTTGCAGCAAGATCTCCACGTTGTGAGGATCGATGCGCGCCTCCTCGGCGCCCGCCTCCGTGAGCAGCTGTGGGTGCTGCCCCACGTATTGGTCGAGCGCGCCGCTCTGCAGCACCATCACCGCGATGCTGGGCTCGGCGCCCGTGCCGCCGCGGCGCCCCGCGCGGCCAAAGCGCTGCCACGTCGCCGCGATGCTCCCCGGGTAACCGACGCTCACCACCGCCGACAGCTCCCCGATGTCGATCCCCAGCTCGAGGGCGTTGGTCGACACCACGCACAAGATCTGGCCGTCGCGCAGGCCGCGCTCCACGCGGCGCCGCGTTTCTGGCAGGTAACCGCCGCGGTACGCCATGATCGCGTCCGGACCCGCGACGTCGCCCACCTCCGCCCGGAGGTACTTCAGCATCACCTCCACGCTGTTACGTGAGGGGCCGAACACCAGGGTCGGCACCCGCGCGCGGACTAAATCGGCCGCGAGTGAGACGGCGTGCTTCAGCGCGCTGCCGCGGAGCCCCAGCTCCTCATTCACGATGGGCGGGTTGTACACGTACAGCTGCCGCGCGCCGCGGGGCGCGCCGGACTCATTCACCAGCTCGATGGACTCCGGCGGCTGGGAGATCAGGCGCGCGGCGTGCTCCCGCGGGTTGCCGATGGTGGCGGTGGCGGTGATGAAGACGGGATCAGCCCCGTGGAAACGCGCGATGCGCTGGAGCCGCGCCAGCACGTGGGCCATGTGCGAGCCGAACACGCCACGGTAAGTGTGCAGCTCGTCGATGATGACGTAGCGGAGGCCCTGGAACAGCGCGGCCCAGCGCGGGTGCGACGGCAAGATCCCGCTGTGGAGCATGTCCGGGTTCGTGAGCACCAGGCGCGCGTGGTCGCGCACCGCGCGCCGCGCGTCCCCCGGGGTGTCGCCGTCGAACACCGCGGCGCCCAGATCGAGCTCCGCGCTCTTCGCCAGCGCGCGCACGGTGTGCTCTTGGTCGCGGCTGAGCGCCTTGGTGGGGTAGAGGTAGAGCGCGCGCGCGTGAGGATCTGCCGCGAGCGCATCGAGCACCGGCAGGTGGAAGCACAGGCTCTTGCCGCTGGCGGTGGGCGTGGCGATGACGACGTGCTTGCCGGCGCGCGCGGCGTCGATCCCCTGCACCTGGTGCCGGTACAAAGACTCAATCCCCCGCGCTGCGAGCGCGCTGAGCAGCCGTGGATCAAGCGGGCGCGCTAGGCGCTCTGGCGGCAGGGGCGCGCCCGCCTCAGCGGGCAGCCTGGTGTCCGCCACCACGCACTCACGGACGCGATCGGCCTCGCGCCAACGAGCCACGACCTCAGCGACCCCTGATCGACTCTCCCAAGGCGCGTTCATCACCAATACTAAACATTTGTGCGGCGGTTCTTCAAGCCAAGCAGGGGCAGCCGGCCGCTTGGCCGAATCGATCGGACGGTGACGACTGCGCACTCAGGGAGTTCAGGCGGACGTCTTGACGCCGCAGGCGCACAGCTGGCTCGCGCTCGCGCGGGCTGGCTCTGTTCGCGTGGATGTCGTAGACGCCTGCCAGCATGAATGAGGTGCTGCAGGATCCTGAAGCCAACGTGGCGACGCCATTGACCGCCTCGAAGGGCGCCGCGCCAGGCGAGGGCGCGCCAACACCCGCGGCCGCGACGGAGCTGGGTCAGCGTCCGAGCTTCCGCTTCTTCGGCGTGGTGGCCGCGGTGTCGCTAGTGCTCGACGTCGCCTCCAAGGCGTGGGCCGCGTTGGCGCTCGAGGGGACGAGCGAGCCGATCGTGGTGCTGAAAGATCACCTGAACTTCACCTGGGCGCTCAACCGCGGCGGCGCCTGGGGGATCTTGCAGGACGCCGGCGAGCTGGTGCGCCGGCCCTTCTTCTTCGCGGTCAGCGTGCTGGCCGTGGTGTTCATCGTCTCGCTGTATGGCCGCTTGCACCGCGAGCAGTGGGCGCTCAAGTGGGGCCTGCCCCTGGTGCTGGGCGGCGCGCTGGGGAACCTGGCGGACCGCATCGTGCGCGGCAGCGTGATCGACTTCATCGACTACCGCGCGAATTGGGTCGGCTCGCTGAACGGCTTCGTCCAGCGCTACGCGGAGAGCTGGACGGTGACCGACCACTGGCCCACCTTCAACGTCGCCGACATCTCCATCTGCATCGGCGTGGCGCTGATGGCGGTGGACATGATCGCCTCGCGCAAGCACCCGCACGCCGCCGCTGAGTCGAGCGCGCAGCTCAGCGCGTCGGAGCAGGCCGTCAGTGAGGCTGCCGGTTTGGAGGCTCCCACTTCGGAGGCTCCCGAGGCCGTCAGTGAGGCTGCCGGTTTGGAGGCTCCCACTTCGGAGGCTCCCGAGGC
>CAYQAC010000052.1:0-32500 GCA_964415255.1 uncultured Polyangiaceae bacterium | reverse complement strand
CGCCGAAGCCGGGCGCCTTCACGGTGGTCGTCTGCAGTGTGTCACGCAGGCGGTTCACCACCAGGGTGGCCAGCGCCTCGCCCTCGATGTCCTCGGCGATGATGAGCAGCGGCTTCTGCTGGCGCGCGATGGCCTCGAGCACCGGCAGCAGGTCCTTCATGTTCGAGATCTTCTTCTCGCTGAGCAGGATGTAGGCGTCGTTCAGCACGGCCTCCATGCGCTCCGGGTCCGTCACGAAGTACGGGCTCAGGTAGCCACGGTCGAACTGCATGCCCTCCACGACGTCCAGCGTGGTCTCGGCGCTCTTGGCCTCCTCCACCGTGATGACGCCCTCCTTGCCCACCTTCTCCATCGCCTCGCTGAGGAGCTTGCCGATGGTGGTGTCGCCGTTGGCGCTCACGGTGCCAACCTGGGCGATCTCGTTGGCGTCCTTGGTGGACTTGCTGAGCTTCTTCAGCGACTCCGTCACGGCGATCACGGCGGCGTCGATGCCGCGCTTGATGTCCATCGGGTTGTGCCCGGCGGCCACCAGCTTGGTTCCCTCACGGAAAATCGCCTGGGCCAGCACGGTCGCGGTGGTGGTGCCGTCGCCAGCCACGTCGCTGGTCTTGCTAGCCACCTCGCGCACCATCTGCGCGCCCATGTTCTCGAACTTGTTCTCAAGCTCGATCTCCTTCGCCACCGTCACGCCGTCCTTGGTGATGGTGGGCGAGCCGAAGCTCTTCTCGATGACCACGTTGCGCCCCTTGGGACCCAGCGTGACCTTGACGGCATCCGCCAGCGCGTTCACCCCCGCGAGGATCAGGTTCCGCGCGGCCTCATCGTAACGAATCTCTTTTGCAGCCATGTCCTTACCTCACTTCTCGATGACGCCGAGGATGTCATCCTCGCGCAAAATCAGGTGCTCTTCCCCGTCGAGCTTCACCTCGGTGCCGGCGTACTTGCCGAACAGCACGATGTCGCCCTTCTTCACGTCAAGCGCGCGCACGGTGCCATCTTCCTGGACCTTGCCATTGCCGACGGCGATGACCTTGCCCTCGATCGGCTTCTCCTTGGCGCTGTCCGGGATGATGATCCCGCCCTTGGTCTTCTCCTCTTCCTGCACGCGCTTCACGATCACGCGGTCTTGCAGCGGTCGGATCTTCATGATGCTCTCTCCTGTGTGGGCTGGCCCTGAAGGGCCACTTGCTTGGGTTTCGCGATGCGCGAACCCATCGACTGAAATCGGCGCCCGGCTGGGCTCCGTGGTGCCCCCCGGCCCATGCTGGGACCAAGAGGCAAGAACGCCCCGCGACCCAGCTGGGTTACGAGACGCGTTAGCAGCCACCGGGGGCGACTGCTAACGGCGCGGAACGTAGCCACCGGCCCGATGGAGTCAACCGACTCCACCCCATTTTATCGCCCACCACATAACCCATTGATTTCATTGAATTATTACGTGCGTGGGGTTGTGGGTTTGGCACCTCACTGGATAACGCGATGCGTTGTGGTGGTGCGAGGAGGCGCTGCGCGCGCCAGTGCCAGCAGCGCCTCATGCGTCTCATTCAGGACTGCTGGCACCGGTCATGCGGCCGAATCCTGCATCACCGCCGGGCTCAGCCCAACAACGTGACTACTGGACGCGAATCAATGCGAAGGGACGCGAGGCGCCGTTCAAGGTCCCGCGCCCCACGATGTCGCCGCGGCTGTTCACGTCGACCGCGCTCGTGAGCACCCAGCCCGAGCCCGCTGGCAAGTAGTCGTTCAAGTCACTGACTACTCCATCGCGCCACAGCACGGCGCGGTTCGCGAGCCCGGCGATCCGTCGGGGGCACCACCGGCTCAGACTGGCGGGTGGCCGCCGAATACTTCGAGCCCGCGTAGCAAACACAGGTTGAGCCGTGGCGATGACCGTCTCCGTACGGCAACGACACCTGCGGCACGCAGGTGCCGCCCACCTCGACGTAACCGGGATCGCAGTGGCAGTGGTCGCCATGGCTGTGACCGTGCTCACCACAGGGGTCCGTTGACTCGGGCACGCAGGTGCCGCCCACCTCGTGATAGCCCTCGTCGCAGTGGCAGTGGTCGCCGTGCTGCTCACCGTGCTCACCGCAAGGATCCGTTGACTCGGGCACGCAGGTGCCACCCACCTCCTCATAGCCCTCGTCGCAGTGGCAGTGGTCGCCATGGGGGTCGCCATGCGGCCCGCAGGGGTTCGTCGCGGCCACGCAGGTGCCGCCCACCTCTTCGTAGCCCGCGTCACAGTGACAGTGGTCGCCATGGCTGTGCCCATAGGCACCACAGGGGTCGTCGGTGGCGACGCAGCTGCCGTCCACCTCCTCAAAGCCAGCGACGCACTGACAACTGCCCCCCTGGCGCTCTTGGTTCTCCCCACACCCAGCCGCCTTGGGCTCCTCGTCATCGCTCCCACAGCCCACGACCAGCGCCAACCCAACCCACCAGGGCGCCCAACTCTTCATCCGCAACAGGCTCATCCGATCCTCCTTCAGCTCGAGGCCGCCCCCGACACGCAAGGACCTCTTGTCATATTTGCAAATTGATTGCAAAAGAAATTCCGATGCATTCAGCGCGCGAGCCCATGAAGCACCGGTCGTCGGGCCCGCGTCCAGCTGCGCCCGGCGCAGCTCAGCCCACAGTGCTGAGCGTCCACACGAGCCGCACCACGCCCGTGTTCTCGATGGGCGGAGACCGATGCACCGCACCTCTGCTGTCCGGGTGCAGCGCGCCCTTCATCAAGAGCACGTCGCCAGCGGCGGCGCGGCGCACCCCACTCGCGTCGCGGACCGCGCGAGCGTTCGCCTGGGTGGGGCAGGCCGCGGGGTGCTCCAACGCCTCGCGACGCACCGCCTCCTCGGGCAGCCACTCCGTACCCGGGCCCACGTAGGTCGAGAGCAGGCGGTAGCGCACGTAGTCACAGTGAAACTTGCGGCACTGATCGCCGCGGATGGCGGCGAGCTGCGCGCGCACCATCCCGGGCCCAGCATGCTCCGTGAACCGGCGGAGCAAGCGCCGCAGGTCCCGTTCGAGCCACGCGCGGACCGGCTCCTCCAAGCCACTCGTCAGATCACATAACCAACCTTCATCCCTGAGCAGCTCCAACGCCTCACCCGTGCGATCCAGCGAGGGTGCCCTGGGCGCCCAGGCGGTGAGCTGGCGCGGCCCCCGGAGGCAACGCGCGCCGCCAACAAACCAAGTCGACGTGACGCTCACGGATCGCGGCGAGCCCCGCCGCCGTCACCCCCACGCGCCACGACCCACTCAGTGCACCCACTCCGCTCGGCTGGTTCATCCCCTCCACCTTATTGCACTTATATTGCTTTTGCACTTTGATTACATCTACCCCCGCGTCGAGACGCGGCACCCAGCCGCGGAGTACGGGGGGTGGGCAAAGGAGCTGGCAGGTGAGCACACCCCGGAGACCGAAACCCTCGGCATCGTCAGTTTTGTTTACCGTGCACGCCGTCCGTTCCACCCGGGGCGCCTCGACGCGCTGTTCGCGCGGAGCTGGCCAGCGGGGAGCCTCACCACAACCAGCCGAGCGACACCTCAAGGTAGGGGGTGGCATCGAACAGGTCTTCCATCAGGTCGTCGAGACCCGCTTGGTACGTGGCCGCGTCAAGCGCCGGCAGGTTGCTGTTGAACCGGGAGCGCCCCAAGTCTCCCCGCTCCGCGTGCACGCCAAGCAGCGCCCCGATGCGGAACGGGCTGCTCGAGCGGTAGCCGTAGCCCACACCCAGGAAGCCGCCGAGCGAGGTGGCGGTGGCCTCATAGTCAGCTTGAATGCCTGCTGTGTCGGACTCCCCCTCGATGCCGTACGAGCTGAACATCACGCCCGCGTCGAAGATGATGCTGTGCCGCTCCATCGGCCAGAAGCGCAGGCGCCCTGGCACGGTGAAGTTCACCGCCGTGCCGTCCACCTGCACAAGGCCCCGCTGGGTCTCGAAGGTGCTGGCGCCCACGGAGAGCCCCGCGGACACCTCCAGCCAACAGGTGAGCTCCGCCGCGAAGGCGCCGCCGGCCACCGCGTTCGGCCCCAAGAGGTTGATGTGAAAGCCGAGCCGCTGGGGGCATTTCTCCGCGGAATCATCTGCGTCCGCCACGGGGGCGCGCTCTTCGGGCTCCTGCGCCGCACCCAGCTCCACCACCTCCTCGCGCGTCTCCTCCTTCGCCGCGCGCGCGAGCGCCGCGGCGCCGGCGGTCACCGTGAACACCGCGCGGCGGTTCTTCTGCCAGGCCTCCTGACAAGGCGCTGGATCCGCGGGCGAGCGGTTGTGGCACTCCATCGGCTCGGGCGTCGCCGGGCGACTCTCACCAAAGCCCACTGAGGTGAGGCGGCTCTCGTCGATGCCCTCCCGCACCAAGCGCTTCTTGAGGCTGGCGGCGCGGCGCTTCGACAGCTCTTGATTGTAGATCTCGCTGCCGCGCGAGTCGGTGTGGCCCTCCACTTGGAGGCGCACCTCCGGGTGGCGCTTCAGGTAGGCCACCAGCTGCTCCAGCACCTCGCTGGTGCCAGCGTCATCGCGCAGCTCCGCGCTGTCGTACTCGAACTCAATGTCGCCGCGGTAGTCGAGGCGACCGTCAGCGTACTGAATCACCGGGCGCCAGCGCGCCTCGCCCCCCTCCAGCTTCACTGAGCCGCTCACCTCCACGCCCCCAGTGCTCGCGCCCGCGCTACCACGAGCGCTCCCGCGCGCCGCGCACCCCAGCGCGCTCGCCGAGACCAAAGCCAACACCACACAGCCCTCCCAGCCTTTCACGAGTCTCACACTCACCTCCTCAGGACGCCTCACGCAGCGCTTCGTCTATTTGTTACTATGTTGAAACATATCCTGGGCGCGATCCGCGGAGCCGTCCTGCGCCTCACGCTCCGCACCCCTGAGAGCCCCGCTAGGGGGCCCGGCGCCTGAGCGGCAGCGCACGATGCGTGGCTCAAGCCGCTTTGAGCGAGGTCGATGCGCAGACAAAGCACGCAACGTGCCAGCTTTCACCCGATGGGGTCAAGGCTCTCCACGGGCGCTGAAGACCTCGGCCCAACTACCAATGGGATAATTCCCATAGGAGAAGCAGGTCCGGTCGCCTCACGAAGCCCGCCTGCCTGGCGCTCATGTAAGCCTCTCGCCGTTGTTGTAGTGGCTGTGGGCAGCGCCGTGATCGCGACCAGCCGTGAAGCGCGCCATCAAGGCCCTGTAGCGCCGGTTAGACGCGTCACCCCAGCAGGCTCGATGAGACCGCGCAGCTCAATGGCGCTTCAGCTCGCGGGGCCTCACTGCGCGGTGCCGTCCAACCCCCCAAAACCCACTCGAAGGCCGCAGAAGAGCCGCGCGCGAACCCCCCGCGTGAACAACAGCGCGCAGCCGTTCACGTTGCCGAGCGATGGAGCCAAGAGTCCGTGGATGTCAGCGTGTCGCGCACCTTGTGCGCCGGTCGCGATCGATCGACTTGGCTGTGCGATCGATCGCGATCAGGGGTGATGCCTTGCGGCGAGTTGGTGTGGGCAGTTAGGGTGGGGGCTTACACATCCGCACCACATTGAGGACCGCGCCCGCTTGCACGAGCGCGGTGCGAGCTTGAGCCCCCATGCCGCTTCGAATCGATACGCTGCTCGACAACCGTTACACGTTGGTCAAGCACCTCGGCGAAGGCGGCCAAGGCATGGTGTGGCGCGTACGCGACGAGCTGAACCCAGAGCGCGCCCTCGCGGCCAAGCTGGTGCCACGCTTCGGCCGCAGCCGCGCGCAGCTGGAGCGGGCACGGGACGAAGCCCGTCAGCTGAGCCGCCTAGACGATCCATCCATCGTGCAGGTGTATGGGATGTTCGAGGATCTGCAGCACGACGTGCTCGGCCTCGTGATGAGCTACATCGTCGGCGAGTCACTAGACACAGCAATCTACGAAGGAACGCTCACCTCGCGGCACTCGTGGTGGGTCTTGCGTCACCTGACGGCAGCCCTCGCCGCCGTCCACGCGCGAGGGCTGATCCATCGCGACGTAAAGCCCGAAAACGTGATGCTAGCTGACGACTTCTGGGTCCGTCCGGAAGATCCCAAGCAGCTGAAGCTGGTCGACTTTGGCATCGCCGTGCCAGTTGCAGGGCAGCCACAAACGCTACCAGGCCACGTGACGGGGACAGTCCCCTACATCGCGCCTGAGCGCATCGACCCAATCCACTTTCCATCACCCCCTGGGCCACCTCAAGATCTATTCGCGCTCGGTGTGCTCGCTTGGCAGCTGTTCGGCAACCAGGACCACCCCACCGGGCTCGCGATGCACGCGGAGCTGACTGACTTCGCCCAGGCCTACCGCGAAGCGGCTAGCACCACCTGGCCTCCACCTACGGGAGACAGCGCGCTCGACCGGCTGCTCCGCGTCACGCTGCCGCTGCACGCCGGCCCACGCGCGCGAGACGCTGGTGAGCTCATCTCACTAGTTGACGTGCTGCTCGAACAAGGGCGGGACACGAGCCTGCCGGGGCGCGCCTCTTCCGTCAGCGGTGCCGGCGGGGGCGACACCAACCTCGACTTCGGCCCGGTTACTCAATCAGCTCCTGGCGCGCGCACCGACGCGAGTCTGCCCACCACCGAGGATCACGCCGCACCAGCACACTCACCCCTCATCCTGTCATCGCCAGGCGCATCGTCTCCACGCCAACCACCACCGCCGCGAACATCGTCTCCACGCCAACCACCGCCGCCGCGAGCATCGCGTCAACCAAGCCAAGGGAAAGGGTCGTGGGTTCTCCAGCCTCCCACCGGTAAGCCAAGTATCCCCACCACCAACGCGGGCGTCGCGCTCCCCACCCAGCCCAGCGCCACGTCACAGCGCGCACCGTCAAGCGCAGGCGAGCGTACATCTCAGGAGCCCCCTCACGTACCGTCAGATTTACTGACCACATCAGGTGTGCAGGTCGCTTCTGAACACAACGCTCGTCTCTGGATTGCGCTCGGCGGGAGCAGCGCCGCCCTAGTTGCCTTGGTGCTGCTCAGCGCCGGAGTGATCGCGGCGATGGTGTGGTTCTTCTCGAACTATGAGCCGGCGTGGTCCACTAGCGCGAACCCTCCCCCACCACAGTCGGTACCCCAGGCCCCTCCGCTACCCGCCCCTGAGCCTGAACCACAGCCCGCCCCACAACAGCCCGCCCCTGAGGTGGTCGTTGAGCCCGCTCCTCTTCTTTTTGATGAGCCCGCACCACACCCTACGCCCGCAGCACCTGCGCTCCAACCTGCGCCGCTGCCACTCGTGGCGAAGTACGCGGACAGGTGCAAAGGCCGCCCACTCTGCAGCGAGAAGTGCTGCCCATCTGGCTTCGACTGCAACGGACCCTGCAAAGAGGACATTCCATCGGGCGAACGCTTTCGGCTTCGCTACGGTGGTGGCGGGGATGGCAAGGTGTCGCTCGAGCGCTCAGTGATCGGGGGCAAACTATGCGTCACTCTCTCGGACACCAGGCGACGCATGTGCGTCCCCGTCACCGAAGGCGACGTGACCCTCAAGACGCGGCTACCCGTCACGGCGGGTGACTTCGCCCGCGGTGTCGATGTGCGGGTGTATGACGCGAAGGGAAAGCTCATCGCAAGTCGGACGAACTACCGTCGATCCTTCACCCGCGGCGTCGTGTGCGAGGGGATCCTGATGAAAGGTTTCAGCGGCGACCCTCGCGTGAAACTAGTCAGCTTCTTCCTCGACCCAAGCGCCCACACGCCCCGCCACTGCGAAAATGGGAAGCTCACGTCAGGCTAGGCGCGTGAGCTCGCTCTGCCTCGCTGCGCGGTGCCGTCCAACCCCCCCAAAAAAGAAGGTCCTTGAGCACCCAGACGACGCGTTGCGTGGCTCGCGGATCAAGCGTCGAGGGCCTTGCGGCGAGTTGGTGAGGGCAGTTAGGGTGCGAGGTCGCGCGCTCATGTCTCTAGCTCGGCGCTACGCAGCGGTTCGAGGGGTTGCGAGGTGGCGCGTGGGGAGGCCGATGCATGCAGCTCCAAGCCGGAAGTCAGCTCGCTCAGTACACCTTGCTTGAGCCCCTGGGGAGCGGCGGGCAGGCCAGCGTGTGGCGGGTGCGTGATCCACGGCAGCCAGGCGCTGAGCTGGCGGTGAAGCTGGTGCCGCTCGTCGGGCGCACGTACCCCCAGATTGAGCGGGTGCGGCGTGAGGCGGAGCAGCTGCGCCAGCTGAGCCACCCCTCCATCGTGCAGGTGCACGGGGCGCCGATTGAGGATCCAGAGCGCCAGTGGCTCGCCGTGGTGATGACCTACGTGGACGGCAAATCGCTTGAGACGGCGATACGCCAGGGTGGCCTCTCCCCGCGGCATCGCTGGTTCGCGCTGCGTCACCTGACGGCGGCGCTCGCTCACGTACACGCGCGGGGCGTCGTGCACCGCGACGTGAAGCCGGACAATGTGATGCTGGTGCGCGACTTCTGGGAGCACCCGGAGGACGCTCGGCACCTTCAGCTTGTGGATTTTGGCATCGCGGTGTCAACCTTCGGGGAGCAGCAGCCGCTGACTCAAGTGGGCTACGTGTCGGGCACGCCGCCCTTCATGGCGCCTGAGCGGTTGAATCCGCACCACTTCCGCGAGCCCGCTGGGCCACGCTTGGACTTGTTCGCGCTGGGCGTGCTCGCGTGGCAGCTGTTCGACCAAGGGCCTCACCCAACGGGGCTGCGCATGAACGCCAGCCCGCTCGACTTTGAGCGGGCTTATCGCGAGGCGCCTCGCCAGAGCTGGCCGCCCGTCACCGGCAATGCAGAGCTCGACACCTTGCTCCGGGCGACCTTGCCCATCAACGCCAAGGATCGCGCGCGCGACGCAGGCGACCTGCTCACCCTGGTGGACGCCTTGCTTCAGCGGCTCGGCTTCGCCAGCGCGGCGCGCCACACCCACCGCGATCTACCCACGGAGATCTCAACCCCCCCCACCACCGACGACATCCCGCTCCCCGCGCCATCACCGCCTCAGTCCCTGGCTCCCCACACGGGGCCGCAACTGAGCGCCGCTCCTCAACCCACCTCGTGGAGCGCACCCACCACCCACGCGGGCGTGGCGCTCCCCACGGCTCTCGATCGGGCGCCCGCTGACGTCGCGCCCCCCTTCAACACGCCACCTCACTATCAGTCAGTTTTACTGACACAATCGGCAGCCGCCCACACGTCACCATCAGCGCCTCACGGTGGGCAGCGGATGAACTGGGGCATGATCGGCGGCATCACCCTCGGGCTGGGCGCCTTGCTGCTACTCGGCGCGGGGTTGCTTGGTGGCGGCGCGTGGGTCCTGTCAAACCAACCTGCTGGAGCGAGCATCCCACCGCTCGCGAGCGCGGGCGCAGCGTCCCCGGCACTCGGCGGCGCTCCGACTCAGCAGCCCACGCCTGCACCTCAGGCCGCGCCTGCGCCGCAGGACGACACACCCAAACCAGACGCGGTGCCCAAGGGCTGCGACCCGGAGGCGCCGTGCGCGATGGGTTGCTGCCCTTCGGGCTTCGACTGTGGCGGTCCCTGTAAGGAGGGCATTCCGCTGAGCCAACGCTTCCAGCTCCGCTACGGCGGTGGTGGGGACGGCAAGGTGTCGCTCGAGCGCTTGGTGCCCGGGGGCAAACTGTGCGTCACCGTCTCGGGCACCACGCGACGCATGTGCGTCCCTCTCACCGAAGGCGACGTCACCCTCAAGACACGGCTACCCATCACGGCGGGGGACTTCGCCCGCGGCATGGACGTGCAGGTGTACGACGCGAAAGGAAAGCTCATCGCGAACCGCATGCGGTACAGCCAGAGTTTCCTCCGCGGTATTGTGTGCAAGGGGTTCCTGATGAAGGGCTTCAGCGGTGACGCTCGGGTGCAGCTGATAAGCTTCTTCCTCGACCCAGGAGGTCAAGCGCCCCGGCGCTGTGACGGGAAGCGGCTCAGCTTCGGTCAAGAGTAGCTCGGCGTCGCGACCTCAAGGCGACGTCCGGCAGCTCCACGCCACGGTCATCAGTCAGTTTTACGTACTTCCACTCAACGCCCACACAGTCAGTCTCGCGTACCTATTACAGCGACGGCGATCCCCGCGCGGAGACAGTCAGTTTCTTTGTCTATCCTCTGGCGAAGCCCGACAACGCTGCCCCTAGCCCCACGCAACTCAGTTCCCGCGCTTTAGCAGCCGCCTCACCCGACTGCTAAAGAACCACGCGGGGCCGTGAGGGTTTGTTGGCCGGGGACGTCTACCTCCCACACACTCTATTCAAGGATACCCAGGCTTCGCGCCGTCACCTCATGGGCTGGCCGTGTGCTCCACCGCACCCGGCTCAGCGCGTCACCTCGAGGTCCCCGGCGCGCCGGGGGACCGCCGAGAGGAGAACACCATGACTGACCACGAGCACTCCCCGACCATCGAGCTTGGCGCGGACGTGGGCGGCTTCTTCCAAGAGGCCGTCGGCGAACGCGCCCGACGCGGAGGCTATGAGGCCTCCGACGCCACCGTGACCTACGTCGGCGCGCTGCTCGCCGACTACGCCCGGCCGGACTGCTTGAACCAGGAGGCGCTGAGCCGCCCCGTCACCCTGCTCCTCAGCGAGGCGCAGCAGTGCCAAGGGCTCGAGCGCTTTGAGCGGCTGCGCAGCCTGGGGGACGCCGTGCTCTACATCTCGAGCTTCTTCTCGGAGCACATCGAGCGGCGCGGGGTGGAGCTTGGCTACGTGCGCCGCGTGGGCGCCACCGCCTATCACACCGCCGCCGCGATGATGGGGCGCGACCACGCGGGGCCCGACGTGTTCAGCGAGCTCGGGAGCAAATTCGATATGTTCGCGGCGCTGCTCGCGGAGGTGGCGGAGTCACTGCGCGCGGCGCAGAGCATCACCTCCACAGACGTGCTCAAGCTGTATGAGCGCTGGACGCGCACTCGCTCAGCGCCGCTCGCCGAAGCGCTGGCGCGCGCTGGCCTCACGCCGCTCGCTGGGAGCGCCACCGTCCACTGACGCCTGAGGCACGCATGAGCCGCACCGCTCGAGCCCTACGCCGCGCCGCCTCAGACGTTCAGGCGCGGCTCGCGAGCTACTACCAGCTTGAGCCGGGCGTCCCCGTGGCAGACTACGTGTTGCCCAGCGCTCCTGGCTCACGCGAGGCGCTGCTCGTTCGTCAGGCCGACGACCATTTGGAGCTGCGGCTGCTGCTCCCCAAGGACATCAGCCTCGGCCCTGAGCCGACGGACGGCTTCCTTCAGCTGGTGGAGGGCGTGAGCCACTTCATGCTCGTGGTGGAGCGCGCGCGACGCGGGCTCCCGACCACTCAGCTTGAGCTGGAGCTCCAGGCGGAGGTGGACAAATTCGCGCTGCTCGGCGGCGAGCTCCCTCAGAGCGCAGGGCGCCACATGCACCAACGGCTATATGAACAGGTCAGCTTCCTACACCACGCGAGCAGCGAACAAGGCGCGCGCTATCGCCTGGCCAATGGGCTCGCCGCGCGCTTCGTCCACCGCCTGCTCAGTCGCCGCCCCGCGCTGAAGCGTCGAGCGCTTCAGCGCTTCCACGGCGCAGGCCAAGCGGAGAAGCTATGGCTCGTAGCGCGCGGCGCGTGAAGTGAGGTGAAGCCACGGCGCGCCACGTGCCAGCCGCAGGAGGCGCGGCTATACTCCCCCCCATGATCGCCGAGTCCACTGTCCGCGAGCTCCTAGCCGAACACCGGAACGAGCTCCCCGTTCCAGCATCCATTATCGACTGGATAGTCGAGGTCGGTCACGACGCCACCGGCGACGACGCCGTCTGGGTTTGGGTCATCCTCCAGGACGACCTCTTCAACCAACCGGTCGACTGGCAGGACAACCTGCGGGACCGCATCGAAGAGATCGTTAGCCATGCTGCCTCACCCACCCAGGTGCAAGTCTACATTCGCTACCGAGCCGAGTCTGAACAGCAGGAGCTGATCAACGAGGAATTGGCGGGGTGAGTCTGCACCAAGACCTGCTGAGCCAGGCAGAGGACCTAGCGAAGCGCGAGTCCAAGCGCCCCAAGCAGGCGAGCCTACGTCGATCCGTCTCGTCAGCTTACTACGCGGTCTTCCACCTGCTCATCGACGCAGCCTCCCGCTTCGTGATTCGCGGTGACCGCGTGAGCCTGCGTCACACAGTGGCCCGAAGTTTCGACCATGGTGAGATGAAGCACGCGGCAAACACCTTCAGGAGTGGGACATTGCCAAGCGTGCTCCTGCGTGCAGTCCCGGAACCGATCCCCGTCGAGCTGAAGCGGCTCTGTCGGAACTTCATCGATCTGCAACAAGCACGGCATGAAGCCGACTACGATCTCGCCCGCACCTTCACCCGTCGGGATGCCCTTGAGCTGACACGCAGAGCACATCAATCTTTCCAGGCATGGCAGACCGTCGCTGGCTCACAAGCCGGCGAAGCGTTCCTCGTCGCCCTCCTCCTGCGTAGGAAGCTGGAGCGCTGAGCGCGCTACCCTCGCCCCGCATGGGCGCGGTTTCCCTAATCCGTCTGGTGGCAAACTGATCGCTGTTCTAGAGCGACCACCATGGCTCTCATGACTCTTCGTAGGCTGCTCCCCACCATGGCCCTCGCGCTCTCGGTCGCCGCCTGCGGCAGCGCGGAGGAGGCTCAGCCCGCCCGCGACGCTGGGGGCGAGGGGGGGCTGACGGAGGCGGGCGTGTGCAACGCGCGTGAGACCCAGCACCCGAACTTTGGTCAGACTCACGTACCCGTCTGCTCCCAGGTGAGCTACGAGACGAGCCCGCCCACCTCCGGGGACCACTACGGCAACTGGCCAGAGTACCGCGTGTACCAGCGGCCGTTACCGCACGGATTCATGGTGCACGCGCTGGAGCACGGCGCGGTGGTGCTCTCCTACAACTGCCCACAGGGGTGCGCTGAAGAGGTGGCCGCCGCCGAGCGTTGGCTCACTGAAGAGCTGCCGGGGGACGTGTTCTGCGCCGCGCAAGGCATGCCGCGCCAGCGCGTGATCTTGACGCCAGACCCGAAGCTCGAGCGCCGCTGGGGCGCCGCCGCCTGGACTTGGTCGCTCACGGCGGACTGCTTCGATGAAGGTGCCTTCATGGCGTTCTATCAGGCGCACTATGACCGTGCGCCGGAGCAAATCTGCGCTGATGGCGTCCCAATCAGCGTGGACGCGGGGATCCCCGAGGACTGCGGAGAGTAACCCGGCGCGCAGCGCTAGAGCGCGGTGCCGTCGAACCTAACGGCCACTCAGCGCCGCTTGGGCATCAGCACCCAGGTGTCAAGGTCGAGCACCACGTGCGGCGCGTAGCGCTCCTTGCCCTCGTGCGTCTCTTTCACGGGGAGCTCGCTGATGCGGCCGTCTAGGTTCTTTCCGGCGATGAGCCGGAGCCGCAGTGCGCCCACGTCGCTTCGCCCCAGCTCGGCCTTCTCCAGCACCTCCGTCATGGCGTAGAGCGTGTCCCCCGCGAACATCGGGCTCACGTGGGCGCCGGCGTTGAAGGCGAGCAGCCCCAGCGCCCGCTCGAGGCCATTGAAGCTCAGCGCGCGCGCCACGCTGATCACGTGGCCGCCGTACATCAGCCGCCGCCCGAAGCGCGTGGCCTTCGCGCCGTGGCCGTCGAAGTGCACCTTGGCGGTGTTCTGGTAGAGGCGCGTCGCGAGCGCGTGCTCCGACTCCTCGATGGTCATGCCGTCCACGTGGTCGATGCGCTCACCCGGCTCATAATCCTCAAAGTAGCTCCCGCCGCTCACCCAAGGCTCGTATTTGCCGAGGCTGAGCTCGCTCGGCACCACGAGATCAGCGGGTGACACACTCGCCGGCAGCTCAGGCTTGTCCGCTGCGCCGGTGGGCGTGTTTTCGTCACGCTTATTGACCATCACCCAGCGCGTGTACTCGAGCACCCCCTCACCCCGCTGGTTGGTGCCCGTCGTCTTCACCCACACGACGCCGTTCTTGCCGCTCGCGTTCTCCTTCTTCCCCAGCACCACGGACTCCGCGGCGAGCGTGTCCCCCGGGTACACCGGTCGCAAGAAGCGCAGCCCCGCGTAGCCGAGGTTCGCCACGGCGTTCAGCGAGATGTCGTTCACCGTCTTCCCGAATACCATGTGGAAAACTAGCAGGTCGTTCACCGTCTCCCGCTGGTAGCCGAGGCTGCGCGCGAACTCCGCCGAGCAGTGGAGCGGGCAGCGGTCCCCGGTGAGCGCGATGTAGAGCGCTTGATCGCCCTCGGTGATGGTGCGCGGCACCGCGTGCACGAGGCGCGCGCCGCGCGTGAAATCCTCAAAGAAATTGCCGGGGCTGGTCTTGGTCATGGTCCGTTCCAAGGTCTTAAAGGTTGGGTCAGGGGCAGAGCACCATGGGGGAGCCCGCCGTGCAGCTGGTGGGCTCACAGGTCACATCGACCCTCACCTCACACTCCGCGTCGCCATCGTGGTCGAGGTCACCCCGCGCGACCACCCGGCCCGTGTTGTCCGAGGTGCGGAGCCACTGGTAGGAGAAGTACTGCGGCAGCTGCATCGGCGAGGGCTCACACTTGAACGCGGGCTGGTCCCAGTCGGCCGCCACGCTGACATACTTCCCGAGCGGGGGCGTCAGCGGCACCGGCGTCGTCGTGGGCGGCAGCCCCTCCTTCGAGCACTCGATCACCGCCGCCGCGAGCCGCCGCGTCCCCGTCAGCGCCTCTGCCTGCTTGGCGCGCTTCAGGTAGGTCTTGAAGCCTGACACCGCAATCGTCGACAAGACCAGCAAGATCATCACCAGCACGCCGGCGCCGATCAGCACCGGCAAGAGCCAGCTGTTCTTCTTCACAACCTGCTCGCCACCTTCAGCCATGAGCGGATGCTGCTTCCACCGCGCCACCCGCGCAAGGGGCCTAAAGACCGAGCAGCTTCGCTAGGTAGTAGCGCATGGTCTCGGTGCTGCCGCCGCCGATGCGGATCAGGCGCGAGTCGCGGTAAGCCCGCGCCATGGGGAGCTCCTCCACGTAGCCCCAGCCACCGTGGAACTGAAGGCAGGTGTCCATCACCTCAGTCACCAAGTCGCCCGCGGCGATCTTCGCCATGCTGATCCCCTTCACCGTCTCCATGCTGATGGCGCTACGGTTCACGTAGCGCTCGGTGTTGTAGGCGTTCACCACCTTGTAGACGAACGCCTTGCACATCTCCGTCTTGGTGATGAGGTCCACGAAGCGGTGCTGCCACAGCTCGCGCTTGATGAGCGGCTTGCCGAACACGCGGCGCGTCTCGCCGTACTGGCGGCTCTGCTCAATGACGAGCTCACACGCGGCCACCGCGTTCACGGCGCCGATCAGCCGCTCGCTCTGGAAGTTTTGCATCAGGTACATGAACCCCATGCCCTCATCGCCCAAGCGGTAGCGCTGCGGCACGCGCACCTCATCCAGGAACAGCTCCGCGGTGTCTGAGGCGTGGTGCCCCAGCTTCTTCAGCTTGCGCGCCACCTGGAAGCCGGGGAGGTTGGTCGGCACCAAGACAAAGCTGCAGCCGTGCGCGCCCGCGTCAGGATCCGTCTTCACCAGCATGGTGATGAAGTCAGCTCGGCTGCCGTTCGTGATGAAGGTCTTCTGGCCGCTGATCAGGTAGTCGCTGCCGTCCTTCTTCGCGACGGTGCGGATGGCGGCGACGTCGCTGCCAGCGTCCGGCTCCGAGACGCCGATCGCCGCAATTTTCTCGCCGCGGAGCGCCGGGCGTAAGAACTCATCGATCTGCTCCGCGGTGCCGATCTCGCTGATCACCGGGGTGGCCATGTCACCCTGCACCAAGAGCGACAAAGAGACGCCGCTGGTCTGACAGCGCGGCAGCTCCTCCGCCTTGGCGACGCTGAACCAGTAGTCGCCGCCGGCGCCGCCGTGCTCCTCCGGGTAGTGCGCGCCGTGCAGCCCTAGCTCAGCGCTGCGCGTAAAAATCTCACGTGGGAATTCACAAGCCTCCTCCCACTCGGTGGCGAACGGCGCCACCTCCTTCTCGGCGAACTGCCGCACGGTCTGACGGAAGGCTCGGTGTTCATCGGTGTATGGCTCCCACATGGCTCGCTCCTGCATCCTCACTGTCCACTCACGGATCCGACAGTTAGCCTGACTTATATCAGTCGCCGCGCGCGTTGTCCTGATCTTGCCGCGGGTTTTGGGGTTTGGCACCTCGCCACACGGCCGTGACCCGCGCGGCGCCTGAGGGCCGCTTCCTTAGCTCGCGAATGATTCGTACACGAACTAATCCGGAGCGCAATGGGCTGTCGCGGGGACGCCGCTCGGCGCCTCAGGACTCGCTGCGGCACACAGATGGCTGAGCTCCTGGCGCGCGATTTGCCCGGCGCGGAGGCCTGAGCTTCAAGTAGGCTGTGCCCCATGTCACGTTGCTGGCTCGGATCTGCTCAAGGCGCGAGCCTGCTCTTACCCCTCGGCGCCCTGACGCTCAGCGCTGTCATGCTCGGCGCCTGCGGCGGCCCTGGGGAGGCTGAGGACCCGCGCTCCATCTTGGGGGATGATCTCCACGGGCCACCTGACTCCGAGCCAGAGCCTGACCCGCTGGACCGCGACGCGACCCGCGCCGAGTGCCGCGCCGCGGCCCAGCGCATGGTTGAGCTAGGCGCCGCGGCCGTTGTGGGCGAAGCCGCCGACCTGGAGGCGAAGGTGCGCGCCTTAATCCAAGAGCCCGAGATGCAAACCAACATCAACCAAGCGACCGAGCGCTGCCTCGCCGAGCGCGTCGGAGCCCACGAGGCGCGCTGCTACGCCGAGATCCCGCTGAGCCCCAACGCCGAGGCCGCGATGGAGCGCTGCACCGCGCTCCAGTGAGGCGCCGCGCACCCAGTCAATCAAACTGACCTAATGCGTCGCGCACCAGGCGCTCGAGCTCGTGCAGGTTCTCATCGAAGCGGGCGCGTGAGGCGCGCGTGACCCAGCCAGGGCCCAGGGTGCCTGGGCTCACCCCGGCGCGCGCCTCGAACACGCGCACCAGCTCGGGCAGCTCCGCGAGGCGCTCGCGGAGCGGTGGCAGGCAGACGTGGGCGCCCGCGAGGCGGCAGTAGAGATCGTCAGAGAAGCTGCCGTGATTCACCAGCGGGCGCAGGTCCACATCCGTCGCGGCGACCAGGCGCGCCGTGAGTGGCCGCGGCTCACCGCCGCCGAGCGGTGCGTAGCGCTGCTCACGGAGCGCGCGAGCCAGCGCGCTCTGCGCCTCCGGGGGCAGCTTCGCGACGCCGCTCAGGTACACCACGCCTCCTCCATCCAGCGCGCCCGGCGCCGCCTCCATGGCCCCGCGGAAGGCGTGAGCGACGTGCCCAAACAACCGCGACATCACCGCGCGCGCGGACCCAGCGCACTCGAGCTCCAGCACCGGGGCGGGCGCGAACAGCGCCTGGGTCAGGCTGCGCTTCCCAACCCCCCGCTCCCCTGAGAGGAGCACCGGGGCGCGGCTCAGCGCCACGCGGCTGAGCACCGAGATGGCCTCGCGCAGCGCTCGTGAGCGGATCACCAGCTCAGGCGGCAGGGGCGGCAGCTCCTCCGCCGGGAGGGAGGCGTCCTCAAGCGGCGTCGCCACCAGCTCGTCCTCCCCCACGCGCAGACTGGTTCCGTACGGAACCAAGCCACGCTCCAGGCGCACCGGGCTGCCGTCAGCCCCGGAGGCGAGCCACGTCCCGCCCTGTGAGCCCAGATCCTCCACCCGCACGCCGCCCTCCTCCGCGCGGAGCTCGACGTGAAACGGCGCTACCCCTGGCTCCTTCAGCTGTAAATCCACCCCGCGGCTGTGACCCACGCACACCACGGGGGAGAGCCGCGGCGACGCCGCGCGCGGAGCGCTGGGCCCCCGCTTGACCTCCACCGAGAGTCGCCGCACCCGCCGCGGACCCAGTCGCTGAGGCCCCAGTCGCTCCGAGGGCTGGCTCGTCATCACCTCACCGTAAACGCCAGGGGCGCTGACTAAAACTGCGCGCGCTCGATCACCGCGCGCCGAAGCTCAGCCTCGCTCGCGCCCTCGAGCCCATGGCTCAAGCGATCCGCCGGCACCTCACCGCGCGAAGCGAGGGCCACGATGGGCGCGAGGTACTGCGCCTCGCTCTGCCCCACGGCGTCGAGCACCGCGCGGCGGCTCAAGCCGGAGGCGGCGATGTCGAGCAGCTGCTCCGCCAGCGCCTGCGCAGGGCGCCCGCCGATGGACCCCCGGATGCCAACCCGCGTGAGCTCCGGCTGCGCGATAGTCAGGTCCGCGAGCGAGTAGCCATGGCTCAGCTCCATGGCCTCAGAGAGCGCCTGATCATCATACAAAATCCCGGTGAAGAGCGCCTGAATCGCCAAGGTGAGCGGCAGCGGCACCGAGTCGCAGCAGCGCACCTCCAAGGTGCGCTTGAGCCGCGCGTCAGGGAACAGGGTGTTGACGTGGAGCGCCCAGTCATCGAACGTGGCTCGGTGCCCCTGGTAGCCGCTCTGCATGAAGCTGCGGAAGGTCTGCCCCGTGTTTTGCACGATGGCGCCGTCACGCTTGAAGAAGAACATGCCGGCGTCGAGCGCCCACTCGACGTAGTCGAGGTAGCGCGGCGCCTTCGCCTCCGCTAGCTGCCCAATGAGGCCTGAGCGCGAAGGATCCATCTCGAGCCACACGGCGCCGCGCTCGCTCACCTTGCCTGAGAGCCGGCCCTCGTAAAACGGGGAGTTGGCGAACAGCGCGTTCACCAGCGGGCTCAGGCGCAGGCACAGCTGGAGCTTGCGGAGCGCGTCCTCCTCGCCGCTGTAGTCGAAGTTGGCCTGCACCGTCGCGGTGCGACGCATCATGTCCACGCCGCGCGCGCCACGCGTGGGCAGGTACTCCCGCATGATCGCGTAGCGCTCCTTCGGCACCCAGGGGAGCTCGCTCTGACGCGCGAAGGGGTGGAACCCCACCCCGAGCCAAGCCACGTTCATCTGCGCTGAGATGGGCTCAAGCTCAGCCAGGTGCTCCTCAAATTCCGCGCGGATTTGATGCACGTCGGTGAAGGGTGAGCCTGAGAGCTCAAGCTGCGCGCCGGGCTCCAAGGTGACCGAGCGGAGCCCCTTGGTCAGGCCGATGACCGGGCCGCCCGGCACCTCCCGGTACTCGGCGTAGCCGCTCGACGCCACGCTCCCCAGCACCCGCAGCACGCCGCGCTCCCCGTCGTACATCAGCGGCGCGCCCGTGTCGCGATCGACCCCGAAGCGCTCTGCCTCCGCCCCCACGCGCCACCTCTCGCGAGGCACCTCCGCCTCGTGGAACACGCGCAGCAGCTCGTCGACGGACTGAATTGGGGCTAGGGGTACAGGACCCGCTGAGGCTGTCGCCATCCTGCTCTAAGACTCTCTTCGCAAAAAAGTAGGGGGCCCGAAGCCGGGCCGCGGCGATGCTTAGTGCTGGTCAGTGGCGTTGGGAAGGGCCCGCTGGATGGAGAGCTACCAGCGCCTCCGCTAGGGCCACCGTGTGGGCCTGGGTGGCGCCCCCAATGACGCGGATTGAGGCGCCCTCTGCCCCCAGCGAACCCCCTGGAAGTGCGCTGGGAGCGCTCAGCAGCGCCCCGAGCGTGGCGCCAGGCGGTGCCTCCACCCCCCTCAGCGCCCCCAGCCCCTCAAGCGGCACCAGGACCACCTCGGCCCCCGCCGCCCACAGCGCCCTGGCCTGCTCCGCCACCGACTCCGCGTCACCTGCCGGCCCCTCAAGCGACGCCCACACCGGCACGCCCACCCTGCCTGGCTCAAGCAGCCGGCCTAGCGCTTGGCTTGGCAGCCCACGCACCACCAGGAGCTCACAGCCCGCCTGCTCGAGCCGCTCGGCGTGGGATGGCAGCTCCACCTCCAGCGAGGCGCTGCCCGGCGCCGCCAAACAGCCACCCTCCAACCACCCCGCCACCGCGACGGGCCGCCCCGCCTGGGCCGCGGCCTCTTGCGCCAGCTCCACGCTGAGCCCGGTGAGCAGCGCCGCGCGGTGCTCCATCCCCACCCGGCCGAGCGCCCAAGGCGTCGTCTCGGCGGTAGCCGCGCACAGCACGTCCACCCCCGCGGCGATCTCCGCTGCGTAGTGCGCCTGAAGCCTCGCTGGCGCCTCACGCACCAGCCGCCCCACCGCGCCCCACGGCCGCGCCGCGCCCTGGTGAGGCGCCGCGCCCAAGGCGCCGGACGCCCACAGGCTCGCGCTAGGATCCGCGCCGACCAAAAGCGGCCGGCCCGTGGCGGCGTCGAGCCGCGCGCGGAGCGCTGGGTACGCTGGGCTCACACCCCAAGCCGCGACCGGCGTCACCTCACGCGGCTCCCGCACGCTGCCGTGCGTCGTGTACAAGGCGCTCATCCGCCGAAGCCCGCCGCCCTAAGATGTCAGTCATCATGACTAACCTCGGGCGAGCCGAACTCCCGCCTCGCGTCGCCGCTCGCCACCTCACCAGCCACACTGCTGGCCCTGGTTCTTCTCTTTGAGCCAGGTCATGAGCGGCGCGTAGTAGTCGATGATGGCGGTCGCATCCATCTTCGTCTCGCCGCTGATGGCGGCGAGCGCCTCCGGCCAGGGCTTGCTCGCGCCGAGCTTCAGCATCGCCATCATCTTCTCGCCGGCGGCCTTGTTACCGTAAATCGAGCACTGATGGAGCGGCCCTTGGTGGCCCGCGGTGCGGCACAGCGCGCGCAGGAACTGATACTGAAGGATGCGCGCGATGTAATAGCGAATATAAGGCACGTTACCGGGGATATGGTACTTCGCGCCTGGGTCAAACTCTGCCTCACTGCGCGGTGAGGGCGGCACCAGGCCTTGGAACTCACGGCGCAGCTTCCACCAGTGCTCGTTGTACTTCTCCTTCGGCACCTTGCCGCTGAAGACATCCCAGCGCCACTGGTCAATCATCTTGCCGAACGGCAAGAAGGCGATGCCCTCCAGCGCGCGTGACATCAGGAGGTTCATGTCCGCCTCAGGGCTGGTCTGCAGGGCGTCGATCAGCCCCACCTCCTTCAGGTAGGCCGGCGTCACGCTGAGCGCGAGGGTGTCTCCAATTCCCTCATGGAAACCATCGTTCGCGCCCTGCTGAAACAGCGTGGGCTGATCGTGGTAGTACATGAAGTAGTAGTTGTGCCCTAGCTCATGGTGGATAGTGACAAGATCCTCATAATCCACCTTGATGCACATCTTGATGCGAAGGTCCCCGCTCATGCCAACGTCCCACGCGCTGGCGTGGCACACCACGTCGCGGTCGGCCGGCTTCAAGAACAGGCTGCGCTCCCAGAAGGTCTGCGGGAGCGGCTTCATCCCCAGGCTGGTGAAGAAGCCCTCCGCGAGCTTCACCATCTTGGTGTGGTCGTAACCCTTCTTGACCATCTGCTTGGTCAGGTCAGGCTGACCTTTGCCGGGGAAGGGCTCAACCTCGTTATACAGGTTAGTCCACTCCTGCGCCCACATATTGCCGAGCACGTGGGCTGGCATCGGCCCCGTGGCGGGCACCTTGTCCGCGCCGTAGCGCGCGCTCAGGCGACTCCGCATGTAGCAGTGGAGCTGCTCATACAGCGGCTTCACCTGCACGAAGAGCCGGTCCATCTCGGCCACGAACTCCTCACTTGGCAGGTCATAACGACCCTTCCAAATCTGCCCTAAGTCTTCGAAGCCAAGCTCACGGGAGCCCTCATTGGCCAGCTCCACGAAGCGCTGATACATGGGGCGCATGGGCTGTGCGATGCTGTGCCAGCCCTCCCAAGCCTCCTTCAGAAGCTCGTAATCGCGGCTCTCCGCGATGATCTTGGAGAGCTCCATCAGCGAGCGACAGCCGTCGTCATTCGCCTTGGTTTTACCTGCGGGGAGCGCGTGGCCCTTCAGCTTGGGCGAGCAGTAGCTGCCTTTGCCGTAGAGGCCATCCATCTTGCTCGCGAGGCTCGCCAGCTCACTCCGCTTCTCCGCGTCATCCGGCGCGGGGAGCCCCGCGGAGTAGCGCAGCAGGTACAGCTGACGCGCCAAATCTTCAGGCAGCGCGAGCCCCTCAAAGCGCCGCGCCTCCTTGATGCGCCGTGCGGAGTACTCCATCACCTGCTCATTGGCGCGCGCCTCGAGGATCTCTGTATCATGCGTGATGTAGGTGTTCTTCACCCACATCACGCGCTCCGTCTCGCCGATCAGCTCACGCAGCTCACCGTCCACCGTCTTGAAGAAGGCCCGCGCCTCCTCCAAGGTGGCGCCGCCCGTGTCCTCGATGATCTGGTCGTTTAGCCCAGCGGAGACCGGCGGCGGCGGGCTCTCCGCGGGCAGCGCCGGCGCGCACGCGAAACCAGGGAGCAACATCGCCAGGGCCATGCCCCAGCGCCGCGAAGAGCGAGATCGAGACGCCATGCGCTGCGCGATTAGCGGCGCCACGCCGCAGAAGCAACCCTAGCGCTCTTGCCTGTGATTTGAGGTCCACTCACGGAAAACGCTCGGTCGTCCTAGCGCGTTCTCCAAGGGGTTTTGGGGGTTTGCCTAGCCGTCGCTGCGCGCGGTGGGCAGAGGCGCCTGCCGTGGCGCTGCGGCTCGGTGGGGTGGCTTGGGGAGGCACCTGGTGCCCCTCCAGGCGCCGCACGGCTCAGGCAGCGAGCGACGCCAAGCGACGCAAAGCGTGAGCCAACCCCCTGCCCTGCCCGAACTTAGAGCGGTTGGGGCGTGGGTTTCAAACGTTGCAAACCCGCCCCGGCCACGAGGAGGCTTGACCCTGTACTTAGGTGCAGGCTTATGCTCATGGCGTGCGCACCAGTGAGCTCGCTACCCAAGCCGGGGTGAACATCGAGACCCTCCGCTACTATGAGCGGCGCGGGCTCCTGCCGGCGCCCGAGCGTGAGAAGAACGGCTACCGCCGGTACACCAGCGCGGCGCTCGATCGCATCCGCTTCATCAAGCGAGCGCAGGGCCTCGGCTTTAGCCTGGAGGAAATTGAGGAGCTGATGCAGCTCGGCCCCGCGAAGGGGCGGCAGCGGCAGCGGGTGAGGCGCCTGGCGGAGCAGAAGCTCACCACCATCGAGTCTAAGATCGACGAGCTGGAGAACATGCGCGCTGCGCTCCGCCAGCTGGTCGCGAGCTGCGAGCACGGCGCCGCTGAGGCGGTGTGCCCCATCATCGAGGCGCTCACCGGGCAGGCGGTGCAGGGCGAGTGCTGCGCTAGCCGTAAGCAGGGCTGACCGCTCGCCGGGCTGATGGTCTGTGCAGCTGACTACCTACTCGGGGCGCCCGTCATCACGGCCTACGCTCTGAGCCCGACCACCTAGACAGTAGCGCTCACCACTTGCGGTAGGGGACCTGGTAGCCGGGGGCCCGATGGGTGTGCGCCTCGAAGAAGCTCCGCAGCAGGGCGTGCGCCTCCTCAGACTCAGGACCCTCACCGTAGATATTCTGAAGCTCGCCAGGATCTTTGCTCAAGTCGAAGAACTCGACGGCCTTGGAGCGGGTGTCGTAGATGATCTTCTTCGGCCCTGGCAGCAGCATCGCCTGCATCAGGCGCGCCTCAGCCACGATGGGCCGCGTGAGCTTAGGATCCTCACCGCGCAGGAATGGAACGAGGCTCTGACCAAAGAAGCTGCTCGGCGTGGCCACCCCATAGAGATCCAAGAGGGTGGGCCCCAAGTCCATCAGGCTCACCGGCTCGCTCACCTCCCGCGCGGGGACGCCTGGCACCTCAATGAACAGCGGGACGCGCAGCACCTCTTCGTACAGTGTTTTCCCATGGAAAGTGGTGTCGTGCTCCCCGAAGGCCTCGCCATGGTCCGAGAACACCACGTAGCTGGTGCGCGCGGTGAGGCCGAGCTGCGCCACCTGCTTTTTTAGCTTGCCGAGCTCGCCGTCCACCTTACCCAGGCTGGCGATGTAGCCCTCGTAGGGCGTCGCCTTCTTGCCGGCCGCGTTGTAAGGCGAGTGAGCGTCGAGCAGGTGGGTGAAGATGAAGAGCGGCTTGTCGTCCGCCTGCTTCAGGCGCGCGCTCAGCTTGGGCATGATGGTGACGCTCTTGGGGTAGCCCTTGCCGGTGCGAAGCTCGTTCTCCTCTTGGATGCCGCGGACGATGGCGAAGCGCTCGAGGATCCAGGCGGTGGGCTCAAAACTCACGGTCCTCACGCCGGCGTCCCGGAGCAGCTCGGGGAAGCGCGGCGTGTCATCGTGATGAGGGAACACCTCGAGCTTTCGCTCTGGGTGACTCACCCAGTAGAGCTGGGAGTAGCTCTTCCCGCTGAAAATGGCGGAGAAGGTGGTGGCGGTGCTGCTCCCTGGCGCGCGCGCCTCACGGAAGCTGACGGCGCGCTCCTTCATCGCGAACAGGTTGGGCAGGCTCGCGCGGTGCTTGTCCCCCTCGAGGAGATCCCAACGCAGCGAGTCGATGCCGATCATCAGCACGATGGGGCTCTCGCTGGTGAGCCGCGGCGTGGAGGCGGGCACCGGGGGGAGCTCGCTGCGGTCGCGATACCACTCGGTGGGGTCGGCGCCGGGCTGGGGCGCGGCCTCCATGCGAAGCTCCGCGATGCTGCGCAGCAGCACGGCGGAGGGTTGGCGCGCGAGGGCGACGAGCAGGTGGTTTGAGGGGGGCAGGAGCACGGAGCCCAGGGCGAACAGCACAAGGACGGCGAGGGCCACGTAGCGAACCACGCGGAGGCCCTTGAGCGGCGCACCGAGCTTGGCCGGGAGCCTCCAATCGAAGAGGGCCTGCGCGACGGTCAGGCTCGCGAACAATGTGCCGAGCAGCTGGAGGCCATCGTAGTCGTCACCCAAGATGACGAGTGAGGTGGGGACGATGGCGAGGCCGATGAGGAGCGGCGCTAGACGCCAATAGCCGCGCGCGGCGGAGCGCGCCACGGCGAGCCCCAGGGTGAGCGCGAGGGCGGGCACGGCGGCGAGCAGCCACAGCGCCACCGAGGGTGGGAGCGCCGAGAGCCGCGAGGCGGGGCCGCTGAGGTCGTCCGCCAAGAGCAGGGCACAGACAGGCAGGGTGACGATGAAGCCGAGCAGTACAACGTAAGGCAGCCTGACTTTTTTGAGCCAGCGGAGCCACAGCGCTTGGACAGCGCCTGAGCACAGCCCAAGCGCGAGCAGCTGACCGAGCACCAAGGTGACGGCGAGCCCCCAGACCTTCAGCTCGGTCTTGCCGTGCAGGCGCAGGGTGAGCAGCCCCACATGAATCGACGCGACGAGCCCGAAGCCGAGCAGGTGAGCGGTGAGGGGGTGGAGCCTGGCTCCAGCGACTGTGGTGAGGGGGCGAGGCGGATCCTCGGGCATCGTGCTTCTCAGGAGAGGGCGTCGCTACGGATGGCCACGAGGCCACCCCGACGGGCTTCGTGCAGTGAGGGGCGCCTGCCGTGCGCGATGACTGACCCTCGAAAGCGGCCTGCTACTTACCACCCTTGCGCAGGTGGGCCCACCCCACGCGCGCCACGCGAGCAGATTTGAAGCCCATCCCGATGACGGCTGAAGGCGCGCGACGTGCCAGCGAAGCTCAGCGGGGTAAAACGCGCCTGAAACGTCCAAAACCTACCCCTACCGCGCGGCGGCGCGGCGGCGCGGGAGGAAGCGACGATCGAACAGGCGCACGCGGCGCACCAGCAGATCCAGCAGGAACACCACCAGCGCCGCGTAGATGAAATAGCGCCACATGGCCTCGAAGCTCTGGATCGTCTCGCCCCCAGCGTCGAACAGGGCGGCAGGCTCTGGATCCACCACCCCGCCGCCGGCCAGCGCCGCGCGCTCGAGGCGCTCGATGTCGGGCTCGAAGCTCGCGTACTCACGCGGGTAAGGGTTGGACACGTGGCCATAGCTCACGCCCACGCGCTCAAGCTCGCCGTCCGTGCCCTCTTGCGAGTGCTCCGCCTGCAAGCGGAAGGAGCCGTAGTCGTGGAGCTCGAAGCTCGCTTCGTAGCGGCCAGGCGCCGTCTGCCTGAGCGGCACCTCACGGCGCTGCCCGCCCGGCTCTGGGCCAATCACGAACAGCTTCGAGCTGAGCTGGTTCTCGAAGCGCTCATCGGCGGTGAACGCGTCCACCACAGCGCGCACCACGCCGCCACGAACCTCCGTCTTCATGTCCAGCTCACGGCGGTGCTTCTTGCGCATGTGCTCCCGCACCAGCTGCCCCCAGAACTGCGGGTAGCCGCGCCAGCGCAGCCAATCTGAAGCCCACAGGTTCTTGACGTCGCTGGTCCACGCCAGCGTCCACCCGAGCCCCAAGCGCGAGCGCGCGAGGATCGGCTCCCCCACGTCGCTCGCGAGGATCTCCTGCGCCGGCGGCGCCTTCATCTGCGTGGCCACGTAGCCGTGGAGCAGCGGCGCCGAGGCGATGGACAGCCCACGCAAGAAGTCAGCGTTCCCGACTTGTTGCACCGGGAACCACTCCTCCACCGCGGCCTGCCGCGAGATCATCTCGGTCTCCCGCGTGAAGATCTTGGGCAGCGCGCTGGGGTCGGGCACCGCGTGGTAACGACCGCCGCCAAGATCTGCGATCGTCCGCAGCAGGTTGCCGTCAGCGCCGTCCCCCAGGCCCACCGTGGTGACGGTCATGTTCTCCGCCACCATCGCCTGCACCAAGTCGCGGATGCCAGAGTTGGGCGCCTGACCATCGGTCAGCAAGATGACGTGCTTCTTGCGCGCCTGAGTGGAGGCTAGGTCCTGGTACGCCTGGTCGAGCGCGGAGAAGATCTCCGTACCGCCGCCCGGCTGGATGCGAAGGATGTCGTTTTGGATGCGGCTCCGGTAGCGCGCCGGCTGCATCTTCACGTAGCGCACCGGCTCGGTGTCGAAGGCGATGATCTCGATCACGTCATCGCCTTGCAGCGTGCTCACGGTGGCCTTGCACGCCGCCTTCGCCATCTCGAGCGGCAGCCCCGCCATACTCCCGGAGCGATCGATCACCAGCGCCAGCGCCACGCCCGGCGTGTCCTTCCGGCGCTGCACGTCCATGCGCACCGGGAGGATGCGCTCAAGCGTGGTGTGCCCCCAGCCCCCGAGGCCGAAACCGCGCTCGCCCCCCGCCATCAAGAAGCCGCCGCCCAAGTCGCGCACGTAGCGCTCCACCAAGTCTTGAGAAGAGAGGCTGACTTGCTCCTTCGGGACGTCGCTCAGGATGAAGAAGGCGTAGCGCTCGAGCTCCTTGAGCGAGCCGGGGAAGGCGCTGGGCGAGCGCACGTCCACCTCGAACTGCTGCGAGCTGAGCGCGCTCACGAGGTAGCTGGCGCGCGCCGGCTGACCCTCAATGTAGAGCACCGCGGGGCGCCCCGGGACGTCCAGCGTGATGCTGTAGCTGTTGTTCTGCTTGAACTCGTCGTGTTCGATTTGATCCAGGCGGAGCGCGTACGTCACCTCCCCGCCGACGCGCACCACGCTCTTGAACTTCACTTCATTGGGGCCAGGCTCAAGCTCAAGCTCGCGCACGCCGTCGAGGCCGTTCAGCGTTTCCCCTTGGTAAAGCCGCGCGCGGGCCTTGGAGGCGCGGCTCGAGTAGATGTGCGCCGTCAGGTTGAAGGTCTGGCCAATCTCCACCTTCTCGGGCGCCCGGAGCTCCGTCAGCGCCACCTCCCCCGGCGCGGGGCGACGGTAAGGGATGCTGAACAGCTTCACGCCGAAGCTCTTGGCGCGGTTCGCCTCCGCCAGGAGATCGCCCTCCGTCTCCACTCCGTCAGTCACCAGGACCACCCGCTTCAGGTAGCCTGGCGGCAGCACGCTGTAGGCGAGCTGCATCGCGGACTGCGCGTCGGTGCCCGCGCCCGGCCGATCGACGCCTAGCTCCGCGCTGGGCTTGGGCGCGCTCACCGCGTCACCGCTAAGAGCGCCCTCCGCCGCGTGGCGCAGCGCCGCCACCTCCGGCACCGTCAGGCGCCCCTCCTCCGCCTCCAGCGGCACCAGCCGCGGGCGCTTCGCGAAGGTCACGAGGCGCACCACGCCATCCTCCGGGCGCTCCTCGATGGCGCCTTGCAGCGCCTTACGAGCGTCCTCCAGCGCGGCGTCCGGCACCGAATCGCTGACGTCCACCACGAACACCGTCGCCACTTGGCTCACCTCGGTGCTCTTCGCGAGCTTCGCGAGCGCCAGCGCGACCAGCGCGATGAACGTCACCCGGAGCAGCACCGCCAAGATGCGCTGCTGCCAGGGTAAGTCTGCCAGGCTACGCCCGATGACGAACAGCAGCAGCGGGGCGAGCAAAATGAGCCCCAGGGTGCGCGGCTCCAAGAGCTCGAACTGCTCACCCTCGCGCTCAAACTTGAAGGTGGGCGCCGGCGCCTGGAGCACGAAGCGGCTGTAGGCATAGAACAGCCCCACCCCGACGAGCACGATGAACAGCCCCCACAGGAGGCGACGGAGCGTCAGGCGCCTCATACCGTCAGTTCTCCGTACGAAGTAGCGAGCTCACCGTGCGGAGCGCACACCGTCCGCGCACCGTACGACACCAGCGCGGGCCTCATACCGTCAGCCTCCGATGGTAAGTCACCCACTCCACCAGGGAGGCGAACACCACCGCGAGGAGCAGGTAAATCCACAGCTCGCGCCGCACCCCCGCGTTGAACCCGCTCACCGCCGTCGCGCGCTTGTCCCCCACCTCGAAGGTGGGCACGGGCGTGATGCGGCTCTCCTCCAAGTCCACCAAGTTAGCGGCGAACTCGCTGGTCTGCTCCTGCTCTTCACCCGCGACGCGCAGCGTGTAGAAGCCCGCTTGGTCCCCCTGGAACACCGCCTGGCCCTGCTTCACGGGCACCGTGCGCTGCACGCCGTCTGGCCCCGTAAGCTCCGCCGAGGAGGCGCCGCTCGGCGCGGGGATGTGCCACACCTCCCCGGTACGGAAGGAGGAGATGTAGCCCGTGTCCTCCGCCACGAAGTGGTCGATGGTGTTCAGGATGAAGAGCGGCCACGCGACGCGCATCACGAAATCGCTCTGACGCGGATCGAACCCCAGCGCCATGAAGCGCCGCCCCTGGCGCCGCCCCTCCACCAAGATGGGCCCTTGGAAGCTGGCGCCGAGCACCTTGTCGCCGCGCTCCGGTCGGAAGCTGTTGCCCTCCGCCACCTGCACGTCGCCCAGCTCAGTGAAGCGCAGCGCCGGGTGCTTGCGCTCCCAGGTGTCGAAGCCAAAGCCCTTGAGCGGCTTGCCGCGCGGCACGGGGGAGGTCTCTGTGTCCGGTGGGTTCAGGTACAGCGCAGCGCCGCCTCCCTCGGCCGGCGGCGGCGCCACGCGATCGAACACGGTCACGTCGAAGCGCCCGCTCGGTGGGTAAGCTGCCTCGGTCACCTCGGTCACCTCAAGGTACTCGTCAAGCAGCAGCGCGGCCTCCAAGTAGGTGTTGCCGTCGGTCACCAGGAGCACCCGTGAGCGGCGCCGCTCCGGCATCAAGGCGTAGGCGTGATCGTCCGCGGGTAGGTCGTCCGGCGTGCCATCACCCAGCTTGATCACCGCCTCCAAGGTGCGGCTCGCCCCCGCGAGGTCCTTGTAAAACCGCGGCAAGCGCTCGTTGGGCCCCAGCGACAACCGCGAGACGTCCACCACCTGCTCATCGCCGATCAAGGTGAGCTCCACCTCGGTGGGCTCGTCGTTGGTGTTCGAGACCTCCAGCATCACTTCATAGCGCGACTTATCGAGCGGGTAGCGCCGCACGGAGAACTGCGTGATGGCGACGTTCTTGCTCCGCGAGCCGACCGGCACGTAACGAAGCTCGATGTCGCCGAGCACGTCCTTCAAGCTCCCTTGATCCAGATCACCAAAGGCGCCGTCGCTCACCACCACCAGCTGTGCCTTGGAGAGCCCGCGCAAGCTGTCCGCCGCGAAGCGCAGGCCGCGACGAAGGTCAGCTCGGGTGTCCGTCGCCTTGAGCTCCGAGAGCGCCAACGTCAAGTCCTGCGCCTCACCCGTCATGCCAGTGAGCGGCCGCACCCCCGAGTCCATGCTCGCGATCAGCATGCGATCGGTCGCGCCCAGGCCGCGCACCATCTGAGCCACTTGGTCACGTGCACTGTCTAGTCGGGTGGGTGAGCCGTCCGTCGCCTTCATGGAGGCGCTGGTGTCCACCAGCACCAGCACGTTGCGCCCCTCCACCAGGTTCTGGCTGAGCCGAGGATCCCCCAGCGCCAAGATGAGCGCCCCGAGCAGCAGCAGCTGAAACAACAGGGACAGCAGCCGCCGGAGCCGCGAGAGCCAGCTCTCCGCCTCTTTGTCGCGCAGCACCCGCTCCCAGATGTGGCTGAAGGGCACCGCGATCGGGCGCCGCCGCAGCTTCAAGATGTAGAACACCACCGTCACCACGCTCAGGGCGGCGGCGAGGGTGACCAGGGTGGCGAAGGGGAGCCCGGCGAAGGCCATCAGCGAAGGAACCCTCCGCGGCGGAACACCTTCAAGATCAGCTCATCGAACGGCGTGTCAATATCCGCCGGGAAATACGGCACCTGGCGTGAGGCGCAGAAGCGCTCCACGCTCTCCTGGTATTCACGCCAGGCGACCTGCACGCGCTCGAGCACCGCGGGGGTGATGGTCACCTCGCGCTCATCCCCCGTCTCGCAGTCGTAGAGGCGCACGTCCCCGCTCAGCTCTGGGCGCGCCTCCGCGGGGTCGATGATGTGGAGCACGAAGGGCTCAAACTTCGCGTAGCGCAGCGCGTTGATGCCGCGCTCAAAGCCCGCGTGATCGTAGAGATCACTGATGAGCACCGCCAGGCCGCGCCGCTTGTGCTGCGCCACGAAGGTGCGCATCCCCTCCCCCAGATCGGTGACGCCCATGGGGGAGAGCTCCCGCAGGAAGTTGAACACGCGGAAGATGCGGCCCTTGCCGCGCGTCGTGGGCATGCGTGAAACAACCTGGTCGCTCATCCCCACCACCGTCACTCGGTCCAGGTTCGCGAGCCCCACATAAGCGAGCGCCGCCGCCAGGCGCCGAGCGTAGTCGAACTTCGCCGATGACCCGCCGCGCGCAGCGCCACCAGCCTGCGACACGAACCCCATCGAGCTCGAGCAGTCCACGATGAGGTAAATGCTGAGGTCCTCCTCCTCCTCGTACAGGCGCACCAGCAGGCGCCCGAAGCGCTGGTAAGCGTTCCAGTCTACCGCGCGGAAATCATCCCCCGGCACGTAGTCGCGGTGATCCGCGAACTCCACGCCGCTGCCCTTCTTCTTGGTGCGCCGCTCGGCGCGCAGGCGCCCGGCGAACACCTTGCGGCTCACCAGGGCGAGCGTCTCCAGCTTGCGCTGGAACTCGTCGTCGAAGAGGTCTCCCTGCTTCGCCTGCGACGCGCCCACGCCGCGCGCAGGCGCGCCACGACGAGCAGCGGAAGGCAAGCCGCGCCAGATACGATCAAAGAGCCCCATACGCGCCGAGCGCGCCCTCAGGCCTTGCCCTCAGGGAGCTCCTCCAGGATCTCACTTAGGATCTGATCGGGGACGATGCCCTCTGCCTCCCCCTCGAACGACAGCAAGATGCGGTGGCGCAGCGCGGGCAGCGCGCTCGCCTTCACGTCGGCGATGGAGGCCGCGAAGCGACCCTCGAACAGCGCGCGCGCCTTGCTCGCCAGCAACATCGCCTGCACGCCGCGCGGGGAGCCGCCGCTCCGCACGTAGCGCTTCACCTGAGCGGTCGCCTCTTCACGATCGGGGTGCGTCGCTTGCAGCACGCGCACCGCGAAGTCTTGGACGTGGCGCGCCACCGGCACCTTCCGCACCAAGGCTTGCAGCGCCACGATCTGCTTGGCGTCGAGCACCGGCTTCACCTGTACCTCTTGGCCCGTGGTCGTGCGATCGATGATGGCGTGCAGCTCCTCGCGATTCGGGAACGGCACCTCCAGCTTGAAGAAGAAGCGATCGAGCTGCGCCTCGGGCAGCGGGTAGGTGCCCTCCATCTCCAGCGGGTTCTGCGTCGCGAGCACGAAGTAGGGCTCCGGGATGACGTGGGTGGTGCGCCCCACCGTCACGCGGTGCTCCTGCATCGCCTCCAAGAGCGCGCTCTGAGTCTTGGGGGTGGCGCGGTTCACCTCGTCAGCCAGCACGATGTTCGCGAACACCGGGCCCTTACGGAACTCGAACACGTGACCGCGCTCCCCCTCCTCGAGCACGGTGGTGCCGATGATGTCCGCCGGCATCAAGTCTGGGGTGAACTGGATGCGCGAGAACTCAAGGCGCACCGCCTCCGCCAGTGTGCGCACCAGCATCGTCTTGCCGAGCCCCGGGACACCCTCAAGCAGCGCGTGGGAGCCCGCCAGCATGCAGGTGAGCACGCCGTCCACCACCTCTCGGTTGCCGACGATGACGCGCCCGATCTCCTCACGCAGCGCGCCGATCTGCTTCAGGAAGCCCTCGACCTCGCCCCGCGCCTCACTCGCTTCACTCATACACGCTCCGAATCATCGCCCTGCCTCAGTCGCCCTGCCTCAGTCGCGGGGACGGATCAGCTGAAAATAACGACGCACGTAGAAGCGATACCCCGGCGGGATGTCGTCCTTGTTCATCACGTCCTCAGCCACCGTGTGGTAGTCGGTATACACCTGCTTGTAGCCGCGGCCGACGAAGCCTCGCTGCGCCGCCCCTTGAATCACCTGGCTGGAGGCCTTGCCCTCGCCCGTGTCGGCGGCCACCGCCGTCACGTCGCGCGTCTGCCCGGCGATCTCGCTCTTCTC
>CAYQAC010000051.1:27618-32754 GCA_964415255.1 uncultured Polyangiaceae bacterium | reverse complement strand
GTGCAGGCAGCGCAGCCTGCACCAGCAGCACCGGCACCCGCCCAGGCGACAGTCAGTCCGCCTCCCCAATCCCTGACAGTCAGTCAGGCGCCCCAATCGCTGACCCGCGACGTGCCTGCCGTCGCTCAGGAGACGGGCGCTTCAAAGCGGGCGCCCCGCGGCGAGCCTGAGCTCCTGAGGGAGGAGCTGGCGGCGCTGAGCGCGAGCCGCTGCACCAACCGCCAGTTCATCGCCTGGGCCTCAGAGCTCGCAGCGCGCGCGCGCCTGCTCCAAGAAGAGCCAGGGGAGTTCAACGTGGCGGCCCCATTGGTCAGGCGCCTGACGGCGATCGTCGCCGAGCGCAAGGCGGGCTTCGTCTACGGACTCGCCAAACACCATCAAGGTGACTGGGCTGCCTTGGCCGAGGAGGCCCGCAGCACGCGCGCCTTCGTCGACGCGCCAGGGTCAAGCTCCGAGCCGAAGTCGCTCACTCACAAGCTCCCGCTCGGGCAGCAGCACCGCGCCGAGGGCCCATCTGGCGACAAACGGATCGGCGCTCTAGGGAAGCGCGGTCCGTCCGCGCTGAGCGCTGGCCTCAAGACGCCCAAGCGCGCGCCCATCGCACCTGAGCTGCTCGCCGAGCTTGAGGCGAGCAAGCACGCGGCGCGCCCTCCTGAAGCCAGCGCTAAGGCGCTCACTGGGCGCCCACCCAGCCCTCCGGAGGCCACCGAGGGCAAGTCAACCGTCCCAGCCCAGCCCAAGTCCCAAGCTCCGGTCAAGGCAGCCAAAGGAAGCCCGGCAGCTCGTCAGTCTAACGTCGCAGCTCAGGGCGCTGAGCCGCAGGCGTTCCCCGCGCTGCACCAGGCGTCGCGTCAACACCCCATCGTCATCGCCGGCGGCACCATCAAGCACGCCAAGCTCAAGGCGCTACAACAACGCGGGCTTCAAGTGGAGTGGGTCAGCACCGAGAAGAACCACCAGCCCATCGCCAGCCTCGTGCAGCGGATGACGCAGGGCCACGTCTGCGCGCTCATCTTGCTCCAAGGGCTGGTGAAGCACCGTCAGTCTGGTCACCTGGTGGAGGCCGCCAAGCGCGCGAACATCCCCATGGCCTATGGCGATCGAGCTGGCGGCGCGTCCATCGAGCGCGCCCTTGGGCACCTGGAGCAGGTGCTCAGCGCCCACGCTTGAGGTCTTAGGCTTCGCGCCCAGCGCGATTCACCACGGCCCAACTGAAGCCCTCTTCAAAGCCGACCGTTTCAGGTATCCTCGGCCTGTGCAGAACAACAGCCAGCCGCTCATCATTTTGCTCCTCGGCATCTTCGGCTTCGCGCTGTGCCAGATTTGCTCACCCATCGCGTGGGTGATGGGCAACAACTACATGAAGGAGTGCGCCGCCACTGGTCAACGTCCCGATCAAATGGCCGTCATCGGGCGCATCCTGGGCATCATTGGCACCGTGCTGTTCGGCCTGACGCTCGTCTTCGTCATCCTGTACATCATCTTCGTGTTCGTGCTCGTCGGCGGCGCGATCGCCACCTCGTAGTGAAGCAAGTCCGCACGGGCTGCGCTGGCGCTCCTCGGAGCGCGGCCCGACGGGAGCGAGCTAGCGGCGACGCGCTCCCGTCTTGGAGCCGCAGGTTGTAAATGATCCTCACGCTGTTCGCCGCACCTTCAAGGGCCGTTGTGAGTGTGAGCATGGGGGTTTGGGGGTTTGGCACCTCGCTGCACGGCGCGATGATGGCTCGGTGCACCTGATGGCTCGGTGCACCTGATCGCGATCGATCGACCGGGTCGAGCCGCTGATCGCGATCACGTTTGATACGACACGGCGCCCACCTCGCCTGGCATTGGACGCTCAGCGCTGCGCGCTGGGTTGGCGGGCTTCAACCCCTTGCGCTGAGCGCACTCTGACGTGGCACGCCCCGTGCTCAACGCGTCGTGTGGGGCTCCAGCGGTGAGCATGCCAACAACTGCGCGCCTTCCGGCGCAGCCGCTTGAGCCCCCACATCACAAGCGAGGGTTCATGAAGACAGTAATGCTGACTATGTGCGCGGCCACCCTGCTCCTCACCGGCTGCTTCCAGCTGGGCGACGACGACGGGGCGGGCGGCAGCGGCGGCTTCGGCGCCGCCGGGGGCACAGGGGGCTTCGGGGGAAGCGGCGCCACAGGGGGCGCGGGTGGCGGAAGCGGCGCGATGGGGGGCACAGGCGGAAGCGGCGGCGCGGGAGCCAGCGGCGGAACCGGCGCGGGCGGCGGCAGTGGTGCGATGGGGGGCAGCGGCGGCACTGGCGGCTGCGCTGGGTGCGAGGGGTGCTGTCACAACGGCACCTGCCTTGAGTGGTATCAGCAGTCGGACACCGCCTGCGGGCTAGGCGGGGTGGGCTGCCTGCCTTGCCCCAATCGCCTGAGCTGCGGCTACGGCGTGTGCGACCAGCTGGCGGACAACGCACAGTTTGAGATCGTCATCGATCACCTTCAGGTCTCAACCACCAACAGCGTGGGCGATGCTTGGGACGCGTTTGGTGGCGCCCCCGACCCATTCGTTTGCGTGGGTAGCGGCTGCACCACCTACTTCGAGGACACGTTCACCTGCAACTGGAGCAATGGGACCATTGGCTACACGAACCCGGTGCGCTTCACGGGCTACGAGCTGAAGCAAGGTGTGGTGATGGAGGTGTGGGACCAAGATGTCTCCAGCCACGACCTGATGGGCCGCACCACGCTCTACTTCAACGAATACAGCGCGAGCGGCTACGTGGTGGGCGCGTTCGGGGGCGTGATTCGTGTCGAGTTCTGGCTCCGCTGAGCGCCCCTTGAGTGCCATGAAGTGCACCGCGCGGAGCAACCCAGCGCGGTGCCGTCCAACCCCCAAACCCTGAAGCACCCGGCGCCGCGCGCTAGTCTGTTAGGCTGACCACCTCAAGTGGCATCCGTCAGTCAGCCTGCCTTGCATCCTCGCGCGCCTTCACGTCGCTCAGCCAGTCCCTCACCTGGCTTCGCACCTCGGCGGCGCTCGCCTCCACGTCCACGCTCGGCCATGAGCCGGTGAGCTCGCGCGCCGCCTGCCCGGCGAAGTAGCGCACCAGGGGGTACTCGTGGCTGAGCTGGGTGGAAACCAGGCGGAGCGCGTCGGTGCGCCCGCGCGCGCCGAGGGTGCTCACCGCCACCGCTTGTTCGTGGGGCAAGCCGAAGCGCGCCGTGGTCTCCAGGTTGCCGCGGCTCAAGTCGTGGCCGTACAGGCGCCGCAGCGCCGCGCGATCATAGCGCTTACCCCACCAGCGCTCCATGTTACTAGCCAGCGCCTCCGTACTTGTTTCCGTGTGACAAAGCGCACACTCTAGCGGCCGATCTTTCAGCGCGCGCTCAGGGTCCGTGGGTGAGCCGATGCGGTGGTAGCTCGTCAGGCGGTAGTTCAAAGACAGGTTCTTGCGTGGCATGTGGCAGGCCATGCAGGCGCTGCCCTCCCCCTTAGGATCGTGGTGTGAGTGTTTGGCGAGCGCGCTCGGCTGCGCCAGCTCCTGATGGCAGCTGGTGCACTTGCCGTTGCCCGCCAGGGTGGTGAGCGCACGGAGCGCCTCCGGGGCATCACGCGCGTGCGGATCGTGGCAATTTGCGCAGCTCATCTCGCTGGCGCAAGCGCCCAGCATGAAGTCACGCGCCTCCCCGGAGTTGATGTTGCTGCCGCCGGGGTTCTTGTTCCGGCGCCCACCCTCCCAGGTGTACGGGTAACGCGAGAACAGCACGGTGTGGCAGTGCATGCAGCTCTGGTTCAGCGCCTCCGCCGGCGTCGGCTCACGCTGCTCAGGCCCGATGTGCTCACGCAAGAGCGGGCTCCGCGGCGCGATGCTCGTCCTCACGCTGGGGTTCTGCGCGTGCTCCTTCGAGCCGCCGTGACAAGACTCACACCCCACCCCGAGCTCAATGAAGTGCTCCGGTCCGAAGCGCCGCTGTGTCTCCCCGATGGCGCGCCGCAACAGCTGGGAGAGCTCGTCACCCGTCTCAGCTCCGCGCGGCGCCCCGAGCAGCTCAAGCTCCGAGTGGATCGCGGCGGCCAATTCGTCAGGCTTGCTGACGCTCACCCCGAAGCGGCGCTCCTCCGGCATCAAGTAGGTCGTCATCGACCCCTGGTAGCCACCCGCGCGGTCACCGAGCAGCTCGTCGTAGAGGTACGACGCGTAGGGCACGGTGTTGTGACAGAACACGCAGGCCTGCCGCCACACGCCGCCCACCCGGAGGCCGCTGCGCTCCTTCACCAGCACGGAGTAGCCCTTGTAACGCCAAGCGGCCGTCTCGTAGACATAGGAGACGGGCATCACCCGCTCCTCACCCATCGGACGCTGCGCCTCCTCCACGCTCGGCACCCGCACCGCCGCGTAGTCCTCGCGATGCCGCCCGCCGATCACCCGCGTGATACGGTACGTGGCCTCACCCTCGTGCGCGCTCGACAGGTGCATGAAGCGCTGCCCCGCGCGCTCTTCCATGCGGATTCGGTCACCCTTGAAGTGGTACTCGCCGTCCGCGAACGGCGCGCGCGAAGGCGCCGAGCCCGCCTCGCGCGTCATCTGGTGCATGGGCGAGCCAGACCACGCCTGATAAATTTCCCCGTGGCAATCCTTACAGCTCGCCGAGCCGGCGTAGTCGCCCCGCAGCACGTTGCTCTGCACCAGCCGGCGCTCGGTGGGCTCCGGGGCCTTCGCTGTTACGGCGGGAGGCTGACCACAGCTGACGCCCAGCGCGCCCACCCCCACGAGCGCCGTCAGGAGGGCCCAGGCCGCGACCAACGCGCGTCTTTGGGGGGGATTTGCCTGCATCGCGCGGCAGCTTAGCCCACCCGAGGCCCTGCGCCCCCACACATCACGGCGACGCGGAGGCCTACGAACGGCGCTGCGCGACCGCCAAGCGCTCCCACACCTGCACCAAGCTCCGCTCCGACGTCGGCCAGAAGCGCTGCGCCCAGTCGAGGCCGTCCGTGTCCTGCGTGACGTCGAGGCCGCGCTCGCTCAAGGCGCCCGCCACGTCCTCGCGCGTGATCTCCCCCAAGATGGGCTCCCCCAATTTCCCCAACGCAAAATAGCCCACGCGCCGCAGCGCGCCCCGCCACGGCGGCAGGTACGTCATGCACAGCACGCTCCCCGGCGCGCTCAGGCTCGCGAT
>CAYQAC010000051.1:18068-27608 GCA_964415255.1 uncultured Polyangiaceae bacterium | reverse complement strand
TGGCGCCCAGCGTGGCAAGCTGCGCGCTCCGGGTGAGGTACATGGTGACCCCCTCCCAGATCCAAACGGAGGGCTCCGTGGTGTGGAAGTCAGCTCCCCTGAGCGCCTCCTCCAAGGAGTCCCGCTCGAAGTCTACCTGAACCGATCGCACCTCACGCGCCAGCGGCGTGAGCCCCCGCATCAGCCCCTCCTTCACCCGCGAGGTGGCGGGGTGATCCACCTCGAACACGCGCGCCTCCGCCAGCTCTGGCAGCCGGTAGCCGCGGGCGTCTAACCCGGCACCGAGGACCACCAGCTGACGCGTTCCGGCCGCGAGCTCGCGCCGCAGCGCCGCGTCGATGGCGGCGGTGCGCAGCGGCACGTTGCAGCTCAGCCCCAAGCTCAGGTGCCCCAACCCAAAGTGCGCGGCGCGCGACACCCCCGGCAGGCTGAGCGCCTTCACCGGCAACAGCCACTTGAGCGGCAACAGCCCGAGCGCCACTGGATCCGTCGCGACGTCCAGCTCGGCCGGGAGCTCGCCATAGAAGGCGCGCAGGGCGGCGACGAACTCGCTGGTCCAGCTCTTCTGCTCCGGCTTCACGGCAGCGACTCTACACCAAGCGGCGCCAGACCAGCGCCGATGCCAAGTGGCTTAACGACGCAGCGCTCACCGCAGCCTGGTGCTCAAGGATCTCCCCAGAGTGTGCTTGAGCTGTGGGGGCGCCTCGGCGCGCCGCGATCAGTGAACACCTGGCTCCCCAAGGCGCTCTGGAGCGGCCTGGGGCGGCGCGTCATCTGTCCTGAGCGGGGCGCTCAGGGGGTGGTGGAGGCTGGGTGAGCGCGGTAGAGATCAGCCATGACTCGCGAGGTTTTCATCGTCGGCGCAGCGCGCACCCCCATCGGCTCTTACCTCGGCTCGCTCGGCGGCGTGAGCGCCCCAGCGCTCGGCAGCACGGCCATCACCGCCGCGCTCGAGCGCGCCAAGCTCGATCCCGCTCAGGTGGAGGAGGTCTTCATGGGCAACGTGCTGTCGGCGGGCGTCGGTCAGGCGCCGGCGCGGCAGGCCTCGCTCGGCGCCAAGATCCCTGTGGCGGCGCCCTGCACCACCGTGAGCAAGGTGTGCGGCTCCGGGCTCCAGGCGGTGATCTTCGGCGCCAAGACGCTGCTGCTCGGCGACGCCGACGTGGTGGTCACCGGCGGCATGGAGTCCATGAGCAGGGTGCCTTACTATTTGGACAAGGCGCGCGAGGGCTACCGCATGGGGGACGGCAAGCTGGTGGACGGCATGATCTTCGACGGGCTGTGGGACCCTTATAATAATTACCACATGGGTACTGCCGGTGAGCTGTGCGCCAAGGAGTACCAGCTCACGCGTGAGGCGCAGGACGCCTACGCCAAGGAGAGCTACCGGCGCGCGCTGGCGGCGCAGCGTGAGGGCCTGTTCAAGGACGAAATAGCGCCCGTCAGCATCCCCCAGCGCAAGGGGGACCCGCTGGTGGTGAGCGAGGACGAGGAGCCGGGGCGCGGCAGCCCAGAGAAGTTCGGCGGTCTGCGGCCCGCCTTCGATCGCGACGGCACCATCACCGCCGCCAACGCCTCCACCCTGAACGACGGCGCCAGCGCGGTGGTGCTCGCGAGCGGGGAGGCGGTGAAGCGCCACGGCCTCACGCCGCTGGCCCGCGTGGTCGGCTATGGCGGCGCCGCCCAGGCGCCAGAGTGGTTCACCACCGCGCCCGCCAAGGCCATCGAGCAGACCACGAAGAAGCTCGGCATCGAGAAGAGCAGCATCGACCTCTGGGAGATCAACGAGGCCTTCAGCTGCGTGGCCATGGCCTGCAATCAGCTCGCGGGGCTGGACCCAGAGCGCGTCAACGTGCGCGGCGGCGCGGTGGCGCTGGGCCACCCCATCGGCGCCTCGGGCGCGCGCATCCTGACCACGCTGCTCTACGCCATGATCGCCCAGGACAAGCGCCGCGGCCTCGCGACGCTGTGCATCGGGGGCGGTGAAGCGGTGGCCGTCGTCATTGAGCGCTGAGTGGCGCGAGCCACCCCCCCCCCAAAAAACCAAGTGGGTGACGCCATGACACCCCAGCCATTCGACAGTGACACTGACGATCAAGCGGTCTTGAGCCTTGCGCTGCGCACGCCCACGCTGCCCCCGGCGACCCACACCCAGAGCTACGCGCTGGGGTCGCGGGAGCTCTTCTTGGTGGAGCCGGCCACGCCTTACCTGGAGGAGCAGCGGCGCTTCATCGAGTGGGCTCGGGCGCTGGCGGGGCAGGGCCGCGCGCTGCGTGGGATCGTGATCACGCATCACCACCCCGATCACGTGGGTGGCGCCGGCGCCTTGGCGCGCGAGCTGAGCCTGCCGCTGCTCGCGCACCCGCTGACGCTCGAGCGGCTCGACCCTAAGGACACCGCCGGCGTGGCGACCGAGACGCTCGAGGAAGGGCAAGTGCTTGAGCTCGGCGGGCCCACAGCGGAGCGCTGGCAGGTGCTCCACACGCCGGGGCACGCGCCGGGGCACGTGTGCCTGTTCGAGCCGCGGCTACGCCGCGTGGTGGTGGGCGACATGGTGGCGAGCGAGGGCACCATCTTGATTGAGCCGCACGATGGCCACATGACAACCTACCTGACGGCCCTGGAGCGCCTGGAGGGCTTGGGCGCGGCGCTCGCGCTGCCAGCCCACGGCGGCCCCATCAGCGAGCCGAGCGCGCTGTTTCGCCACTACATCCAGCACCGCCTGGCGCGAGAGGCCAAGGTGCAGCGCGCCGTGCAGTCGCTTGGGCGCGCGACGACGCAGGAGTTAGTCAAGGTGGCTTACAATGACGCCCCCAGCGCGGTGTGGGGCCTCGCCGAGCTGAGCCTGCGCGCCCACCTCATCCGCCTAACGGAGCTCGGCCTCACCGCGACCGACGGCGAGGGCTACTGGCTCACCACGTGAGCCACTGAAGCGCTCACCAGCATGCACCGCGACGTCGCTCACCACGTGAGCCACTGAAGCGCCGCCGATCGCTCCTCAAGGTTGGAGCGCTCCTAAGCGCGCGGGCAGGCTCCATCATCCACCCTTCAGGTTCGGGGGTTTTGGGGGTTGGTAGCGGCTGAGCCCGCCGCGCGGCGCCGCAGTCACCGAGCGGCTCAGCGCTGGCAGGCGTCCCCCGGCTTGCGGATTGACTTGAGCGGCGCCGCGCGGCAGAACGAGCCTCCTCATGGGCCCTTCGGTCGGCGACTTCCAGCGTGGTTTCATGACCGCCGGCTACCTCCTAGGCCGCCGCGGGGAGGCGCTGGTTCACGGCCTGGATGAGCCGCTGCCGCGCAGTGAGTCCTTCGCGCGGGTGTTGAGCCACCCTGAGCGGGAGATCCGCGCCGCGGCGCTCGCCCCCGAGATCGCCGCGCTGCTCCGCGCCCTGGAAGGGCTGGGGCTATGACCTTGCGCACCGCGCGCCGGATCCCGCGGGAGGAGCTCCCGGCCACGCTGCGCCCGCTGGCGAGCGGCGCGCCGAGCACGCCAGACGGTGTGACGGCGCCACCCGGGCTGCCACGCTACGGACGCATCACGCGCCAGGTGGAGCTGGCCGCCGCTGAGCGCGCCCGCGCGCTGATCGCCGCCGCCGAGGCGGAGGCCACCGCGCGGCTTGAGCGCGCCGACGCGGAGGCAGCGGGGGCGCGCCAACGCGCCGAGGAGGCTGGCCGGGCCGAGGGCGCCGCGCGCACCGCCGCGCTCGCGCTGCGGCTCGCAGCGGAGGAGAGCGCCCAGGAGCAGCACCTGATCGAGCGCTCCATCGCGGTGGCGCAGCTGCTCGCGGAGCGCTTGCTCGGAGAGGCGCTGGCGCTCGATCCATCGCGCGTGGTGGCGCTGGCGCGCACCGCGCTCAAGGAGACGGGCGGCGCGCGTCAGGTCACCCTCTACGCCCACCCAGAGGACGCCCAAGCGCTCGAGGCAGGGCGCGCCCAGCTCGGCCTCCCAGCGGCCATGGTGAGGGTGGTCGTCGACCCAGCGCGTACCCGAGGCAGCCTGTGCGTGGACACGGAGATCGGCATGCTCGATGCGGATCTCGCGCCGCAGCTCGAGCGCCTCACGGCGCTGCTCAAAGAGAGCCTCCGCCGATGAGCGAGCCCAGCTTCCCCCCGCCGCCCTTCGTCCCACCCAGCAGCGCGCATGAGTCGCCCTCAAGCGGCGTGAGCGGCGCGGTTGGGAGCAGCGGAGCAAGCGGCGATGGCGCTACTGGAGCGGCGCTCAGCGCGCCCACGGATGAGGCTGAGGCGGAGCCGCCCTTCGCGCCCAAGGCGCGCACCAACGTGCTCCTGTTCTTCGCCACCGTGGCGAGCGTGTTCTACGTCGGCAGCGCCTACGCCGCCGGCCACTTCCGGCTGGAGTCCTTCAGTCAAGCGCTCGCCGCAGCGTGGATCTACGCCGTGCCGCTGATGGCGATCTTGCTGGCGCACGAGTTCGGGCACTACATTGCCGCGCGGATACACAAGGTGCCGGCCTCCCTCCCGTATTTCCTGCCGCTGCCCATCTTGAACCCGTTCGGCACCTTGGGCGCGGTGATCGTGATGCCCGAGCGCATCCGCTCGCGCAACGCGCTGATGGACATCGGCGCGGCGGGCCCCATCGCCGGCATGGTGGTGGCCATCCCCCTGATGGCGCTCGGCATCCACCTGTCTGAGGTGGTCCCGAACTTTGACTATGGCCTCGTGATCCACGAGGGGGACAGCCTGCTCTACTGGCTGCTCAAGCGGCTGGTCCTGGGGCCCATGCCGGAGGGCCACGACATCCAGACGCACCCGCTGGCGCTGGCGGCCTGGGTCGGCTTCTTCGTCACCTTCCTGAACCTGTTCCCCTACAGCCAGCTCGACGGTGGGCACATCGCCTTCGCGCTGTTTGGCGAGCGGCAGAACCGGTTCGCGCGCTGGGTGCGCTACGCGCCGCTCTTGCTCGCGCTGTACAACTTCGCGGCGCACGGCCTGCCCGCCATCCAAGCCTACCTAGCGAGCGGCGCCGCCGGGAGCCGGGAGGCCGTGTACTTGGCGCCCCTCGCGACCAGCGTGAACTGGGTGTTCCTGTTCGGCCTCTTGTGGTTCATGAGCCGCCGGGTGGGGCCAGGGCACCCGCCGGTGGACGATCAGCATTTGTCGCGTGGCCGGGTGCTGGTCGGGGCGGTCAGCCTGGTGCTGTTCCTGTTGGTGTTCATCCCCACCCCCTGGATGCAAGCCTGGCTAGGCCCTGCGCCGGCGACGGCCGAGCCAGAGCAGGCTAGCCACGCCCGAGACCGCTAGCCCCAGCCCCGTGGGCGAGCCCACCCCCGGCGCGCTCACCGAGCAGCTGGAGTCCTGGTTGGTCGGCCTGAGCCCCCGCGAGCTGCCGCCGCCCACCTGAGCGCCGCCGGCGCCACCTGTGCCGCTCCCCCCGGCGCCAGCCAGCGACCCACCGGCGCCAGCCTCGCCGCCAGCGCCGCCCCAGGGCTCACATGTTGCCACACGGAAACGCAGCGCCACCTCAGGGCCGAACGGCTGAGCGCCATCGACGAGCTGCCAGCGGCTCTCGTAGTCGCCTGGGGCGCTCGGCGCCGTCGCGCTGAAGTCGAAGCGTACCCGGCGACAGCCCACCGTGTTGCAGTCGCCGCCCACGGCGTCCACCTCCGGGTTGCTGCTGTCGTTCAAGGACCAGCTGCTCACCCCGAGCAGCGGATCCGGGGCGCCGCTCACGGTCGTCAGCCGCACTGACTCACCGGGCCCGGCGCCGCCGACGTCGCGCCAGGCGACCTCGCCGGTGTTGGTCAGCTCAAACCAGTAGCCGAAGCTGTCCCCCGCGCAGGCGAGGTAGTCCACCTCCAGGCTCATGTCCTCTTCCAGGTCACTGCCGTGCCCTGCCAGCTCCGCGGTGATGACCGGCTCTGGGAGCCGACAACCTGTGATAGCGAAGCCCGCGGCGGGTGCTTGCGCCATGCGCGCCGCCGTCTGTGGGCCGTACGAACCATCCTCATCGAGCGGATCATCGGGGTGGTTCAGGTTCCACAGCCGCTGCATCGCCAGCACCGCATCTGCCCGGCCATCGGTGCCAGGGCAGTCAAAATGCACAGGATCTGACGCGCCGAGCCACACGCAGCCGGCGCTCTCCAGCGCGCTCCGGGCGGCGCTGTAGTTCTGCACGTCCACCGCGCGCCCTGTCTGGTGGTTGCTGCGGCCGGGCTCCGCCGCCAAGGCGCAGGCGCCGGAGTGGTACAGCACGTACTGATCGGCCAGCGTGCGGAAGGCGCTGTTGATGGTGAGCGGCGTGCGCGCCGCCGCGGCCCACAGCGCGTCGCGGGCGCTCGCCTGGAGGTAGGGGTGGATGCGGCTGCTCGACAGCGTGATGCCGGCGTGCGGCGCGAAGGTGACGAAGGCGCCTGGGCGCAGGCACATTTGTGTCTCCGCCAGCTGCTGCGAGATCCCCTCGAGCCCCGCCGTGCTGCACTGCCGGCGCGCTGCGATGTCAGCCACGGTCTGCGCCGAGGCGGCACCTGAGGCGAGCAGCGTGAGCGACGCGGCGCCGAGCCCGAGCGCCGCACGGAGACCCCAACCACCCAGAGGATAAAGCGCCCGCATGCGGTGAATGTTCCCCCTGCGGCCCGCCGGTCGCCAATGGATTCCCGAGCGACGCGCGGGCGCTCCAGCGCCAGCGCAGTTTTTCGACCGAGCCGCGCGCTGCCGAGCGCTGGGTCGGAGCGCCGCGCGCCGCGCTCAGCGGGGGCCAACCCCCAAAAAATCATGCGGGGCCCGCGGGGACACCCACGCTGCCACCCAAGCATTCAGTTAGCCTGACGAACTGTTAGCGCCAGGCGTTAGCGCTTCAGCTCAGCGAACTTCTGCGCCGACTCGCGGCGCACACCCTAGAGCACCCACGTCAGCGCTTCAGCTCAGCGAACTTCTGCGCCAGCGCCTGGCACACGGCGGGCGGCGCGTAGCGGCTCACGTCGCCGCCGTGGCTCGCGATTTCGCGCACCAGCGAGGCCGAAATGAAGCCGTAGTTCGCGCGCGTGGGGAGGAACACGGTGTCGAGCTCTGGGTGCAGATCCGCGTTAGCGTGGGCGATCTGCAGCTCGTACTCGAAGTCTGTCGCGGCGCGCAGCCCGCGCACGATGACGCGCGCGCCCACCTCACGGCCATAGTCCACCAGCAGCCCGGAGAACGAGCTCACCCGCACGTTCTGGAATGGCCGACACACCTCACCCAGCAACGCCAGCCGCTCATCGACGTTGAACAGCGCCTTACGCGTCGGGTGAATGCCGATCGCGACCACGACCTCATGAAACAAGAGCGACGCGCGCTCCACCAAATCCAGGTGGCCGTGGGTGGGCGGATCGAAGCTGCCAGCGTAGATCGCGAGCTGCGGGGTCATGCCCCGCTTATACGCCATCCTGGCGGCGCGCGATCATTCGTCGTCGTCTGCGCCCGGAGCGTGCGGCGGCCACAGAGCCGCCCAGCTCAGGCCCAGATCACTCGCCGTCTGTGCCGGGAGCGCCCGGAGCGCCCGGAGCGCCTGGAGCGCCCAACGGCCCCTCCAAGGTCGGGGCCTTGAGCTCGCCGCTACCCTCGGGCTCATCCTCAGCCGGGGGGGCCTCGGGCGGCGCCATGCGCGCTGGGTGGTCTTCCAGCCACAGCGCGCGGCCCCCATCGTGCAAGGTGACGCGGAAGGCGGCGAACAGCGGCGCGCCGATGGTGCCGTCGATCTGCATCTCGAGATCCGTGGGCGGCTCCGCCAGGTGCACCGCCTCCACGTTGGGCAAGGCGAAGGCACCGAGCTGCATGAACGGGATCACCCCGCGCTTCAGCTGGGGCGCGCCGGGCACCGCCTGCAAGCTCGCGAGGGTGACGCCCGCCTTCTTCCAGCCCGTCTCCGCGAAGGCGAACGGGAAGTTCATGGACGTGTCCACGAACAGCGCCGCGTGCGGCGAGCTGGCCTCGCGCCCCAGCGCGCTGCGCATCACCATGCCGCCGCCGCGAACGTAAGCCACCCTGACGGTCGTCGCGGCGGGCGGAGGCGGCGGCTCGAAGCTTCGTACGACGAACTGACCACCCTCAAAGTCGAAGGTGGGGTAGATGTGGCGCAGCAGGTTCACGCCGAGCAGCACCTTGATGGGCGCGTTCATCTGGCGCGAGAGACCTGACAAATCCTTGGTGATGGCGGGGACGTCCTTCACCTCCAGGTGGGAGGCGTCCGGCTGACGGGTGTCGCCGAAGCGCAGCGAAATCCAGGCAGGATCCCCGCTGCCGTCGATCACCGTCTCGGCGTAGCCGGTGTGCACCAGGCCGAGGCCCTCTTCGCCGTTGACCTCCACGGGGATGATCAAGGAGAGGTTCGTCTGGCTGACGCGCGGCATCTCCCCGTAGCCGAGCATGCCGCCAGAGAGCCGGAACGGGGTGCGCCCGCCGCCGCGCCGGGCGAGCTTGGCGACGTTCTCGGCCCACTCGTCGCGCACGCTGGGGTCCGCGAGCAGCGCCTCCAGCTCGTCAGCGGCCCGATCGATACGCCCGGCGTACCACAGGGCGCGCCCGCGCAGGCCCCGCGCCTCCCCCGAGTTGAACCCATCCAAGAGCTCCACGCAGCGGTCGTAGTCGAGCTTTGCCAGCGCGACGCGCGCGCCCAGCATGCGCACCTCTTCGTGATCAGGCGCGATGCGCAGCGCGCTCGCCACGGCGCTCTCTGCGTCCACGATGTCGGCGCCCCGGAAGCTCTCGACGCCGCGCTCGTACCACTTCTTCGCGAGCGGCGGGAACGCCGGGTCAGCGCCTGAAGCGCCCGTCGGGCCACAGGCCATGAGCGCGGGCCCACAGGCGATGAGCGCTGGCAGCAGCGCCAGGCGAGCGACGCGGCCACGCGTGACGCGAGATAGGCCGGAGAGCGGCGCAAAGAAGCGGGCAATTTGATCCAAGCGGTCCTCCTGAGGCGCCCGGAGGCGCGAGGGGGGCCATAACCCGACTCGTGCCAGCGGTCGAGCCGCACGGCGCGCTTCCTCGGCGCGGACAAAACGTCACCCCGGCGCCCACTCCAGCGGTGCCAGCTGCCTCGCCATGCAGCGCCCTTCGTGGGGGAGCGGGGGGTTGGACGGCACCGAACCGTGGCGGCAAAGTGAGCGCCCAAAGCGCTAGGGTGGCAACAAATGCTGAACCAGCTCGCGCCGCGCGAACACCTTGGCCCGCGGCTGAGCCCAGATCAGCACCCAGCCCCAGCTCGAGAGCTGGGTGGTGGTGTGAGGATCTGTCTCCAGCACGTAGACCAAATCAGGAGCGCGGCGCGCGACGATGCGCGCGAGGGCGGTCTCGCCCTCCGGCGCCAGGAACACGAGGGGGATCACCCCGTCGCGCAAACCAAGCGGTGAGCGGACCCCTGGGGCGTGGGCGAGCTCGTGCTCAGTGATGCCCGCGGTGTCGATGAAGCGGACACCACGGAGGCCACGTGCCCGGATATGGTACGGCAGGAAACCCATCTGATAGGTGGCGACGGTGAGCGTGCCCTCTCGCGCCAACAGGTCCTTGAGCGGGCCATCAAGGAAGGGCACAAGCTGCCAGTGATCACGT
>CAYQAC010000051.1:0-18058 GCA_964415255.1 uncultured Polyangiaceae bacterium | reverse complement strand
GCGCTCTCCGAAGGTAGCGCCGTGGTCAGGATCAAACAGATCGCCCAGCCGGTGTTGGTAACTCGTGTAGGTGATGTAGGGGGGGAACAAGCCGGGGCGCTCACCCTCCCCCATGAACAGACTGACCACCCCGCCCAGCAACAAGACGAGCTGCGCGAGGTAGGGCGCGGCGCGCCGCGCAAGCCAGGTGAGGCTCTGCACTAACCCCACAGACAGCAGTGGGAGCGCGGGCGCGACGAAGCGATAGTAGGTCATCCAGTCGCCCCCTGAGAGCACCACCGTGATCAGGTGGGCGCCGACGACGATGAGCACGCTGAGGCGCGGGGCCAGCTCGTCCGGGAGGGGCGCGAGCAGCTCACGCCGGCGGCCGTGGAGCCACAGCCCGCATGAGAGGACGAAGCCGAGGAGCAACGCGGTGCCCACCCACGACGCACGCGCGAATGCCGTCAGGTACCCGAACCCATCGCCCACCCGCGTGAGCGGTGCCCCCGCGCTCAGCTTGCCGAGCGCCGGGAGCGGGAGCGGCACGCCGAACGCGAAGAGGCGCCACGCGATGAGCAGTAGGAGCCCCACCAGAGGCACCCCGAGCGCAATCAGGAACCAGCGGCGCCCACAACGCGCGGCGAGCCCCATCAACGCCATGGGGGCCAGGTAGAGCCAGCCCTCTGGTCTCACTAGCACCAGCAGGCACCCGATCACCGCGAGGTGCGGCGCGCGTGAAGCGCCGCCGCGCGCGAGCTCATACGCGAGCCAGGTGAGCAGCCCGGTGACGAGCGGCGTCTCCAGCCCCCCGAGCGTCCAGTACAGTCCCGTGGGGAGGCTGACGGCAAGCAAGAACGCTGTGAGCGCCGCAAGCCGCGCCGGGCCGCGCGACAACGCGGGGAAGAACCTAGCCCCGCTGAACAAGACCAGCATCGTCGCTGTGAGCCCGCACAGGAACCCCATCACCTTATTCGCTAAGAACAGATCGCTCGTCCCTAGCCAGCGCAGCGCAGCGAGGCAAAGCACGTGGAGCAGGCTTGAGCCAATCTCGCCAGGCAAGCCGTCCGACGCGCGCAGCCCCTCGCCGTCTGCCAACATCTCCGCGGCGAGCAGCGTGATGAAGGTGTCGTCATGCCCCGCGGCAGCGAAGCGCGACGCCGCCCGCTCAACAAACACCACCACCCCCAAAAACCCCATCATGACGACAGGCACATGAGCGGCGAGTTGCTCGCGCAATCGATTTTGCATCGGGTTCAGTCTAGGGTGAGTGTCAGCCCTGGCCGCCAAGACCAGGGCGCGTCCCTGACCCATGGTACTGGCACCTAAGCGTGGCGTAAGCTCCCTAGTTCGGCGCGTGTACCATCGGGCGGGGGCCCTGCTGGTGCTAGCTGTCGTCGCTGTGGCGCTTGGCGTGGTGCTCCAAGCCAGTGTGGACACACTGCCGTGGCGCTACACTTGGCTGACTCCCTTTCGAGCTGCGCGCGACACCATGCGCGTCAGGTGGTTTCCCAGCTGGGTCTTGCTGGCGTGGTTCATCGGTTTCCTCGCCGCACATCGGGGCGCTGCGCGCGCGGTGGCATCACAGTGGACGCAGGTGCCTCGCGTGTGGCGGCTCGCGCGGCTGCTCGCGCTGCTAGCTGGCTTGGGCGCGGACGTGCTCCTCTACCCAGCTCACCACCCCTTGGATGCGCTCGCCCTAGGGGTGCTGTGCACCCTGGTGGTGGCCCCGACGCCACAGCGACGCGTGGTCCAGCTCGCGGTGAGCTCACTGGTCGGTGTGCTGCTGTTCTCCACTACCTCGTACTGGTTCACGGTGGTGAAGGCGCTCACCTTCGTTGGGCGCGAGCCGCTCGATCCGCTCCTCATCCGCTTCGAGACCTGGGGTGAGTTCACCCCACATCGATGGGTGGCAGGTTGGGCGAGCACACGCCCAGCGTGGGTAGAGTGGTTCGATTGGGCGTACTTTCGCATGTTGCAGCACATGCTGCTCACCCTGGTGGTGCTGTTAGCCTGGCGCGACCCAGCTCGCCGCGCGCGCTACGTGGCCGCGAACGCCATCTGCTACCTGTTGGGAGGGCCACTCTACCTGCTGTTTCCGGCGCTTGGGCCTGTGTACTTCGAGCCCGAGCTCTACGGGTACCTCAACCAGCCTCGGCTCTTGACCCCCATCATCCAACAGGAACTCTTGATCAACACCACGGTGATGGGCCAGGGCGATGCGACCTTCCTACCCACGTGGAATTTCATCGCCTGCATGCCGAGCCTACACCTGGCGCATGAGCTGGTGATGACGATCGCGGTGCGGCCAGTGCGGGTCGCCTTCGCCTGCTCCCTCGCCTTCATGCTCCTCACCACCGTCACCGTGGTGGCGCTCGGCTGGCACTACCCAACGGACATCATCGCTGGGCTCGCGCTCGGCGCGCTCGCCTGGGCACTTGCGGGCAAGCTCCCAGGGAGCCTCCTGCCTCAGATCGACAGACCGCTCTCTGGCGGCCCTCCTGGCCCCACGTGCTAAGCTCGCGCTGAAGTGACACGTCAGGGGGAGCCCCCAAGTACCCGAGCTAGCGCGCCCCGCGAGGGGTCGCCCGGCAACGCGCCCCCTAAGGCACCCAGCGCGCCCCGCGAGGCGACGCCCGGCAACGTGCTGAACCTGCCCGTCTTAGTGCTGAACCGCTATTTCGCGCCGCTCCGGCTCACCACCACGCGGCGCGCGCTGGTCTTGCTCTACGCAGGCTCAGCGCGTGCGCTGGATGAGGGCGGTGAGCTGTACGCCTTCCCGGAGTGGCTCGCCCTGCCGCCGCGTCAGCAAGACGACGTGGTCCCCTTGGTGAGCGGCGCGCTGCGCGTGCCGCGCGTGCTCCAACTGGCGCGCTACGACAAGCGCCCACGGGTCGAGCTGCGGCTCACCCGCAAGAACCTGCTGCTGCGCGATGAAGGGCGCTGTCAGTACTGCGGCGCCCAGCCCACCCCACGCGATTTGAACGTCGATCACGTGCTGCCGCGCAGCCGCGGCGGCCGCGACAGCTGGGAGAACCTCGTCATCTCTTGCAAGCGCTGTAACCTCACCAAGGGCCAGCGCACCCCCGAGGAGGCCAACATGCACCTCCGAGCGCGGCCGAGCCGCCCGCGTTGGTCCACCAGCACCCACATCCTGCTCAGCGCCAAGCAGCCCTACGCCGAGTGGGAGCCCTTCCTGCAAGCCGGCTAGCGCCACTTTTCCAGCTATTCACGGGCAAAACTGGGGCCGCGCAGCACCGCCGCGCCGCGTGGTATAAGCCCCCCATGCGAGCCCTGCTCACCGCACTCACCCTCTCCTTGGTTGGCTGCAGCGCCACCACCCTGCGCTCCACCGCTCCGGAGGAGCCCGCTGAGACGGAGGCGCGGCCTCCGGATCTGAGCGGCGGCGCGCGCCCAAGCAGCGCTGGCGGCGACTCAACGAGCCCCTCTGCCAGCGGCGCCCCCCAAGGCGACCGCCCCGCGAGCCGCACGGACTGCCCGCTGGACACCAAGAGCGGCGCGGACGCCGCAGAGACGGCGGGCGTCGCGGGTCAGCCGCGCGATATTGAGGTGATGCAGAAGGTGGTCAGCGCGCACCGCGGCTGCGTCCGCCGCTGCTACGAGTCACTGCGCGCCAAGCAACCGGAGTTGGCAGGTGACATGACGATCACGCTGGAGATCACCCCGACCGGTGAGGTGAAGGAGGCGAAGCTGAACGCCGAGCGCAGCAACCTCAAGCACGCTGAGCTCGTCAGCTGCGCTGCCGGGGTGCTGAAACAACTCAAGTTCCCTGACCACCCCAAGGGCTTCGAGAGCACCCTGAACTACCCCTTCAACTTCCAGCCTTGATCAAACGTCGACAGCGAGGTGGCGCGGTGCCCGGCATCCTTCAAGGCGAGTCGTTCGGATGACTGACGACGGCGACGCTCACGCGCTGGGCCGCGCACCCCAGGGTGGTGCCCCAAAGGTGGCACGGGAGGTGCAGTGCACAGCCGTCTGCCTCAACCTGCACTTCACGTACGGCTGGCGCCGCCCCGCCAGTCGGCTCCTCGGCGCTCCCAACGCGGTGCCAAACCCCCCGATCCCCCGCTACCGCGCCTAGCTAGGCGCTCGAGCGCTCACGCATGCCTACCAACACCTTCGACCGACTGTTTCATCGGCTCGGGCAATTTCAGGTCAAGCACCCGCTCTGGATGCTGCTGTTCTCTGTGTTCAGCCTGCTCCCCACCGGCTACCTCGCCAGCAAGCTCACCCTGCGCAGCGGCTTCAACGAGCTGCTCCCGGACGGCAAGCCGAGTGTGGTGGAAATGCGACGTGTGAACGAGCGGCTTGCCTCGGCGTCCACGCTGACGGTAGTGGCCACTGGCTCAAGCCCGGAGGGGCTCAAGCGCCTGATCGACGCGCTGTCGCCGCGGCTGCGCGAGCTGCCGCCAGAGTACGTCGTCGGGGTGGACGACGGCACCCGCGCGGTGCGCGCCTTCTTCGAGGAGAACAAGCACCTTTACGCTGACCTCAAGGACATCCAGCAGATCCACGACGACGTGGAGGAGCGCTACGACTATGAGGTCCAGAAGGCGGCTGGCACCTCACTCGACTTGGATGATGACGAGCCACCGGATCTCTCCGCAGAGAGCCTGAAGAAGCGCTTCCAGCGCAAGGTGGATGAGGCCAACGCCCAGGCGCCGGGGACGGACGGCTACTACATCGGCGAGGAGGGCAAGCTCGGCGCCATCTTGGTGCGCACGCCGCTCGGCAGCGGTAGTCAGGGGGCCTTCGAGTTAGTCAAGCGCATTGAGGCGCTGGTCGCCGAGATCAATCCCCAGGCGTGGGACCCCAGCATCGAGGTGCACTTCACCGGCAACCTGATCACCAGCGCCGAGCAGCAGCGCGTGATCACGAATGACCTCGTGGACATCGGCGGGCTCGGGCTGGGGCTGATCTTAGGCACGGTGTTCTTGTTCTTCTTCCGCTTCCGCGTGCTGTTCGCGCTCGCGTACACCATCATCGCCGGCACCATCTGGTCCTTCGCTTTTGCGTATGTGAACGTCGGCTACCTGAACCTGGCCACCGGCTTCCTCGCCAGCATCATCGTCGGCAACGGCATCAACTTCAGCATCATCTACCTGGCCCGCTACATGGAGGCGCGGCGCGATGAATCGAAGGACATTCAGGCTTCGATCCTCATCGCCCACCTGGAGACATACCGCGCCACCCTGGCCGCCTCCGCCGCCGCCGGCATCGCCTACGGCTCCTTGGCGGTCACAGATTTTCGCGGCTTCAAGCACTTCGGGGTGATCGCCGGCATCGGCATGCTGCTCTGCTGGCTCTCCACCTACACCATCTTGCCGCCCATCCTCGCGCTCGCGGAGCGCCTGAGCCCGATGTACGTCGCCGGTAAGCTCACCTGGCGCGATCGGCTCCGCGGCTACTACGGCCACCCCTTCGCCTGGAGCGTGCGCCGCTTCCCTCGCACGCTCTCAATCGTCGGCTGTGGCCTTGGCCTCGTGTTCTTCGTGCTGTCCGTCAAGTACTTCATCGACGGCCCCATGGAGTACGACCTCGCCAACATCAAGAATGAGGCGACCTCCCCCACCTCCGCAGGGATTTTGTCGCGCCGCGTAGACAAAGTCGTGGGGCGCCTGGGGCAAGACGGTAAAGCCATCGTCACCGATCGGCTCGACCAAGTGGAGCCGCTGGTCACCGAGCTGAATCGCCGCAAAGACGCGGCCCCCGACGACCAAAAGCCGTTCGAGAAGGTCGTCAGCATTTTTGACCTCTTACCGGAAGATCAGCAGAAGAAGCTTGAGCTCCTGAAGGCCACCCAAGGCCTGCTGGAGCGCGCGCGGCGGCGCGGCTTCATCTCCGATGAGGACTGGAAGAGCATCTCCGAGCACATCCCGAAGGAGCTCACCAGCATCGGCGTCGAGCAGCTCCCAGAGCTGGTCGCGCGTTCCTTCATGGAAAAAGATGGCACGCGCGGGCGCGTGGTGTACATCGTGCCCAAGGACGGGCGCAGCGTCTACGACGCGCACTACCTCATGCTGTGGGCGGACAGCTACCGTGAGGTCACCTTACCCAACGGTGAGCTCATCCGCGGCTCAGGCGACTCAGTCATCTTCGCTGACATGCTGCGCGCCATCGAGGAGGACGCGCCCATCGCCGCGCTGCTCAGCTTGGTGGGCACCGTGGGCGCCATCTTGATCGCCTTCCGTGGCCGGCGCGCGGGCTGGGCGGCGCTGTTCTCGCTGATCCTCGGGCTCGCCTATCAAATTGGCTACCTCGCCGCCCTCGACATCAAGCTGAACTTCCTCAGCTTCGTCGCGGTGCCGGTCGGCATTGGTGTGGGGGCTGACTATTGCATCAACACCATGAAGCGCTACGAGCTGACCGGCTACGAGGGCCTCGAACAGATGCTGGTGGAGACAGGCGGTGCGGTCACCGTGTGCGCGCTCACCACCATTTTGGGCTACGTCGCCTTGATGGGCAGCATCAACCGCGCGGTGTCGAGCTTCGGCTTGGTCGCCGCGGTGGGGGAAGTTGGCGGGCTCTTGGCGGTGATGCTCGTCTTGCCCGCCATGCTGCGCTGGCGCGCCATCCGCGCCGGCCTGGTGAAGGAGGGCGAGGCGGCGACCGACGTCACGCCCAAGTAGCGCCGTCTGGGCGGCCGCATGATCGTGCGGATTTTTTGGGGGTTGGTAGCGCCGGGGCGCGCCGGGCGGCACCGCAGTCACCGGCGTGCTCAAGCGCTGAGCGGCCGTGGGGCGGCGCAGGTGCTAGCGTTCGGCCTCGAAAGCTGAGACCGTCCAAGCGCGATGATCGAGTCCTTGCCGCCCATCAGGAGCCTCGCGCCCTCCGGCGTGGATCACGACGCGTACGACGATCTGCTCACCCGCACCCGCGGGCTGCAGCGCGATCAGCGCGCCCAGCGTGACTTCTGGTTCTCGACCCTGCCGCTCGAGGCGAAGGACGACGTCCTGTTCGAGCTTGAGGTCTTGCTGAAGAGCGCCGCCTGCTTCGCCAACCCGCGCAATCATCCGGGCCCGCCCCGCAGGAGCCCGGTGGTGGCGCAGGACTTCCGCCAGGCGATGATGCTCGTGCGCGAAGGGCTACACCGCGCGGTCGACCTCCAGCGCCAGCTGCTCGGCACCCGAGATCGCGCCTTGGTGTTCCAGCGCTACCTGGAGACGGTGATCCCAGAGGACTCCACCCGCACCCGCTTGGTGCGCACCGGGGAGGCGCAGTCCACCCCAGAGGAGAGCTTGGTGGCGCTGCGCACCTCGGTCTCCAGCATCATCGAAATCGTGGAGGGTACGCTGCGCGCGCCGCGCGTCCCCTTCCGGCTCTTTTACTCGGTGCTCGCGACGCTCCAGCGCGACATCGGGCGCAACGTCTTCTTCAACCCGCTCACGGCGCTTGAGTTTCGCCCTGAGTTCGATCGCATCAAGAATCGTCAGGTCATCGAGCTGATCCGGAGCGTCCCTGGGGCGGAGGCGCACCGCCTGGTGGCGCTCACCTTCCTGAGCCTCTTCAGGATGCTGCGCTACCTGCGCCTGCTGGAGCGCGGGCTCATCGCGCCGCGGCGCCGGGGCTACGCCGGGCGCACGCACCTGGTCTTGAGCGTGCTCCGCAGCGACGCGCGCGCCCTCTCGGATTACCTGCGGCGGCGCTCTGGCAGCCTGCTCGCGGACAGCTTCGAGCGCGATCTGTTCCGGGTGCCGGCGGGCGACCTCACGCGACGCGCGGCTCACCTGCGCGCCTCCGGTCACCGGCTGCTCGGCGTGAAGAGCGCGCTCGAGGGGATCTCCGGGAATCTCCGCCTGGAAATGCGGCGCACGTTTCACCACGATTTGCCGCCGCCCGACACCTCCACCAGCGACGCCGATCTGCGCGACGCCGTGCAGATCGCGGTGGGCAACCTGCGCCCGGCGATCCGCGGCGCGATCCTGTTTTTAGGCAAAGCGCTCGGCGTCAGCCTGGAGGATGACGGCGTCTTCGATGACGAGGCCGCGCGCCGTGAGACCAGCGAGCGCCTGCGCCGCGACATCTGGATGTTCGCTCAAATCGTGCGGGCCTTCTCCAGCAAGGCGCAGCACACCTCCAGCGAAGACCGCTGGGCGCCGGTCTACAATTTTCAGTTTGTCCGCGAGTTCCTCGCGTACTTCCGCGCCATGGGCTACCCGCTGTTGCGCGCCAGCGACTACCCCCGCTTCGACACCTTCATGTACGCGATGGGGCGCCTGGAAGAGACGGATCTGGTGGATCCGGCGCGCCTAGAAGACGCCATCGATGAGTGCATGGCGTTCCACGGCTTCCTGCTTCAGCTGTTCGACGACATCTCACGTCGCGACGTGCTGGAGGGCGTGGCGTTCGACCGCCGCGCAGCGGCGGCTACCCTGAAGCTCTACCTCGGCGACTAGCGACGTCAGGCTTCGCCTCGGCCGCGAGCGGCATCGGGAGCAGCGCGCACAGCAGCCAGCCGTGGCGCCCCGTGAACGCAGCGCGCGCACTGACAGCGCCAGCCGCAGCGCGGAGCACTCTCGCGAGGCCCCCAAAACCCGTGCGGGCACCTGGAGGTGAGTCAACGACTCACCATCAGCTTAACTGACGGTCAACCCACCCTGGTGATCAGTTCGACTGACGAGCAGCCAAGCTAGCCATCAGCTAGGTGAGCAGCCACACCGGCGATGATTGGCCGCCCGCGTGGCGGCCATCACCCCTCTCTTAATGTGAGACGTGATCGCCCTGACCTGACTCTCCGATCTCACAGCTGGCGGCGCCGAGATCGGCGTCAACCAGCCCACCCAAAGCGTGCTCCCCGGTGGAGGGGGCTCAAGCGGCGCGCGCCAGGCGCACGCCCCTCGAACTCAATCCGCTCCCGCTCCGGGTGGCTCACGGCCAACCGGAGCGAGGAGACGAACAGAGGCACGGACGCTATGTCAGGCCTTGGCGGCCTTGCGCGGCGCCTTCTTGGCTGCCTTCTTCGCGGGCGCCTTCTTGGCGACCTTCTTCGCGGGCGCCTTCTTAGCGACCTTCTTGGCTGCCTTCTTCGCGGGCGCCTTCTTGGCGACCTTCTTCGCGGGCGCCTTCTTGGCTGCCTTCTTCGCGGGCGCCTTCTTGGCTGCCTTCTTCGCAGCCTTCTTGGCGGTGCGCGGCTTCGCGACCTTCGGAGCGGTCGCCGCGGCCGGGGTCTCTGCGTTCTTTGCCTTGGTCTTGGTCTTCTTAGCGGCCATGTCTGTGCCTCCTGTAACGATCCCCGACGAGTACCGAATGAACTCAATCGAGGTATGTTGCACGACGTATATTGCCACCTAATGTGGTGTGTCAACGAAAAAGTTTCAGGGGGGCTTGCGCCCCCCCTTGAAACCTGGGGTGCTTGGACCGCAATGACTGCGCACCGAGCGCCTGTTCAGAGCCCCCAGGGAGGCCCGGTCCGGACGCCGCCTGGCGCCCGCTCCGCGCTTATTGCGACGCATTAGTATCGCTAAAAACTCAATCAAGCCGGACGCTTGACGGAGCGCAGCCCGCGGGGGTAAGCGACTGCCCCCCTCGCGAACTGGAGAAACACTGCATGCGCACCCAAGGCTTCCTCCCCCCCTCCGTCACGCGGCGTCTGAGCCTCCTGCTCGCTGCTGGATTTTTGTCGTCAGCGTGCGGCTACAGCCAGGAGGAGTGGGACCAGAAGGTCCGGGAGCTCGAGGCCGCCCAGAACCAGCTGGCTGCCCAGCGCACGGCCCACAAGAAGTGTGAGCAAGACCACAGCGATGCCGTCGCCGACATCGACCAGCTGAAGAAGCAGCTCCTCGAGCGCGGCGTGAACTTGGACAACCTGAGCACCTCGCTGAAGGAGAACATGCGGGCGCTTGAGGAGTTCAAGCGCCGCGCGGAGCAGCTCGACCAGATCCGCCAGAACTTCGAGAACCTGCGCACGCGCTTGAAGAAGCTCACGGAGCTCGGCCTGAAGGTGGAGGTGCGCAACAACCGCATGCTGATCCAGCTGCCCGGCGACGTGCTGTTCGACTCTGGCAAAGACACCCTGAAGCCCGAGGGAATTACCATATTGGAACAGGTTGCGGACGTCGTGAAGAACGACCCGGACCTCGCCAAGCGCTATTTCCAGGTGGCTGGTCACACCGACTCAGCGCCGCTCAAGGGCGGATTTTTCCGCGACAATTGGGGTCTCAGCGCGATGCGCGCGCGCTCGGTCTTGGTGTTCCTCACCGGCGACGAGCCCAAGGGGGGCGGCCTTCAGGCGAAGCGCTGGAGCGCGGCGGGCTACGCCGACACCGACCCGGTGTCGCCCAACGACAGCGACGCGGGTCGCGCCAAGAACCGCCGCGTGGAGCTGGTCGTGGTGCCTGACGTCGAGGAGATGCTGAACCTCCAGTCGGTCACGAACTGACGTGAGGCCGAGCCGCGCCGCCTCCATCGACATCGGCACCAACTCGGTGCTGCTCGCCGTGGCGGAGCGCGGCCCTGCGGGGCTCGTCCCCGTGTTGGAGCGCGCGACCATCACGCGGCTGGGCGAAGGCGTAGACCAGCGGCGCGCGCTCAGCCCGCGCGCGGTGGAGCGCACGCTCGGGTGCCTCCGCGACTACGCCACGGCCCTGCGAGAGCTTGGCTCGCCGGCGCTCCGGGTGGTGGGCACCAGCGCCCTGCGCGACGCCGCCTTGGGCGATGAGTTCTGCGCCGCGGCCCGCGACCTGCTCGGGGTGGCTCCTGAGATCATCAGCGGCGAGCTGGAGGCACAGCTCAGCTTCCAAGGCGCGCTGAGCGGGCTGCCGCAGCTCGATGACGCAAGCCAGGTGGTGGTGTTCGACATCGGGGGTGGGAGCACCGAGATCATCACCGCGCAGGGTGGCGAGGTCGTGTGGTGTCGGTCGCTCGATCTTGGCTGTGTGCGCCTGACCGAGCGTTTGCTCACAGGGGACCCCCCAAAGGCAAGCCAGCTTGAGGCGGCGCGAGCGCTGATTCGGAGCGCGCTCGCGACCCTGCCAAGCCTCATGGCGCCCGCAGCGGACGGTTGGTCGCGCTCACAGCGAGAGCCGGCGGGGCAGACCACCCTGGTGGGCGTGGCGGGGACGCTGACCACGCTCGCGGCGGTGGCCCAAGGGCTCGTGCCCTACGACCCTGAGCGTGTGCATGGCGCCCGGCTCACCGCCCTGGAGCTGGAGGCGCTCACGATCAAGCTCGCCACCCTGACCACCGCGGAGCGCACCAGGCTCCCTGGCCTGGCGCCCAAGCGCGCTGACGTCATCGTGGCCGGCGCGCTGATCGCGTGCGAGGTCTTGCGTTGGGCTGAGGCTGACAGCTCCCTCATCTCGGACCGCGGGGTGCGCTGGGGGCTGCTCCACGCGCAGCTAGACTGAGGGCTCCCAGGCGAGCCCGCTCACCCCAGCCCACGCCTCACGCCAGACACCTGCGGCGCCTGACCAAGGCTAGCGGGGGCTGGAGAGCTTGACTGAGGCGCCTTCTCTGACTAGAGTTGCGCCCCTGGCGGGTCTCTAAGCATGTCCTGCCAGCCCCTCGCACCCACTCCAGAACGATCGCAGACCCAAGCGTAGCGGGAGGGTCACCAGCTGGTCACCAGCTCAGTGGTCACCAAGTCAGTGGGTGCTTTGATAATGAGGTCGCAGGTTCAAAGGATGTCCGTCGTTTCCGCCCACTTGGGGCCAATCTGCCCCGCCATTTGGGCGCTCAGCGAGCATGGCCATCCAGCCTGTCAGACCACCCACGCTAAACCAAGGTAGGCGGAGGAGGAAGCGCGCCTGGAGCCGGCTCAGCCGGCTGAGACAGGCAGAAATCAGCATCACCCAAGGCCTCCCCTAAGAAGGCCTCTGAGCACTGACCGGTACCTCACCTGAAGGGTGAGGCAGGCTGGGCGCCGAGGCGCCAGGCCTGGCGAAGCCAGGACGTGCGATCCGCCTTTACCAAGCGGGAACAATTGAGCGACCAAGCGGGTTACCCCCTCTTCCGGGCGGCGCCATGTTGGCGGTGCTGGGCCGCTCGAGATCAACAATCACAGCCAGTGCCGGGTCTTCCCAGGCACGGGCTCACGACAGGAGACGAGAATGCAGGCAAGCCCCGAGGTTGAGTTCAAGGTGGGTGACAAGGCCGTTTACCCCGCGCAGGGCGTGGCGGAGGTCATCAGCATTGACGAGAAGGACATCGCTGGGCAGCGGCAGCGCTTCTACGTGCTTCGTATCCTCGACACGGACCGCAAAATCATGGTGCCGGTGTCCAACGCGGACGCCGTGGGCCTACGGCAGGTCATCAGCGAGCAGGAGATCCGGGAGATCTTCGACATCCTCCGCGAGCGCACCATCGGTTTTGACACCCAGACCTGGAACCGCCGCTACCGCGGCTTCATGGATAAAATCAAGACAGGCTCCATCTACGACGTGGCGGAGGTGCTGCGGGACCTGTACCGCCTGAAGGCGAACAAGCAGCTCTCGTTCGGTGAGCGGCGCATGCTGGACACCGCGCGCTCGCTGATCGTCAAGGAAATCGCCATCGCGCGGAAGCAGACAGAGGAGGACGTCAAGTCGGAGATCGAGGCCATCTTCTTCTCCAACTGACGACACCCGTCACATCACGAGGGTCGCGGGCCATGCCTGCGGCCCTCGTCTCGTTTGGTCAGCCTCACAGACTCACGGCGGAGCGCCTCGCGGCGCCGTCAGGTGAGCCGCCCTGGGCCTGCGGCCCTCGTCTCATTTAGTGAGCCTCACAGACTAACGGGCAGCGAGGTGAGGCGCCTCGCAGCGCCGTCAGTCACGCTGCCTAATCAGCTTGCTTCCGGGTCCGCACGGGCGCGGGCTCAGGGATGTCGAGCACCACGCGCCAGCGGTCGTCCTCCCGCGCGCAGTGCACATCGAAGCGCTCACCGGGGTTCGAGCCGGTGACGGACACCACCGCGCGCAGCCCCTCCACGCGAGAGCGGTAGCGTGTGGGCTTGAACGTCAGGGAGAAGCGCGAGGGCACGATCATCTCCTCTGGGCCGAGGCGCCGCCCTGTGACGCCGCTCGCGCGCTTCGCGCGCTCTGTGAGCACCCGCTGAGCGTCCGACCAGAGCAGATCGTAGGCGCCGCGCGCCACCTTCGGATCGCCATGCACGCGCTCCATGTGGTCGATGAACTGCTCCACCACCCGCTCGGGCGTCTCCTCTTCTGCTTTGGGGCCACAGGCAGTTAGGGCGGCACCTAGCGTGACCAACCCCCAAATCCCGAGCTGAAATCTGAGCGCGCAGCGACGCCTGACGCTTGGCCGTGAAGCGCCCAGGCCGCGCGCTGAGCGAAGGGCGAGTCGAGGTGAGGTGCTGGGCATGGTCGCTCGGCGGGCAGAGGCCAGGGGTACCGTGAGCACCGCGGGCAGGCAAGCCAAGCTCCCGATCGGCCGCGCTTGCCGCGAACACGCGCCTCGTCAAAGATCAGCGCACGATCACGATGAGCCGCCCTTACGTCCTGCTCCTGCGCGCCTTGGAGGAAGCCGGCGTCGCTTACGCGATCGCCGGTGGCATGGCGGCGGTGCTCCATGGCGTCCCGCGCATGACCTTTGACCTCGACATCGTGATCGACGACTCAGCCTCGAACCTGCGCGCCCTGGTCGACACGCTCCGCGCGCAGGGCTTTGAACCTCAGCTCCCCGTGCCCCTCGACGATCTGTTGGACGCTGAGCAGCAGCGCGCTTGGGTGGAGGAGCGAAACCTGATCGCCTTCACGCTCACGCACCCCGTGCGCGTCATGGAAGAGCTCGACATCTTGCTCGCGCCGCGCTGCACCTGGCAGGAGGTCGCGGCGTCGCTCGTCCACCGCCACATCGACGGCATCCGTGTGCCGGTCATCGGACGCGCGCTCCTGCGCCGGATGAAGCTCATGACGGGGCGCGAGAAGGACAAGAGCGACGCGTCCTTCCTGGGAGGGGACGATGACTGAGCCAGCGCGCCAGGCGCTCGTGAGCGAGCCGAGCGCCGACCAAGTTGAGCGCTTCTCCAAGCTCACCGCGGAGGAGCGCTTCCACTGGCTCACGGACATGCTCGCGCTCTGCTATGAGCTGGCGACCCCCGAGGCACGCGCCTCTTGGCGCGAGAGCAAGCGACGCGAACGCTAGGACGACAACACAGCGCGCGGCACTTCATGGGGATCGGGGGGTTGGCTCACGGTGCGCGGCGCTGAGCGTCGCTCGCGGTTGGCGCTGGCTGCGCTCGGCGGTCAGCGCTCAGCAGGCTCTGACGCCACCGCCGCGCAATTGGACATGGGAATGCCTATTCCCGTGCCCGTGTCACCTCTGGTAGCGTCGTGCCATGGTCCGCCCCTCCTCTGCTGCCCGCGTCCTCGTCCTCTTCACCGCGCTGCTAGGCTGCAAGGCGCTCAAGCCCTCGCCTGAGAAGAAGGCGTGCGAGCAGATAGCGAAGTTCCAGAAGGAGGACGGCCGTGAGGCTGAACCCACCTCGGTATGCCTCGAAAGACTCGAGGAAATTAAGCAAAAGAACCCTATCGCTCACGCGTGCACCCTGGACTGCATGACCTCGCATGAGACGAAGGAGGAGGCTCTCAAGTGCACCTTTGAGTGCGAATACAACCAGAAGCAAGCCAGCAAGACACACGCGGTAGACGACCTCACCCCGACCAAGATCCAGGCCATCATCACGGAGGAGTACGAAGACTTCGGCTACGACATCAGCAACGAGCAGACCAACGACGCCGGCTGGGTGGGGACGGTCCGCCTGGGGAAGGAGGGCACCTATGGCGAGGTCCACATCTACAAGGTGGCCTTGCTCAACATCAATGGCCGCCAAGATGGCAACCAGGCCGTAGCGAAGCTCGACCAACGCAAGGGCCCCACGGAGACGCGCATCGGTGAGAAGAAGGCCCTCTACGTTGAGTGCCTCCATCACCGAGTCTCCAACGAGACCGGCACCCCGAAGGCCTGCCGCGGCCACAACAGCCGCATCCAGCGGTTCACGAACGAGCTCGCGGCTCGTTGAGGGGCTCCGTCGTGAAATGGACCTTCCAAGGGGCGTGAGCGGTGCGCTACCTTGCGAAGGATGCGGATCGCTTCCTTCGAGCTCGCCTCAAGCCGGCTCGTCGTCGCGAGTCGCCCCAAGGCCCAGGGCGCCCAGCTCAGCCCAGCTGAGCGTGAGATCGCCCAGCTCATCACGCAGGGGATGAGCAACGCCGAAATAGCGAGGGCGCGTGGACGCTCCGTGCGCACCATCGCGAACCAAGTGCGCGCGGTGCTGGGGAAGCTGGGCACAACCAGCCGCCGCGGGGTCACGCGCGCCTTGCTGAGGGGGCCCTGAGCGGTGCGCGGGGAAGGAGCGATGCGCTTCGTCGAGGCCGCGTATCGGCTCGACCTGGCCGACTCCGAGTGGCTTGAGGCCATCGCGCATGAGGCGAGCGTCACGCTGGGGGACCCTGGGATGCCGCTGTCCGTCTCCTTAATCCGCAGCCACGATCGAGGATTTGACAGGGAGGCTGCCTTTTTCAAGCCTCACGATGAGGCCTTCCTCCAGGGCATTGAGCAGATGGAGAACCTCTGCCCGGCTGAGCTCAACGCGGTCAAGTACCGCGCGACCCACTGCGGCCTCGGCAGCGCGCTCGCGCAGGGCTTCGGCATCCCGAAGGAGATGTTCGAGCAGGCGATGCAGATGACGTTCGGGCCATGGGGCGCCACGGACGTCCTCCAGGTCCAAGGCGCCATCCTTGACGACCTGAGCGTCGGCGTGACCTGCACCCTCAACGAGGACTTCGATGTCGCCGCTCGCTTCCGGCAGACCTGGGAGCGCGTCGGCGTGCACTTGGCAGCCGGCCTCCGTCTGCGCCGGGCGGTCAAGTCGCAAGCTCGCTTGCTCTCACGAGCGGATCTGGTGCTTGAGCGCTCTGGGCGCGTCGCTCACGCGAGTGAGGCCCTGGCCGACGCCCCGGACCTACGCGCGCTATTGCAGGAGGCAGCGCGCGCGGTGGACCACGCGCGAGGTGAGCTCGCGCGCGACGCGCCCGATCAAGCGATTGAGCTCTGGAGGGGCCTCTTCGCGGGGCACTACACCGTCGTCGAGACCTTCGACTCCGATGGGCGCGCTTTCGTCGTCGCCTGCGAGAACGAGCCCATCGTCTCAGAGACACGCAGCCTCACGCGCCGCGAGCGCCAAGTCGTTGAGCTAGCGGCCCAAGGCCACGGTGACGACTTCATCGCGTACACGCTTGGCGTCGGGGCCCCCACGGTGCGCACCCACCTGTCTCGCGCGCTCGCTAAGATGGGCATCGCCTCTCGCGCAGAGCTGGTGCGGACAGCGGCGACGCTCGGGCTGCCTGGGCCCTGACTCGTCGTCCTAGTAAACCTTGTTGTGATAGTACGCCGCGAGGAATTGGATGGCCGCCGGGTGCGGATAGAAGGTGATGAGGTCGCGGCGACTCGCCGGCTGCCTCAGCGAGCCCGCCAGGAAGCCGATGATGTCGCCCCGCGGCGCCGCCACGTTGCTGACGAAGATCATGGTGGTGCCGACGCTCACCCCGCCATTCAAGCGCGCTGCGTCCGCGAGCGTGAGCTGCCGCCGCGTGAAGGCGTAGGCGCCTCCGGCAGGCTCTGTGTGGATCACCGCGATGAAGCGGATGGCGTCCCTCGTGAACGTCCGCTTCACCCGGCTCCCCCTGAGCAGGCTGATCCCGTCTATCGTCAGCTTCACTGACTCCCCGCGCGCGAGGACCCAATAGAAGCCAAGCGAGGCAACACCCAGGAAGCCGACCACGCCGAGGGACCCCAACATGTCTGCTAGCGAAAGCGACTCCCCCTGGGGCCCGAGGAAGATGACCACCAAGAGGACGAAGCAAAGCGCGAGCATCCCGCCCAAAGTGATGAACACGCACCCCAGCCCACCCGCGTGGACGTTGTGGCGAGGGATGATGACCTCAGGTGGATGCACAGCGAGCGAAGCTATCTTACCTGTGCGGTGCCGTCCAAACCCCGAACCGCCACGGAAAGTGCTGTGAGCATCGTCACCGATCTATCAGCGGCTCGCAGCGGAGGCCCGCTCGCCCTCTCCGACTTGTGCGTCAGTACACCTTGTTGTGATAGTACGCCGCCAGGAATTGGATGGCCGCAGGGTACGGGTAAAAGATGATGAGCTCACGGCGACTCGCCGGCTGCCTCAGCGAGCTCGCCATGAAGCCGATGATGTCGCCGCGCGGCGCCGCCACGTTGCTGACGACGATCATGGTGGTGCCGAGGCTCGCCCGGCCGTTCAAGCGCGCTGCGTCCGCGAGCGTGAGCTGCCGCCGCGTGAAGGCCTCGGCTCCTCCGGCAGGCTCCGTGTGGATCACCGCGATGAAGCGAATGGCGTCCCTCGTGAACGTCCGCTTCACCATGCCCCCCCCGAGCAGGCTGATTCCATCAGGCGTCAGCTTCACTGACTCCCAGCGCGCGAGGGCCCAGTAGAAGGCGAGCGACGCCACCGCCAGGAAGCTGATGATGCCGATGCCCCCCAACATCTCTTCTAGCGCGATCGACTCCCCCTGGGGCCCAAGGAAGATGATCGCCAAGAGGATGTAGCAAAGCGCAATCATCCCCCCCAAAGCGATGAAGAAAAAGCCCAGCCCACCCGCGTGGACGTTGTTGCGACGGATGATGACCTCAGGTGGACGCACAGGGAGCGAAGCTATCTCAGCTGCGCGGCGCTGTCTAAGCCCCAAACCCCCAACGGAAATGCTGCGAGCATCGTCACCAATCTAAAGTGTGCTGTACGGCGCTCAGCAAGCTCGATACCTTGAGCGGGGCACAGGCGCTCAAGGCCGCGCAATCGTGATGCGTGGGAAGCCTGGATCCTGGGCGAGCCGGTCGCGCTGCTCCCAGCTCCAGCGGGGCCCCAGTAACACCGGCGCCCGAGCGTGTAGCCCGATGCGCGCGGCGATGTAGTGGAGCGGCGTGCTGGGGAGTTCCGTGAACAGGTACTCGTCACCCTGGCGGTAAAAGTAGTGCTCCATGTGCGACGCAGGGCGCGTCGCGCCGTAGTGGCGCTGGTAGATGCGGTCACCCTCGGTGTGTGTCAATGGAGTTGTCTACCCCATTCATGAGGATGCTGTCCTAGCGA
>CAYQAC010000050.1:11374-32759 GCA_964415255.1 uncultured Polyangiaceae bacterium | reverse complement strand
CGACAGCGAGCCGCACACCTGGAACATCGACCCCGATTTGGTGGCAGAGGAGCTGCCCCGCGCGGCCCAGCGCGGCGAGCTCCCCAAGGCGCTCCTCGCGGTGGATCTGTACGGCCAGTGCGCTGACTATGAGCGGCTGCAGGCCGCCTGCGCGCGCTATGAGGTCCCCATCATTGAGGACGCCGCCGAGGCGCTCGGCGCGAGCTACCAGGGCGCGCCGGCGGGCAGCTTCGGCGCGCTCAGCGCCTTCTCCTTCAACGGCAACAAGATCATCACCACGAGCGGCGGCGGCGCCCTGTGCGGCGCAAGTCAGGAGCTCATCCGGCGCGCCCGCACCTTAGCCAGCCAGGCCCGCGAGCCCTTCCCCCACTACGAGCACCGCGAGCTCGGCTACAACTACCGCCTGAGCAACCTGCTCGCCGCCGTGGGGCGCGGGCAGCTTCGTCAGCTAAGCTCACGAGTCGCCGCGCGCCGCGCGCACTTCGCGCGCTACGCCGCCGAGCTCTCCGGGCTGCCGGGGCTCAGCTTCATGCCCGAGCCGGAGGGCTATTTCTCCACCCGTTGGCTGACTTGTCTGCTGCTTGAGCCAGGCGTCGCCCGCGCCACCCCGGAGGTGCTGCGGCTCGCCCTGGAGGCAGAGGACATCGAGGCGCGCCCGCTGTGGAAGCCGATGCATCTGCAGCCGGTGTTCCAAGGCTGCCAGGCGCTCGGCGGCGCGGTGAGCGAGCGGCTGTTCGCCACCGGGCTGTGCCTGCCGAGCGGCAGCGCCATGACGGCGGCCGAACAAGACCGCGTGATCGGGGTGCTGCGGCAGGGGCTTCAGTAGTCAATGGGCACCTGACGCGCCGCGCTATAGCGCGCTGAGGCCAGGTGAGCGCTGAGGCGGCGACTTCGTTAGCGCCGCTCAGGGAGGGAGCGCCACCCAGCGAGGTGCCCAACCCCCCGATCCCCCAAGCTCAAAGCGGGCGCTAGCTGATCCACCGCGCTCATTCGCCGCCACACATCGGCCGACAAGCCTGGCCAACTGTGACAAGCTCGTCTCCATGCGCTTACGTGGAGTTCACATCGCGGCCTGCGCCGCCTGCCTCGGTTCGGTCTATGCGTGCAGCGACGACGATGGCGGGGGCGGTGGCGGCGGCAGCGGGGCTCATGGCGGCACGGCGGGCAGCGGCGGCACGGACGCCGGGAGCTGCCCCAGCGACTTCGAGGTTGGTGACCCGAACGGTCACGCACAGGTGTTCGGCGCCAAGGCCGCGGGTCAGGCCCGGGCAGGTAGGCTGACTAACGCCGCGGACATCGTGCAACCGGCCCACGGCCGCCAGCGGATCAACGTGGGGGACTTCGTCCTCGCGAACGACAAAATCGCGGTCACCATCGAGGACAAAGGCATGAGCGATGGCTACGCGCGCTTTGGCGGCGAGATCTTAGCCATCGATCAGGTGGGGGATGATGGCCGCCCCCGCGGGCTGTCGCGCTACAACGAGACCTTGATGTCGCTGTCGATCCAGATGATCGACCCGACCAGCGTCAGCGTGATCAACGACGGCAGCAACGGTGAGGCCGCGGTGGTGCGCGTCACGGGGCCGCTCACCGCCATCCCGTTCCTGGACGGCGCGCTGTCGGTCATCTTCCCGCGCCGCTACGACGCGATCGCGGCCTACGACTACGTCCTGGAGCCAGGCTCAGAGCGCCTGCTGGTGCGGGTCGGCATCGCCAACCCCAAGGAGGACCCCATGGCCTTCACGGATGGCACCATCACCGATGAGATGCACGGCTTCTTCCAGCTGAACCACAACCGGTTCGCGTCCGCTGAGTTTGGCTTTGCGCCCGCGCGCGGGGCGCTCGACTTTGGCGGCTTCATCTCCGGGCCATGGAACTTCGCCTGGCGGCTCCCACATGGAAAAAAGCTCACCTCCGCGGTGGAGATCAGCGGCTTCCAGTACTTCACCGGTCCAGGCTTCGTCGCGGATCCTTGCGCCATCACCTGGAACGACCACGTCGAGCTGATCGGCGGTGGCCCGGACTACGACGGCCTGCGCGAGGCGATTCGCCGCGTGGACAACGAGGCCGCGTGGGCGGAGATCACCGGGCGGGTGTTAGATCAAGGCGGCGCCCCAGTGGCTGACGCCTGGGTCCACGCCGAGAGCCCGAGCGGCGATTACCTGAGCCGCTCCAAGTCGCGTGCGGACGGCAGCTACACGGTGCACGTGCCGAGCGGCGGCGCGCGGCTCATCCCGCACCAGCCGGGTTACCCGCTTGGCGCCGGGCAGGCGGTCAACGGCGCCGCCACGGGCGTGGATCTGCGGCTGGAGCCCGCCGGCAAAATCCGCGTGATCGCCACCGACTTTGACAGCGGCGTGGCGCTCCCGGTGCGTGTCCAGGTGATCCCAAGCGCGCCCGTCGCCGCCACCCCCGCGGCCTACGGCGTGCTGGATGAGGTGAACGGCCGCCTGCACCAAGAGTTCGCCGTCACCGGTGACACCACCTTGGTCGTGCCGCCCGGTGAGCACCGGGTGGTGGTGAGCCGCGGCTTCGAGTGGGAGCTGAGCGACACCGTCGTCACGGTCGCCGCCGGCGCCACCGAGACCATCAACGCAGTGCTCGAGCGCAGCGTGGACTCCACTGGGATCATGTGCGCGGATTTCCATATCCATTCACATCAGAGCGCGGACTCCCCGGATCCCATCGAGATGAAGGTGCGGAGCGCCATCGCCGACGGCCTGGAGATCCCAGTCTCCAGTGAGCACGAGTGGGTGGTGGATTTCCAACCGGTGATCGAGTCCTTCGGCTTAGAGGCCTGGGCGTTCGGCATGCCGAGCGAGGAGCTCACCACCTTCACCTGGGGGCACTTCGGGGTGGTGCCGCTCCTGCCGCGGCCGGAGGCAGTGAACAACGGCGCCGTCGAGTGGATTGGCCTGAAGCCGCCGCAGATGTTCGCCGCCGTGCGCGCGCTGCCTGAGAACCCCGTGTTCATCATCAACCACCCGAGCGGCGGCGGGTTCGGGGCGTACTTCAGCAGCGTGCGGTTTGACCGCGAGACGGGCGAGGGCCGCAACACGGATCTGTGGAGCACCAACTTCGACGCCATCGAGGTGTTCAACGACTCGAGCTTCGACGCCAACCGAAACAAGAGCGTGGCTGACTGGTTCGCGCTGCTGAACCACGGGCACACCTTCTGGGCCACCGGCGCCTCGGACAGCCACAAAATCAGGACCTCGCCGGTGGGCTACCCGCGCACCTGCATGGACTTTGGCCACGACGATCCGCAGCAGCTCACCATCAACACCGTGCGCGACACCATGGCGGCCGGCACCTCCACCATCTCAGGCGGCCTCCTGATGCAGGTGGAGGGCCCGGGCGGCACCGGGCCAGGGTCCACGCTGAGCGGCGACAGCGAGGTCGAGTTCACGGTCACGGTGCAAGGCCCCAGTTGGATCAGCGGCGGCACGCTGGAGATCATCGTCGACGGCGAGACGGTGGAGGAGCAGCCGCTCTTGCCCGCCGGCGCCGGCACCGGCAACCGCTACGTGAACCTCGTGACGGTAAACTTCAACACCAGCCGTCCACGCAGCTGGGTCGTGATGCATGTGCGCGGGGATGGCGATCTCGCGCCAGTGCACCCTGGCCGTGAGGCGTTCGCGGTCGCGAACCCCATCTTCTTCCAAGACTGATTCGTCAGGCATACGTCTCAATCACAGCTCACGTGACGCTCAGGGCACCGCGCGCGCGCTCACGCATCACCCTGCGCTGGTGCGTCCCCCTGGGCGCGCTCACGCTGCTCGCCTGCGATCGCGCGCCACGCGAGCCCGCCGAGAGCACCCCGAGCGCCAGCGCAGCGCTGAGCGCCCCAGCGCCCAGCGCCGAGCCCGAAGCGCCAGCGCCGCTCGCGCCGATGAGCGTGCTCTTGATCACGGTGGACTCGCTGCGCGCCGACATGCCCTGGGCAGGCTACCCGCGCGACGTCGCCCCCCACTTGAGCCGGCTGGCCACCGAGGGCGTCGTCTACAGCCACGCCTACGCGCTCTCGAGCTACACCTCCATGTCGCTGGCTGGGCTGATGGCGGGGCGGCACCCGAGCGAGCTGCCGCGCGATGGGCGCGCCACCAGCTCCTTCTTACCGGAGGCGGACTTCCTCGCGGAGCACGCGGCGGCGGCAGGCCTCCACACCATCGGCGTGCATGGTCATGTCTACTTCCTAGGGGCCACCGGGATCAGCCAGGGATTTGCGCGCTGGCGCCTGTTCCCGAAGATCGTGCTCTACCCCGCACGTGAGGGCGCGGTGGTGGACCCCACCCTCACGGATCTCCTCTTGGAGGAGCTGCGCGAGCACCACCAGAAGCCCGCCGCGCCGCGCTCCTTCTCTTGGGTGCACTACATGGATCCGCATTTCTCCTACGTGCGGCACCCCGGCGCGGAGCCTTACCGCGGGAGCCCTTACCCGGAAGGTCAGCCTGAGGTACCACCAGGCGCGCCGCTCAGCGCCGTGGGACAGTCGCTGAGGAACCAGTACGACGGTGAGGTGCGCCACACGGACCAGCAAATTGGCCGGCTGCTCACGGAGCTCTCCAAGGAGCCCTGGGCCGAACAGCTAGCCATCATCGTCACCGCCGACCATGGCGAGGCCTTCGGTGAGCACAAGAGCTATTTTGAGCATGGCTTCCTGCTCTACGAGGTGACCACGCGCGTGCCGCTGCTCTTCAAGGTGCCGGGCGTCACGCCGCGGCGCATCGACGCGCGCCGGAGCCACCTGGACCTTGGGCGCACCCTGCTCGACCTCTTGGGCGTGGAGGCGCCGAGCGCGATGCGCGGCGAGTCGCTGGTGCCTGAGCTGCGCGGACTCGTCAAACCCACTGACCGTGACATCGTGATCGACATGCCCTACACCGATCAGAGCCCGCGCCGCCGCGCCTTGATCCACGGCGACCTGAAGCTCCTCGTCACGGAGACTGACGAACGCCCGCAGCTGTTCGACCTCAAGGAAGATCCGAGCGAGCGGCGCGATCTAGGCGCCGACACCGAGCGCGCTGCGCCACTGCGAGAGCGGCTGCGTGAGCTGGAGCAGGAGCGCCCAGACTACCCTGCCCCCCGGCTCTCCCGCCGCCAGTACTGAGCCGAACGGCGCGCTTGGGTGAGGCGCGCGGCGCCGTGGTGACGCGGTGCCGTCTAACCCCCAAACCCTAAACCCATGTGCGCTGACAGCGCCGGGCCGCTACCACATGGCGCCGCTGCGACTCATGTCAGCCTCACAGCAGCGCGACAAAACGCAGACGGGCGCCCGCTCTCGCAGGCGCCCGCAGCTTCAGGCTCACTGACTGACTGTCAGGCTTGCCCGGTCGCCATCGCGGCGACCTCGTTCGCGAAGTTGTCTTCCTTCTTCTCCACGCCCTCGCCGCGCTCGAAGCGCGCCATGTTGAGGAGCACCAGGCTGGTGCCGATGCTCGCCTGCGTCTCAGCGCGGAGCTCGTCCACCGTCTTGCCGGTCTCGATCACGCTGGCCTGCTCCACCAGGCACACCTCGCGCAGCCACTTGGCGACCTTGCCCTCGATGATCTTGGGGCGCGCCGCCTCCGGCTTGCCCTCTTCGGCGAGCTGCCCCGCGAAGATCTCCTCTTGCTTGGCCACCAGCGCCTGGTCCACCTGCTCCTTGTTCAGGAACAGCGGGGCCATCGCCGCCGCTTGCATCGCCGAGTCGTCCAAGAACTTGTCGAGTTCGGGCTTCTGCAGCGCGGCCGCGTCACCCAGCTGGGCGCTGAGTAGCACGCCCACCTTACCGCCCATGTGCACGTAGGAGCGGACGACGCCCGCGCCCTCAACCTTCAGGCGCGCCCAGCGGCGCACGATCACGTTCTCACCCAGCTTGCCGACCAGCGCCGCGCGGACCTCCTCCACGCTGCCGCCGCCCGCGGGGTACGGCTCTGCGCCGATATCCGCGCCCTCTGGGGCGGCCTCTGCTGCGAGCAGCACCTGCTCCACGAACGCCTTGAAGTCCGCGTTGCGGGCCGCAAAATCCGTCTGGATATTGACCTCGACCAGCACGCCGCTCTTGCCATCGGCGGCGACCTTAGCGGCGACCTCGCCCTCAGCGGCTGCGTTGCCGGCGCGCTTGGCGCTCTTGGCGAGCCCCTTCTTCAAGATGACCTCGATTGCCTTCTCGATGTCGCCTTCAGCCTCTGCCAGGGCCGACTTACAGTCGGCGAGCCCTGCCTGCGTGCGATCGCGCAGCTCCTTCACGAGCTGCATGGTGACCTGAGCCATGTTGTCCTCTCACTCTCTCAAACCGGGCCTCTGAGCCCGACCGTGGGTTCACCGGCGCAAGCTACGAGGCCGCGTCGGCGTGGGAACGAATGGGCCTCAACCTGGGAGGCCCGTGGGTTCTTAAAGCGAGCAGCGGTGCGCTGTTCGCTGCGGGTGACGCGAGCCGCCCACGCTGAAGGCGCGCGGCTCGCGGTTAAAGGCAGTACGCCTGACTGCAGGCGCTTGAAGCGCAGGGATGCTCAGCCGCGGCTGCGCATCACGAGCGTCTCAGGGCCACGAGGGCCACGCTGCTCACGGTCGCCCCGCTCGCCGCGCTCACCACGCCCGTTGACCTGATCGCGCCGCCGTGAGGCACCGATCACGCAGGCGTCAGCGATGGCGCCGGTGATGAGCCGGATGGAGCGGATGGCGTCGTCGTTGCCCGGGATCACGTGATCGATTTGATCCGGGTTGCAGTTGGTGTCCGTGATGGCCACGACCGGCACCTTGAGCTTGCGCGCCTCACTCACGGCGATCTGCTCCTGCGCCGGGTCGATGACGAACATCGCCTGGGGGATGGAGCCCATGCCCTTGAGCCCGCCGATGTACTTCTCCAGGCGCTCGCGCTCACGCTCGAGGCGCACGGTCTCCTTCTTCACCAGCTGCTCGTAGGTGCCATCTTCCTTCATGCGCTCCAAGGTGCGGAGGCGCTCGAGGCCGCCCTTCATGGTGCGGAAGTTGGTCATGGTGCCGCCGAGCCAGCGGTTGGTGACGAAGAACATGCCCGCGCGGCTCGCCTCTTCGCGGACGATGTCCTGCGCCTGGCGCTTGGTGCCGACGAACAGCACGTGACCGCCGCGCGCGGCGACGTCCTGAACGAACTCAAACGCCTTGCGGAACAGCGTGACGGTGCGATCCAAATCGATGATGTGGACGCCGTTGCGCGCGCCGTAGATGTACGGCCGCATCTTCGGGTTCCAGCGCTTGGTCTGGTGGCCGAAGTGCACGCCCGCCTCAAACAACTCACGCACGCCCATGGGGTCGGCGGGGTCGCGCAAGAGGCGCTCGGTCTGGGACTTCTCGGGGGCTGCTGCTGCTACTACTTGTTCTTCAGTCATGGTGGCGCTCCAGTTCCGGTTGAGCCTCCACCTCGCTTTGAGCGCCAACCTGACCAAAGCCAGGCACCGGGGCACCCAAGTCGCGCGCGAGGTGTGTGTTGTGGGATTGCCCGAGCCTGAGGCTCAAGCACCCCTGGCTGACCAGGGGGCGCGAACCCTACGGCAAAGGATGCCCTCCGTAAAGGCGCCGCGCGCTGAAATGCGCCCCGCCGGGCGCCCTAGCGCTGCGAACCACCGCCTCCTGGCGCTTCGTGGTGCACCCTTGCTCGGCTCTTGCCCGGCCCTGAAGGCCCTGGAGGCCCTGGAGGCCCTGGGAGGCCGCTAGCTGCAGTGGCCAGCCAGCTCACTACCACGAACCTAGCCAAGCACCCAAACCGGCCGCAAGGCCGATTCCTGCAGCCAGCCCCGCGACCAGCCAGCGCCGCGCAGGCCAGCTGGGGGGCGGATCACGTAGGGTGGCGCCCAGCTCCGCCACTCGCCGCGCCACGAGAGCGGCGCGCGCTGACCTAGCTGAGGGTTCGAGCTGCGCGGCCACGTTGCGCGAGCCCACGCTAGCCGTGGGCGACCTCACCTCGGCTCGCGTCGGCGCTACGACACTTGGAGGACGGCGAGCGGGGCGCGGTGAGCGCGCGGTCAGCGCTGGGGACGCTGAAGCCGACCCTCGGCTCGAGGCTGGACGGGGAGCCATCGGCAGCGGGGACCACACCGCCACCGGGCGCACACGGGAGGACGGCGGTGGTGAGGAGGCTGGCGCTGACGGCGCTGGTGCTGAGGGAGCTGGCGCTGAAGGCGCAGCATAAGACAGCTCCGATGACGAATGGCGGCGCGCGGCTGGCGGCGTGGGCGGCTCCAAGGTCGCGCGCGGTACGGCCGCTGGTTGGTTGGTGCTCAGGGCGCTGGTGCTCACGTCGAACGCCACCTGCTCTGGGAAGGTGTCGTTGGGGGCCACGCTGGTGCGGTCACGCTCGGGCTCCGCCTGAGCGCTGCTTGGGCGCGCACCCAAGCGGGCATCCGTCAGCCTCACTGTCATACCAGAGATCCCAGGCTTGGCGCCTATCGCACCACGCTCGCCGTCAACGCGCGTCACGGCGCTCACGAGCGCTTGGGGTTCTTGGCCTTGAGCTGCGAGCAGCCGCTCCACCAGCCGCGGGCAGCGGGCGCTAGCGCGCCCCGCCTGATGGAGTGCCTCTTCCCCCGCGCCGAGCGGCAGGTTCGCCGCCACCGAGATCAGCTCCTGACGCGCCGCCAGCGCGGTCACGGGTCGGCGCCTAGGGTCAGCCGCGAGCAGCCGCGCCACCAACGCGTCGAGCGCCGCTGGCGTCTTAGGCGCGATGGAGGTGAGCGACGGCGCGTCGCTGAAGCGCCCCATCACGCCGCGGCGATCATCGAAGGGCCGCGCACTAGTCAGCATCTCGAACAAAATCAAGCCCACCGCGTACACGTCAGCGCGACCATCGACGGGCCCGCCGCGCACCTGCTCTGGCGCCATGTAGCGCGGTGTCCCCACCGCCATGCCCTCGACGGTCAGCCCCTGCGCCCCGAAGGCCACCTTCGCCACCCCGAAGTCCAGCAGCTTCACCTGACCCGCGGCCGTGATGAACACGTTCGCCGGCTTCACGTCGCGGTGGATGATGCCGACCGCGTGCGCCGCCCCCAGCCCGGTGAGCATCTCCGCGGCTAAGCGCAGCGCCACCCCGGCTGGGATGACGCCAGTTCGACGCATGAAGGCGCGCAGCGTCTCACCCTCAAGCCGCTCCATCACGAAGTAGGGCGCCCCGGTGGCGCAAGCGCCCGCGTCCGTCACCGCCACGATGTGCGGGCTCTCGAGCTGGGCCAGCGCGCGCCACTCATTTTGCAGACGCGCGCTCAGCTCCGGGCGCGCCGCGCCGATCAGCGATTTGAGCACGAAGCGCTTCCCCAAGGTGACGTGCTCCACCTCGTACACGCACCCCATCCCGCCTTTGCCGATGAAGTCCATGATGCGGTAGGGGCTCCCCGGCACCAACTGCCCAATCCGAAACGGGTGCGGGTCGAGCAGCGCGGCGAGGTCCTGGGCGAGGGCGGCAGGCATGGGGCGAAGGTCGGCAAGCCGCCGGCTGGGTTGCGATGGAAGGCGTCGCACGTCCTCATCACGCGCTGGATTTTTTGGGGGTTTGGCACCGCGCCGCGCACGCTGTTCGAGGCTCGCCACACTGAACACCGCTCGCGCCACCACGGGATAAATGGGAGCGCCGCAGCCCAAGCCACTGAACATCGACTAAGCTCGGCGCCCGTGAGCATCTCCCGTGAACAAGCCGAGCACACGGCGCGCCTCGCGCGCCTGGCCCTCACCCCAGCTGAGCTCGATCAGCTGGGCGCCGAGCTGTCGCAGATCCTTGAGTACATGGATCAGCTCGCTGAGCTCGACGTCGAGCTCAGCGCGGCGCCCCTCAGCAGCTCACAGCAGCGCGCTGAGCTCGAGCAGCTGGACACGCCGCTCCGCGCGGATACGCCACGCCCCGGGCTTGAGCGAGACCAGGTGCTCGCCGAGGCGCCGCGCGCGCTGGGCGGCAGCTTCGCGGTGCCACGCTTCGTGGAGGAGCCATGACGGCGCGGCTGGAGGCGCGCGCGCTTCGAGAGCGCATCGTCAGCGGCGAAGTCAGCGCGGAGCAGGTGGTCAGCGCAGCCCTAGCGCGCATCGAAGCGCGCGCTGAGCTGGGGGCCTTCCTGCACGTGGCTCACGACGCCGCGCTTGAGCAGGCGCGCGCCGTGGACGCCAAGCGGCGCGCTGGGGAGCCGCTCGGCGCCTTGGCTGGCGTCCCGGTGGCGATCAAAGACTCCTTGGTGATCCGCGACGCGCCCACCACCGCGGGCTCCCGCGTCCTCACCCGCACAGGTCAGCTGAACACCGCCTGGCGCCCTCCCTACGACGCTCACGTGGTGGAGCGGCTCCGGGCGAGCGACGCGATCTTGATCGGGAAGACGAACCTCGACGAGCTGGCGATGGGGTCTTCGAGCGAGCACTCCGCGTTCTTCCCCGTGAAGAACCCGTGGGATCTCAGCCGCAGCCCAGGTGGCTCAAGCGGCGGCTCAGCCGCCAGCGTGAGCGCCGCGCTCACGCCGCTCGCGCTGGGGAGCGACACCGGCGGCTCCATCCGTCAGCCGGCCGCCTTCTGCGGCGTGGTCGGCTTCAAACCGAGCTACGGTCGGGTGTCGCGCTACGGCTTGGTGGCCTTCGCCTCCAGCCTGGACGTCGTGGGCCCGTTCGCGCAAAGCGTCCAAGACGCCGCGCTGTTGTTTGACGTCATCGCCGGCCATGACCCGCGCGACCAGACCACGTCCACCGCACAGGCGGAGCCAACGGAGGCCGCGCTCCAGCCGCTCACCCTCCAAGATCTGAAGGGGCTCCGCGTCGGCCTGCCTCGCGAGCACTACGAGGCCGAGCTGAGCCCCCCGGTGCACGCGGCGCTTGAGCGCCTCAAGAGCGCCCTCGCTAACGCGGGGGCGACCCTGGTGGAGACCACCCTACCCCACACCCGCTACGCGGTCGCGAGCTACTACGTGATCGCCGCCGCCGAGGCCTCGAGCAACCTCTCGCGCTTCGATGGCGTGCGCTTCGGGCTGCGCCACGAGCCCCCAGGCGGCGATCTCCACGCGCTCTACGCCGAGACCCGCGGGCGAGGCTTCGGCGCGGAGGTGAAGCGGCGCATCTTGCTCGGCACCTACGCCCTCAGCGCGGGCTACTACGACGCCTACTACCGCAAGGCCCAAGCAGCGAGGCGCCTGATCACGAGCGAGCTCGGCGCCGCGCTCGAACAAGTGGACGTGCTGCTCACCCCCACCGCGCCCGAGCCTGCCTTCCCGCTCGGTGAGCGCACCCAAGATCCGCTCGCCATGTACCTCGCCGACGTGCTGACCCTGCCCGCCTCGCTGGCAGGCCTCCCGGCCATCTCCCTACCCTGCGGGTTCACGGAGGCCACCGAAGCGCACCCGCCCCTACCCATCGGCTGCCAGCTGATCGGGCGCCGCTTGCAGGAGCCGCAGCTGCTCCGCGCCGCGCGCCTCGTGGAGCTGCTGCTAGGCCTTAAGGCTGAGCCCCCAGTGAGCCATGACTGAACCAAGCCATGACTGAACCAAGCCATGACTGAACCAAGCCAGGCTAGCCACGGCCCTGAGCTGCAGGTGCGCCCCCTCACGGCCGAGGACGCGCTAGCGCTCGCGGCGCTGTTCGAGGTGAGCCAGACGCCCTGCCACTGTCGCTGGTATGATTTCCACGGGGATAAAAACGAGTGGCTCGACCGCTGCTACAATCACCCCGAGGAGAACCGCGACGAGCTGCTCGCCGCGGTGCGGGCGCAGACTCTAGCCGGGGTGATTGCGCTCCAAGGCGGGGAGGTGGTGGGCTGGATGCGGCTCTCTTGGTCAGCCCAGCTGGCTAAGCACTACGAGCAGCGCATCTACCGCGGGCTGCCCTGCTTCGAGGGGGATCGCGGCGGCGTGATGGCGATCGGGTGCTTCTTGGTGACGCCTGCTCATCGGCTCCAAGGCGTGCCGCGGCGGCTCTTGCTGGCGGGCATTGAGCACGCCAGGCAGCTCGGCGCGCGCGCGCTTGAGGCGTTCCCACACCGGGCCACGGGGCTCCCCCCTGAGGCGCTCTTCACCGGACGCTTCGAGCTGTTACAAGAGCTAGGGTTTGAGGTGATTCACGACTTCCAACCTTATCCAGTGCTCCGCTACACGCTCTAGCCTCGGGTTTGAGGACTTGTCATCCAGCGTCGCTGGATCGGCCAGGCCTGGGGTTGCTGACGTTGCCGTCTGGTAACGCATGTCATCCAGCGTCACTGGGATCGGCCAGGCCTGCTCGCACGCAGCCAGCGGCGAGCAGGGCACTTCAGCGAGGCTGTAGCGAGCTGCTCAGCGCCTCGGCCGCTTACGTAGGGATCGGAGGAGGCCGCGTTCATGGTAGTTGCGCTGCGCTCGAAGTAGCGCCATGCTGAGGGGACGTGTGGCTATAGGGTCTCTAAGTCCCTCCACCCGTGACCGAGCTGCGGCTTAGCGTACGCAGCGAGGTTGGCTGGGCTCTTCAAGGGCACCCCAAGGCGGCCCACCAGGTCGTCTGATCCCAAAGATTGCCTTGAGCGGCAGCTCACGAGGGCCAAGTGGCGCCTCACATCGTGGTCGCGCTGCGACCACACCGCGCAGCCGCGCGGCGGATGCCAAACCCCCTGCCCTCCCCCCTGATGCGCCAGCCAGCGCCACGTCAGAGCTAGTCAGCGGAACTGGCTCTATGAAGACTACCAAGAGCTGCCCGTCGCCATGAAAGATCAGCTGAGACTCCGCCGCATGAACCTGCTCTCGGGCTTGGCGGTGCGGCTGAGCGCGGAGTCGGCGGGTGGCCTGCTTGATGATAGCCTCGGGCTCTTGCTCATGGGGCTGAACGCCCCAGCGGGGGTCGCGCTGCAAGCTGAGGCCACGCCGCGCGTGGTGGCCGAGCATGGGCTCCACGCGCCCTTGGCGGCGCGCGAGGTGCTCGCGCAGATCGCCAACCAAACGCTCGGCATGCGCCGCGCCCTGGTCATCACGGACATCCGCACACGTTCAGCTGAACTGACGCAGATCGGTGAGCTGGCGGCGCTGGGGTATCACGCCTTGATCGCGGTCCCGGTGCTGCACCGGCGCGAGCGCTTGGCCGCGCTGGTCGTGCTGTTTCCACGCGGAGCCACGCTAGACGAAGAGGGCGTCGACTTCGCGCGCGCCGTCGCCCACGTGCTCGCGCTCGCCATGGTGGGTGAGGCGCGCTCAGTGGCCGCGGCGAGCCAGTCCTCGGGGCCGCATGACGAGCTCTTGCTCGCGTCCACCATCGCCCATGAGCTGCGCGGCCCGGTGGGCGCGCTGGCGCTCCAGCTCGAAGAGCAAGAGCGGCTCGTGAGCGACATCGGCGCGGTGGCAGGGCCCAGCGACACCGCGCTCGGCGCCAGCGTCTCCGAGCTTGAGGAGCTCACGCGCGACGTCCAGGCGGTGGTGGGCCGCCTGAGGCAGCTGGTGACCCAGCTGGGGCAAGCGGGGGCTACGCCGAGCCCCCTTGAGCTGCTCGATCTCTCCGAGGTGGTCCGAGAGGCGCTGGCGGAGCGCCGACCGCACCTCGAGCGTTTGGGGATCAGCTGCGAGGTGCAGCTCGGCGATGATTGTGAGGTGGTGGGGCGGCGCGCTGACGTGAGGCGCGCCACCCTGGCTCTGCTTGAGCACGCCACCACGCGCGCCAGTGAGCTCGGGCATCGTGTGCTGGTCGGCTGCACCGCGACTGACGGCGGGATCGCGCTCAAGGTGGGGAGCAGCGGCAAGCCGCTCAGCACGCTTGAGCAGCGCTCCCTCACGGGAGGGCAGCTAGGCAGCGACCTGCGGCTGCGCGTCGTTCAGGACATCTTGCGCGAACACGGCGGTCACCTGGAGCTGCACCGCACGGCGATTTATTCAGTTGTCCTGACGATGCTGCTGCCGGCAGCGGAGCGTGGCAGCGGGGTGTTCGCGGTGCCCGAGAGCACCACACCGAGCACCTCCCGGCGCACTCAAGTGCTGCTGGTGGATGACGATGACGTGTTCACGCGCACCATGCGCCGCGCCTTGAAGCCTCACCACGTGCACACCGCCTCGAGCGCCTCAGAGGCGGAGATTGCCCTGCTCGACCGCAGCTTCTGGCCTGACCTGGTGCTGTGCGATGTGCACCTCCCTGGGAGCAACGGCGACGAGCTCCACGCGCGGGTGGAGCGGCTCCGGCCGGAGCTGGCCGCGCGCTTCGTGTTCATCACGGGCGGCGCGCTCAGCCCCGAGCAAGCGGAGTACATCCGCAACTCAGGCAGGGTCACCCTCCCCAAGCCGCTCGATCTCGACCAGGTGCGCCGCATGCTCAGCGAGCTGAACCCTTCAAGCATCCACAGTGAGCGCACCAGCGTGCGCACCTTGGCCCCCAGCCAGCGCGCCCCCAGCCAGCGCCACCCCGACCAACAAAAGCCTAGCCAGCGCCCCAGCCAAAGCTCGCCGAGCTCAGTAGGGCGCCGCAACAGCTGAGCGAGCCGGCTGGTACAATATCCATACGGATATTATACTGAGCGAGCGCCGGGACTAGCGCGCCGCAACAGCTGAGCGAGCCGAGGCGAGCCGGCTGAGGCAATATCCACATGATATTGCCTGCCCGCGGCGCGTGGGGCGCTGCCTGGGCTCAGCGACGCAGCTGCTGCTCCAGGTTCTCCACCTCTTCGCGCGCCATGATGGCGCTGACCTTGAAGGTGGCCTGGTAATAGGCCACGGCGCGCGCGTGCTCCCCAGCGCGCAGCAGGGTGAGCACGTAGGCCTTGGGGTCGTCTGCGCCGGCATCGCTCGCCTGCGCCGCTTGTGAGGCGCTAGGTGGAGCCGAGGGTGGTGCGCCGTAGGGGCTAGCAGGCGGCCCCATCGGCGCGCCAAAACCCTGCTGCGCGCCGGCTGGTGGCGTCGGCGGTGGCGCATGACCCGCCCCTGGAGCCGGCACGCCGGCAGCGGGCGGCCCCATCGGCGCGCCAAAACCTTGCTGAGGCCCCCAACCCGGCGGCGGCGACCCCGCCGGCGGTCCCCACCCTGGAGGCGGCGCACCCGCGGCAGGCCCAGGGGGAGCGGCGCCAGCCAGCCCCACCGGGGCGAGCGCAGGCGCGAAGGTGGTGGGTGAGGTGCCCCGGCTGGCTGCGGCGCGCTGCTGCAGCTCAGCCCAAATGGACTCAGGCACTTGCTGCCACGCACTTGGGATGACCTGACGCCCTTCAGTCAGGGCCGCGAGGGGCTGCGCCTCCTCCGTGGGTGGCAGCCCAGGCGACGACCACCACTGCCACACCGCCTGATCGCCACGGATGGTCACGCCATATTGATAAGGCAGGCCAGGAGCCTGCCAGGTGAAGTGGTCGCTCATGGACCAGAAGATACCGAGATTTTGCCGCCAGGCTTATACTGAACAGCCACTCAGAGGTCATTTTTTGGCATATCTCAAGGTGCAGCGCTGCGCTAGTCTGCGCGTTGACTCGCCCTCAGCCACCCTCGCTCGCCCGCCACATGATTCGCCACCTGTACATCCACCGGAGCAACCGCGCAGAGGCGCTCGCGGGCGCGCTAGCAGAGCTCTTGCGGCGTCCGCCGCAAGATCCGCTGCGGCCTGAGCGCCTGGTGGTTCAAGGTCGTGGCATGGCCACCTGGCTCAGCCAGGAGCTGGCGACGCGGCTCGGCATCTTCACCAACGCTGAGTTCCTGTACCCGCGCAACGTCGTTCAGCACACCTACGCGGAGGTGCTAGGACGACAAGCGGCTCACCGGTTATCGTCCTCAAATCAGCCACTAGAGCAGCGTGAAGGGGAGCAGCGTCAAGCGGAGGACCCGGGGAATCGGGCCCTCGCCCCGCATGGGGCCGATTCGCCGGGTCCGTCTGGCGGCAAGCTGATCGGTGCTCTAGGCCGAGCAGAGCTGCCGCTGCTCGGCGCGCAAGGTCAGTCCGCGCTGCTCTTCGCGGTGCTCGAGGCGCTATCAGAGCTGGCGGCGCTGCGCAGCTCAGACAGCGCGGGCAGCACGGACAGTGCAACGCGCAGCGCAGACACCGCAGACGGCGCGGCGCATACGTCAGTAAAGCTGACCGCTGCGGACCGGGCAGATCTCGCGCCGCTCTTCAGCTACCTGACAGGGGACCTCGACGGGCTCCGGGCCTATCAGCTGGCGGAGCGCATCGCGCGCTGCTTCGATCAATACTTGTTATTCCGCCCGGAAATGATGCGCGCGTTCAGCGACGCTGCCGAGGGCGGCGGGGCGGGCGCCCGTCAGGCTGGCCACCCGTCGCTTGGCTCCACCGCTGCTCGTTGGCAGGCCGCGCTGTGGCGGCGGCTGCCGGCGCCCATCCGTGAGGGCCACATCGCCAACCTGGAGCCCCTGTTTAACCAACGCGTGGCTGAGCTGGTGCGAAGCGGGGAGCCCCATCAGCTACCCGAGCGGCTCTGCGTCTTCGGCCTCTCAAGTTTGCCCCCGCTCTACCTTCGCACGCTCACCACCCTGTCTCAGCTGATTGAGGTCCACCTCTTCATGCTGGTCCCCTCCCGTGAGTGGTTCGCCGAGCGCGCACCCACTCGCCAGCGAGCGCAGCGCGCGGGCGTAGACACCCCCGAACTGGAGGGGCACCCCCTGCTCATGAGCCTGGGGCAGCTCGGCGCCGACCTTCAGGCGCTAGTGGAGGAGCACGCAACGGGCTACCAGGAGCCGCTGTCGCTGTTTGAAGACGCGATGACCGAGGCAGCCCCGAGCCGGCTCGCTGCCCTGCAACAGAGCCTCTTGGATCTCGAGCCGCGGATCCCTCCGCCGGGCGCTTCGGCCCGGCTCGGCGCTGAGCACGATCCAAACAGTGTCACTGTCCATCAAGGCCTAGACGCCGCGTCCAACGCTCAGGGCCTGGGCGCTCAGGGCGTAGACGTGGAGCCGAAGCAGCCCACGGACGACTCCATCCGCATCCACTCCTGCCATGGCCCGATGCGTGAGGTCGAGGTGCTGCACGACACCTTGCTCGATCTGCTAGCGCGCGATCCGACGCTCCAGCCACAAGACATCGTGGTCATGGCGACTGACATCGAGCGCTACGCCCCACTGTTCGAGGCCGTGTTCGAGGAGGCGCGCGAGCGCACGCTGAACCCGGACGGCTCCTCGCGTCCAGCGCGCCGCTCGCGGCGCTTCATCCCTTACCGCATCGCTGACCGCGCCGCCGCGACCGACGCGCCAGTGCTCAAGGGGCTCATGCGGCTGTTCGCGCTCGCGCCTTCACGGCGCACCGCCAGTGAGTTCATGGATCTGCTCGGCCTGGCCCCCGTCGCCAAGCGCTTCAGCATTGAGCAAGCCGAGCTCCAGCAGCTGATCGAGTGGATCCAGAGGAGCGGGATCCGCTGGGGTGAGGACGAGCGCTTCCGCGCCGCGCATGGTCAGCCAGCGCTGCACCAGAACACCTGGCGCTTCGGGCTCGAGCGGCTCCTGCTCGGCTACAGCCTCCCTGGGCGTGGCGAGCGCACCTTCGAGGGCTGTCTACCCTACGACGAAGTGGAGGGGCACCTCGCTGAGCTCGCGGGCAAGCTCGCGGAGTTCGCAGAGACGCTGAACGAGGTGCTGGCTCAAATCGCGGAGCCGCGCACGCTGGCTGATTGGCACCTGACCCTGAGCCGCAGCCTGACGCGGCTGTTCGACGCCACCGGCGACTATGCCCCAGAGCACCTCCGCGCGATGGCGGTGCTCGACCAGCTGGGCGCCGCTGCCGACAGCGTCGGCTTCCAGCGCGTGGTGCCGGCCCGCGTGATGAGTGCGCTGCTCGAGCGTCAGCTAGGTGAGGCGCAGTCCGCCAAGAGCTTCCTCACCGGCGGCGTCACGCTGTGCGCGATGGTGCCCATGCGCTCCATCCCGCGCCGCGTGGTGTGTTTGCTCGGGATGGATGAAGGCGCCTTCCCGCGGCGCGACGAGCCGCTGCCCTTCGATCTCCAACGAGAGGCGCCGCGCCGCGGCGATCGCTCACGCCTGCTCGACGATCGCTACCTGTTCCTCGAGGCGCTGCTCTCCGCGCGCCAGCACCTGCACCTCAGCTACACCGGCCAGAGCATCCGCGACAACAGCGCGCTGCCCCCGAGCGTGGTGATCGACGAGCTGCTGGAGCACTTGACCCAGGCAGAGTTGGGCCAGGCAGCATCAGCGGTCTCAGTCAGGGCGGAGCTCGTCACGCTGCATCCCTTGCAGCCCTTCAGCCCCCGCTACTTCGAGGGCAGCTCAAGGCTCTTCAGCTACCGGGCCTCGCTCGCGCGCGGCGCGGCGGCCGCCCGGCGGCAGCGTGAGGCCGCGCCCCCGCTCTTCTCCCACGCGCTGCCGGAGCGCGAGCTGCCGCCCGAGCTCCGCCTTGATCAGCTAAGCCGTTTCCTCACGGATCCAGGCGGCTACCTGCTCACCCAGCACCTGGGCGCCGCCCCGCCGCGCGAGGGGCCTGAGCTAGCCGATCGCGAGCCCCTCGATCTCGATCCGCTCGCGCGTTACGCCGTGGGCAGCGAGCTCCTACGCCTGCTGCTGCTGGGCCACACCTCAGCGGAGTGCCTCGACCTCCTGCGCGCTTCAGGGGAGGTGCCGCCCGGCGCGCTCGGCGAGGCGCTCTATGGCGCGTTGGTGGCTGAGGTCGAGCAGTTTGAGCAGCTGTTCGTCGCGCTCACGGGGGCCACCGCGCCCACGACGGAGACGGTGAGCGTCCCCATCGCGCACGGCGCGGTGACGCTGCGGGGAGTCGTCAGTGGGGTGTACGGCTCGCGAGCGGTGCACCTCAAATTCGTGCGCCCCTCAGCCAAGCACCTGCTCGTGACCTGGGTGGAGCACCTGGCACGCTGCGCGATGGCGGAGCAGGCAGGGCGCTCCTTGAGCGGCACAGCCAGCGCTCACGTCAGCGCCGCTGACCCTCAGGGTGAACCGCACGCGCGAGCGCTGGCGGCAGCGCCCGGGGCATCAGTAAGCATAACTGACGCTCAACACCAACCACGCACGGCGCTGCTCATCACCCGCAGTAAGTCGGGGCACAACAGCGCCCCGCAACAGAGCAGCTTCGCCCCCGTGCACGGCGCCGCCGAGCGGCTCGCTGAGCTCCACGCGCTGTATGTGCTCGGCTCACGCGAGCCGCTCCCGTTCTTCCCTGAAGCCGCCTTAGCGTGGGTGCGCACCGAGGCCATGACCAACACTCGGATCACCCCCGAGAGCGCCGCCGCCAAGGCCTTGAATGAGGCGTTCAAGCACGCGCCGCACCTCGCGCGCCTGTACCCCGCCGGGCCCCACCCAGAGCAGCTCTACGACACCACCGGTCAGCTTAGCTTCGTGGAGCTCGCGCGCCGCGTGATGTCGCCGCTCCTCCAGCACATGATGGAGCGTCATGCTCCCGTTTGACGCTCCGTCGATCGCCTTGCTCGGTGCGAGCTTGGTGGAGGCCAGCGCAGGCACTGGCAAGACCCACGCCATCAGCACCTTGGCGGTGCGGCTGGTTGTGGAGCGAGGGCTGCCGCTCGAGCAGGTGTTGGTGGTCACCTTCACGGAGGCCGCCGCGGCCGAGCTGAAGAGCCGCGTGCGCGCGCGGCTCGCGTGGGCGCTCAGCTCGCTCAAGGCTCAGCGCACCGGCGGCCCAGCGGCTGAGGAGCCCGAGCTGATCGCCCAGCTGATGGCGGTCGGGGGCAGCACCCTCGACGCCAACGCACCGACGCTCGGCGAGGCGCGGCTTGAGCTCGCGCTCCGACAAGCCGGTGAGGCAGCCATCTCCACCATCCACGGCTTCTGCCATCGCGCCCTCCTTGAGGCCGCCTTCGACAGCCGGAGCCCCTTCGAGGTGGAGCTGGTACCTGATCTTAGCCCCCTGCTCGAAGAGGTGGTGCGCGACTACTGGGCGCTCCAAACCTTGGACGCTAGCCTTGAGCTGCTCACGCAGCTGGAGCGCCACAAGCTCACCCTCCCGAACTGCCTCACGCTAGCGGCGCGCGCCGTCTCCGACCCCGCGCTCCGAGTCCTGCCGCACGTCACTGAGGCGCCCAAGGCCAACCCCGAGCCCCTCATCCGCGCCCTGGCTGAGGCGCGCGCGGCCTTCGATCAGCCGAGCGTTCGCCGCGCCATGCTCGGCGTCGACGGCCGGAAGATCCGCAACCAAGACGCGCTGCTCGACGCCGTCTCGCACCTGCTCGCGCAGGCTGCCAGCGGCCGGCTCCCGCTCGCCCTCCCGAGCTACGCAGACCTCCTGACCCCAACGCGGCTCCCGCTCCGCAAAGGTCAGCCACACCCCACGCACCCCTTCTTCAGCGCCTGGGCCGAGGCGCTCGAGGCCCTCGAGCAATACCAACAGGAACAAAACAAAGAGGTCGCCGCCTTCATCACCGGCCTGGTCAGCTACGCGCGCGCTGAGGTGCCCAAGCGTAAGCAAGCGCGTGGGCTCTGCTCCTACGATGATCTGCTGCAGCGGTTGGATGCAGCGCTCAGTGGGCCTGACGGCGCGAGGCTCGCGGCGCGGCTGCGTGCGCGCTACCCCGCCGCGCTGATCGACGAGTTCCAAGACACGGACGCCATTCAGTGGCGCATCGTCCAGCGCATCTACAGCCCCATCTTGCGCCAGGAGGGCGAGCGGGGGTTGGGTACCGCACCCGTCAGCTTAACTGACCAAGCCGACGCAGGTCCTGACGCAGTCAGTCCCCCAGACCTTGAGCTCAGCCTGTTCCTGATCGGCGATCCTAAGCAGGCCATCTACAGCTTCCGCGGCGCCGACTTGAACGTCTACCTCGCGGCCACGAGCGTGGTGCGCCCTGAGCGGCGCTACACGATGACCACCAACTACCGCACCGATCCGGCGCTGCTCGGCGCGCTGAACACGCTGTACGGGCGCCTCAGCTCACCCTTCTTCCTGGAGCGGGTCGGCTACCCGGAGGTCGGGCCGCGCCCTGGCAGCAGCGAGCGGCTCTCCGGCGCGCCCGGCGCCGCGCTCCAGATCGTGTGTGTCGATTCAGAGCTCGAGAAGCAGCACCCGCTGCCCGAGCTGTGCGCGAAGGAGGTCTTGGCGCTGTTGGCGCGAGAGCCGGGCGGCGCGCCCAGGTACATGATCGAGGGGCGCGCCTTAGGCGCTTCGGACATCGGCGTCCTCACCCAAACCAACAGGCAGGCGCTTGAGGTGCGTGACGCCCTCGCGCGGCACCGAGTGCCCTGCGTGGTGCTCGGCGATCAGAGCGTGTTCGAGCCACCCGAGTGCGACGAGCTCAGGCTCCTGCTGCACGCCACGCTTGAGCGGCAGCCGCGGCTGATCAAGAGCGCGCTGCTCACCGACTTGGTGGGCCTGTCCGCGCACGAGGTGGACGCCCTAGAGCGCGACGACCTAAGTTGGGATCTTTGGGCGAGCCGCTTCCGGCGCTGGCATGAGCTGTGGGCGGAGCGCGGCGTCGTGCAGATGCTAAGTCAGGTGTTGTCTGATCTAGGCAGCTATGAGCGCTTGCTGGGGATGCCTGACGGTGAGCGGCGGCTCACCA
>CAYQAC010000050.1:10842-11364 GCA_964415255.1 uncultured Polyangiaceae bacterium | reverse complement strand
GGAGCTGCTCCACACGGCGGCGCGCGGCGCGCAGCTGGGACCGGCGGGGCTGATCGCCTGGCTCGACATCCAGCGCCGCGTCCCCAGCGAGCGCAGTGAGGACGCGCAGGTTCGGCTCGAGCGTGACGAGCGCGCCGTCAAAATAGCGACCGTGCACCAGAGCAAGGGCCTTGAGTACCCCGTGGTGATCGCGCCATTTCTCACGGTGGGCCAGCTGCTGCACATCAGCGAGCGCCGTCAGCCCGTGTTCCATGACCCAGCGCACGGCGGCGCGCGCAGCCTGGTGGTGGACTTGGGCGTCGACTTGAGCGCCGCCAAGGCGCTAGCAGAGACGGAGCACCTGGAGGAGGACCTACGGCTCTTGTACGTCGCGCTCACCCGCGCGCGGCACCGCGTGATCCTCCACTTTGGGCCCATCCACTCCTACACCTGCTCCGCGCTCGGCTACCTGCTGCACCCCCCGGGCGGCGGCGGCTTCACGCCCGACGCCGAGTGGCTCAAGGGTCATCTCAAGGCGAAGAA
>CAYQAC010000050.1:0-10832 GCA_964415255.1 uncultured Polyangiaceae bacterium | reverse complement strand
AAAGAGACCCTCGCCGTGGAGCTAGAGGCCCTCGCGGACTCCATCAGCGCGCTTGAGGTCCGGGGCGCGGCGCCCGCAGCGCCGGACTACGTCGAGCCCCAGCAAGCGCTGCCCCCGCTCTGCGCGCGCGAGGCGACGCGCGAGCTCGACCTGCTGCACCGCACCACCAGCTTCTCGGGCTTAACCAGCCGCGCGAACTCCCTCGAGCTCGACCCTGAGGAGGGTAAAGACCGCGACCAAGTGGAGGCTGACCGAGCCGCTGTCCCTGTGCTCGCCCCGGAGCTGCCGCTCTTATCGTTTCCTCCCGGAACTAAAGCAGGCCACTTCTTCCACGACCTGCTGGAGCACCATGACTTCACCGCCGGCGAGCCCGCGCTCGCGCGCCTGGCGACGCGCAAGCTGATCGCACATGGCTACGACCCCGCGCTCGCAGAGAACGTCGCCTTCGGCCTCCAGCGCGCCCTGAGCACGCCGCTCCTAACCCCTGAAGCCGTGGGCGCGATCAGCGAGCCACCAACAGGCGCGGTCAGCGAGCCGGCGACAAGCGCGGGCAGGGTGGCCAGGTCCGCGCCAGGCCTGCGCCTCGTGGACGTGCCGCGCACAGCGCGGCTCGATGAGCTGGAGTTCTACTTCCCGGTGGGTGAGCCCGGCGCGGGCGCAGGCCCAAGCCGACTCGACCCAAGCTGCCTGATGGAGGTGTTCCGGGCGCACCCGAGCCCCGCGCTGCACGCGGGGTACGCGCGGCGCGTCGGCGGCCTCGGGTTCACTCCGGTCAGCGGCTTCCTCAAGGGCTACATCGACTTGGTGTTCCGCGCGCCTGATGGCCGCTACTACCTGCTCGACTACAAGACCAACACGCTCGGCGACACCCCAGCTGCTTACGCAGCACCGCGCTTGGCTGAGGCCATGAGCCACAGCCACTACTACCTCCAATATCACCTCTACACCCTGGCGCTCGTCCGCTACCTCACGGCGCGGCTCCCGGGCTTTGAGTATGAGCGCGACTTTGGCGGCGTGTTTTACCTGTTCCTGCGCGGCATGGCGCCGGAGCTCGGTCCAGAGAGCGGCGTGTTCTTTGAGAGGCCACCCGTCGCGCGGGTGGCGGCGCTGTCGCGCGCGATGCGCGGGGCGGAGGCTGAGCTCCTCGCGCTGAGCACCTCAGAGGTTGTGGAGTTAGCGGACAGGACACCGAGCGAGGGGGCGCCATGAGCGAGCTACCGCCAGCGCTGCTCACGCTACGCCAGCAGGGGGCGCTCGGGGCCGTGGACGTGGAGCTCGCGCGCACGCTCGGGCGCTTGGTTCCGAGCGCCACATCCCCCGTGCTGCTGGCGGCGGCGCTCACCAGCCGCGCGGTGCAGCGCGGCCACGTGTGCCTGGATCTCCCCTCCCTCGCGCGGCGCGCGCTGCTCGGGCAGGACGATCAACCCGTCACCACCCGGCTCCCCAGCACCGCGCGCTGGCTGGCTGAGCTCAGGGCAAGCTCGCTGGTCGCCCTCGCAGAGCTCGATGGGTCAGCCAACAGCCTAGCCTTTCGGCCCTTGGTGCTCGACCCACGCGGGCGCCTCTACCTCCACCGCTACTTCGACTACCAACAGCGCCTCGCGAGGAACCTGCTCGCGCGGCTCGCGCCGCCCGAGCAAGCCCCTGCCGCAAGCGCGGCGCCTCAAGTCAGCCAGGTTGACGTTCAAGCCAGCGCAGCCCCAGGCGCTGTTAGTCAGGTTGACATTCAAGCCAGCGCACCCCCAAGCTCCGTCAGCCAAACAGACTTTGACGCCACCCAGCCTGCGCCGTCAGTCAGTCAGGCGCCCTTTCCGCCCCTGAACAGCGTTGAGGCCGTGCGGAGCGACGCCCTGAAGAGGGTGTTCAAGGCGGCGCAGGGCGAGCTCGACTTACAGCGGGTGGCGGCGCTCATCGGCCTCCACTCGCGCTTCTCGGTGCTGAGCGGCGGGCCCGGCACCGGCAAGACGACCACCGTCCTGAAGATCTTGGCCGCCTTGGTGTTCGAGGCGCTCGCCCTCGGCGTCGCGCCACCCCGCTGTGTGCTGCTCGCCCCCACCGGGAAGGCCGCGGCGCGCCTCGCCGAGTCCATCACGCGTGGCCGCGCGGAGTTAGCTCTCCCACCGGAGGTGGCCGCTCATATCCCGACGGAGGCCTCCACCGTCCACCGCGCCCTCGGCTACCAACCGCAGGCGCCCACGCGCTTCGCGCGGGATGCCGGCGACCCCCTCCTCGCCGACTGCGTGCTGGTGGACGAGTGCAGCATGATCGACCTCCCGCTGCTCACCAAGCTGGTGGTGGCTGTCCCCCAGACCGCGCGGCTGATCTTGATTGGAGATAAAGATCAGCTCGCCAGCGTGGAGGCGGGGGCGGTGCTGGGCGACCTCTTCCACCCCGCAACGAAGCTCCCCTACTCGGCGGCGCTGACGCAGCTAGCCCGGCGGCTCACGGGCGACCGCCTGGACCTTGAGCTGGAGCAACAGGCCAGCGACCGCGTGTCGCCGTCGGATGAACAACGAGCGGCCCCAGGCGAGGAGCAGGGCGCGGAGGGCGCGCTGAGCGGCGCTCCAGCGGACCACGCCCACGCGCTGCGCGACAGCATGGTGCACCTCTCCCGCAGCTACCGCTACGCGGAGCACGGTGCCATCAAGGCCCTCGCGGGTTACATCAACGCAGGCGATCCGCGGCCGCTCAAGCGTTGGTTCAAGCGCCTGACGTCCACCGGCCACGCGGCGCTGGGGGGTGACACGGTCAGCTTGATCGAACCCTCGCCGGGGGAGCTGGAGGAGGCGCTCGGGCGCGTCGTCGTGGAGGGCTTCACACCCTACTTCCAGGCGAGCGGCGTCGCAGAGCGGCTCGCGGCGCTGCACCTGTTTCGAGTGCTGACGGCGCACCGCGTCGGCCCCACCGGGGCCACGCAGCTGAACCAAGCGTGCGAGCAGGCACTGCGTCGCGCAGGGCTGCTCCCGCGGGGCACCAGTGAGCGCGCCACTTGGTATGAGGGGCAGCCGCTCTTAGTAACCCAAAATGACTACCAGCTAGGGCTGTTCAACGGCGACGCAGGCGTCATCGCGCGCGGCGCGGGCGGCGAGCTCCGCGCGTGGTTCCCAGCTGACGTGGGCGCGCCCGGGGCGCAGGAGCTTGAAGCGCCGGCAGGCGACGTGCACGCCGTACGCAGCGTGCTCGCGACGCGGCTCCCACCGCACGAGACGGCCTACGCCATGACCGTCCATAAAAGTCAGGGCTCCGAGTTTGAGCGGGTGCTGGTCGTGCTCCCCTCCCAGGCCTCACCCCTGCTCACGCGCGAGCTGCTCTACACCGCGGTCACCCGCGCGCGCAGCCACGTCACCCTGCTCGGCGACCGAGAGCTGTTCGCTGACTCCATCAAGGAGCGCGTCCAGCGCGCCTCGGGTCTGAGCGAAGCCCTGTGGGGGTACTCAGAGTCAACCGCCACCCCCACCTTGCCGAGCGTGCCCGAGCAGGCCAAGCAGCTGAAGCTCTTCTAACACCACCCCAAGCGGCGCCAGCCAACGCGCAACCCCTCACTGCCACCCACTGAGAGCACCTCCTGAGACCACCCAAGCGGGCGCGCTTCGCTCCGACTCGCGGCGGGCTGGCTGGCGGGCGCCGCATCCTGAGACGGCGTCGGGTGCGCCGCGCAGGGCCGCCAGTAGACCTCGCCGACACCCAACAGGCGTGAGCCCTGAGAGAAGCAGTCGACAACGCTCAGGCGGCGGATTAACTTCGGCCCTCTCAGATGACGCGCGTGGACGCTAGGCAGCTCATCGGCTGGCGGGAGCGCGTGGCGCTGCCGAACTGGGGCATCGTGTCGGTCGTCGCGAAGATCGACACGGGCGCCCGCACCAGCTCCTTGCACGTCGAGCACATCCGCGAGCTGCCGAGTGGCCGGCTCGCGTTCGATGTGGTGCTCGACCGCAGCGGGCGGCTAAAGCACATCATCGCCTCCCCCGTGCGCGTGAGCCGAGTGCGGCCCTCCACCGGGCAGCTCCAGCATCGCCATGTAGTGCGCACGACGATTGAGCTCGGGAAGGTGCGCAAAGAGATCGAGCTTAGCCTGGTGTCGCGCGGCGATATGCTGTGCCGCATGCTGATCGGCCGCACCGCGCTTGAGCGCGACTTCCTGGTGGACGCCTCGCGCCGCTACCTGTGCGGTAGGCCGACGAGCGCGGCGCCCCAGAGCAGCCGCGTGGCGCCGCGCCGCGGCTGATCTCTCGGACCTCTTCGAGCCTCGCTCCCACCGTCGCGATCCACTCGTCCATCGGCTCCCCCCTGTCGAATCCTCCCCACCATCATGAAGCTGGCTATCCTCTCGAGAGCGCGGCACGCCTACAGCACGCGTCGGCTGAAGCTCGCCGCCCAGAAACGCGGGCACAAGGTGCTGGTGCTCGACACCACCAACTTCGGCATCGCGCTGGAGCAGGAGCACCCGGAGCTCTACTTCCGCAGCAAGCGTCTGAGCAGCTATGACGCAGTGATCCCACGGGTCGGAGCCAGCATCACCTACTTCGGCACCGCCGTGGTGCGCCAGTTCGAGCAGATGGGCGTCTATTGCCTGAACTCGAGCAACGGCATCAGCAACAGCCGCGACAAGCTCCGCTCGCTCCAGATGCTGAGCCGTCATGACATCGGCATCCCCCCCACCACCTTCGTGCGCGACCGCAGCGACATCCTTCCCGCCATCGTGCGCGTGGGCGGCGCGCCCGTCATCATCAAGCTGCTGGAGGGCACCCAGGGCGTGGGTGTTATCCTCGCGGAAACAATGAAGGTGGCGGAGGCCATCATCGAGACGCTGCACAGCGCGAAGCAGAACGTGCTGATCCAAGGCTTCGTCTCGGAGAGCCGCGGCCGCGACATCCGCGCCTTCGTGGTGGGGGACCGCGTGGTCGCGGCCATGCGGCGCGTCGCTCAGAGCGGTGAGTTTCGCAGCAACGTGCACCGCGGTGGCAAGGCCGAGCCCGTGGAGCTCGACCCGGAGTTCGAGCGCACCGCCGTGCGCGCCGCGCAGATCATGGGGCTGAAGATGGCGGGCGTGGACATGCTGGAGAGCGTGGACGGCCCCAAGGTGATGGAGGTGAACTCGTCGCCTGGCCTGCAGGGGATCGAGGCCGCCACGCGCATCGACGTGGCCGACAGCATCATCCAGTACGTGGAAGATCAGGTGGCCTTCCCAGAGCTCGACCTGCGCCAGCGCCTGACCATGAACGCCGGCTACGGCGTGGCCGAGCTGATGGTGCCGCGCGACTCGGATCTGGTCGGCCGCTGCATCGCGGACTCAGGCTTCCAAGAGAAGGACATCGTGGTGCTCAAGCTTGAGCGCCGAGATAAATCCATCCCCAACCCCAAGGGCAGCCGCGTGCTGCGCGCTCACGATCGCCTGCTCTGCTTCGGCAAGCTCGAAGAGATGCGCGCGCTCTTACCCAAGAGGAAGCGCCGCCGCTCACGCAAGCTCACCAAGCACGACATCTTGCCGCCGGTCGGTGGCGCGCGCTTCGACCCACCACACTCCAGCGGGGGCGGCGACGAGCACGCTGAGCAGAACCCAGACAGCGAACCCTGACAGGCCGCGCCACCATCACGCCGCTCGTGCGGTCGCCGAGCGCCTCATCACACAGCCCCTCCGACCTCGCTGCCGCGGGGGTAGACGCCTGATGGATTCGCCACGCGGCGGCTCCACCGCTCCGCCGGGGAGCCGCGTGAGCCAAGCTCACCTTAGCCCGCCAGACCTCCCACGTCGGAACAACGCCAAGGACAGGTCGTCTGCCTTCCCTGGGAGATCGCGCGCCTGCTCGCCCATGCGAAGCTGCGCCTGCTGCACCAAGGAGCGCGCCGCGCCTAGTAAGGGCCCGCTCTTCACTTCGCTGACGATCTCCTGCTGGCGCAGGTTGTCGAACAGCCCGTCGCTCGCCACGAGCACCGTGTCGAACGGCGCGAGCGGCCGCCGCGCCCCCAGCTCAATGCGCAGATCTTCGAAGCCTAAGAGGTTACTCACCACGTTCAGATCGCGATGCACGAGCGCCGCCTCCTCATCCAGGAACCCCGCCTCCACGCCGTAAGCCACCGGGCCGTGGCTCACGGTGGCGAGCTTCAGCCGCCCACGCTGCCCGGTGACCAGCACCCCAGAGTCCCCCGCGTGATAACTCCGCAGCCAACCCGGCCCGATCTCCACCACCGCCAGGGTGGTGGCTGCGCCCAGCCCGAGCCCCATCACTCGCCGATTGGCCGCCTCAAAGCCGTCTAAAATAGCACCGCGCAGGTGCTGCCCTGAGGGCGCCTCCGAGAGCGCCTCCGACAGCGCGGCGACCGCCTCCGCCGAGGCCTCCGCCCCGCCTGGGTGACCGCCGGCCCCGTCCGCCACGGCGATCATCAGCTGCTCCCCGGCGCTCCACACCAGCAAGCAATCTTGATTGCGGCGCCCGGGGGACGCTGGGCTCGGCGCCGTGAAGACGCACACCGAGCCCGCCTCAAGCGCGTGCTCCTCGGCCTCCGTGAGCGCCGCGGCGACGAGCCTCAGCCGCTCCATCCTGCCCCAAGCAAACGAGCAGCGCAGCTCACCTCGCGCGTCTCCCGCACCAAGCGCAGTGCTCCCAGAAGTCCGTCAGCAACCCTGACCCACAACCGCCGCAAGGCGCCCCCTGGCTGACCGGCCAAGGCTCCGCCACCTTGTGGTGACACCAGGGGCAGTAGCGGGAGAACGGCATCAGGCCGCCGCCGCAGCTGGCGCAGTCACGCACGTAGCGCCGGTCTGGGTAGCGCCGCGGGCTGACGTCCGCTGCCCCCTTGCCCCAGCAGTGGTTGCAGTAGCGCCAGTCAGCCTTACGGCCTCGACCACAGCGCTCGCAGCGCCGCGCGAGCCGCGTCGGCCCAACGTAGACCGCGATGCGCGCGCCGCACCACGGGCACCAGCTCATCGACTCCGTGGTGGGGCCGTCGCAGGCCTCACAGCGCCCGCGCGCGTCGAGCGCGCTGCCGTGGCGACGCAAGAACTCCTTGATCCTCACCTGCTTCCACGCGGTCTCGCGCTCCTTGGCGCTCGGTCGGCGCTTGGTGCCAGGCCGCAGCGCCCGCGCCCGCAGGCGCTTGTAAGCGGCCAGCACGCGCGTGGCGTCGGCGGGGCGCTTCGCCTCATCCACCTCGATGCAGCGACGCAAGAGCTCCACCAAATCGGGGTGCACCGTAGCGCGGAGCCGGGCTATGCCAGGCGGCGGCCATTTGAAGGGCCACACCGGCAGGCAACCGGTGAACAGCTTGTAGCCAATCAGCCCCAGCGCGAACACATCCGAGCGCAGGCTCGGGCGCCCCATCGCCTGCTCTGGCGCGATGTAGCCGATGGTGCCTGAGCCGCTCAGGGTGCGGGTGCTGAGGGCGATCTTGGAGATCCCAAAATCTGTCAGGCGCACGCGATCGGTCCCGAACAGGATGAAGTTCTCAGGCTTGACGTCGAGGTGCATCACGCGCCGCTCGTGAGCGTGCGCGAGCGCCTCGAGCACCTGCTCGAAGTAGCTGAGGGCGCGGCGCGCGCTCATGCGCGACGCCATGCGGTCGCCGAGCGTCTTGTCGCCGAGCGGGTAAGCGATGACGAAGTAGCCGTCGATCGCCTGGGCGTTCTTCACCGGCAGCACGTTGGGGTGATCGAGCCGCGAGGCGAGCCGCACCTCGTGGGTGAACTGCGACTCTCGCCCCTTCACCAGCTCCGCGCGCGGCACCTTGAGCGCGACGCGCACCCCCTCCACCGTGTCCATCGCACGGTAAACGGTCGCGAACCCACCCTCGGCGAGTTGTCGCTCGATGCGGTACTTGCCGAGGCGCTGGCGCGACCTAAGAGCGCGGGTCACCCGTCCTTCATACCACGCCCCCACCGCGGAAGGATCCGCCGATGGTCTGCCGCCACGTCCTACCGCACCCCAAGCGCGCGGCCATGAAGCGCACCTCAGGGCACCCCATGGTTCAATCGTGCGCTGTATCCCTTACTGGTTTTTTTGGGGGGGTTAGACGGCACCGCGCCCATAGGGGCGCAGCCTGCTGCGCCCCTACCTGCACGGCGGGCTCGCGGTACGCAGCGACACAGCGCGGTACCGTCCAACCCCCAAGATCCCTGCTCACTCTGTCTGCGCGACGCCAGGGTCGGCCGCCTTCGGCCGCGGGAAGGCAGGGCTACTGACCAGCTGGTTCAAGAGCGACACCACGCGGCCCTCTTCCTGGCCTGAGCGCTCCGTGGCCTCAGGATCGAGATCGTCAATGTGGTGAAGCTCCGGCACGCCGCTCTCGAGCGGGATCACCAGCTTCATTCGCTGCTCCGCGTCCACTAAGCCAATGCGCTGACGCTCGGTCTTGTGCCAGCCCTCGAGCAGGATGGGGAGGCGCCGCGCAGGCGGCGTGGGCAAGGCATGCACCAACAAATCTTCCCCGTGGTAGCCCGCGAGGGAGCGCTCCGGCGCCAGCGCGCGCACCAGGGTTGGCCCCAGATCCACCAGCGACACGGGCGTCTTCACGTGGCGCGGGGCGATGCCTGGCATCCGGATCGCCAGCGGCACCCGCACCAGGCTCTCCCACAAGAACGTTGAGTGCACCCAAAAGCCATGGCGGCCCAAGGCCTCACCATGGTCAGCCATCAGGACCACCAGGGTGCGCTCCTTCAGGCCGCGCCGCTCGAGCTCGCGCAGCAGCCGCCCGAACTCCTCGTCCACCGCGCGCGCCGCCACGAAGTAGCGGAAGCGCTCATCCTCCGCCCCGCTGACCCCAAGCGTCCGCGCCCGCTCGTCGATGTACTCTTGATCGAGCTCGCGCCAGTTGTGAACGTCGAAGTTGAACACCCAGCTAAAGAACGCCTGGCTCGCCGGCGGAGCGTCCTCCCGCTCGCCCAGAGGGGCCGCCCCAATCGGCAGCTCAGCTGACGTCAGCTCTCCTGACCTCAGCTCGCCGAGGCCAAGCGGCGCGCCGCGCTCGCCGGAGCCTGACGCGGGGCGCGCGGAGGGCAGCTCCGCCAAGGCGGCCTCGAGCCGTGGCTCGAACGCCGGGCGCGGCTCGAACAAAGTCTCGATCGCCCGATCCACCAGCCGCGCGGCGGTGGGCCGGGTGGCGCCGTAGCCCCACACCTGCTCCCCCGGGTGGTAGTCAGGGACACGCTCTACCCGCTTGAAGCGGAAGCTCGGCAGCTCCCGCTCAAGGAACTCCGCGGCGCTGCGCGGGATGAACAGCGTGGTCTCGCGCCCGGAGGCCTCCGCTTGATCGAGCGTGGCCGGCGCCTTCAACTCCCCACCGAAGCGCCCTCCGAGCGCCACTGGCAGCGTGCTCACCGTGTCGCTCGCCGCGCTGTACGCGAAGTCGAAGCACAGCGACTCCTCGCAGAACTTCACGGCGTTCGGCATCAGGGCGGGGTCGCGAGCGACATCCGCGCGCAGGGTGTCGATGTAGTAAACTAGGACGTTTAGCTGCTCAGGCTCAGGCCGCAGCGCCGCCAGCGCCTGCTCCACCTCAGGCGTGAGCGAGCTCGGCTGGAGCCAGGCAGGATCTTGACCGGTGACGGTCAGGTCATAGGTCTGCCTGAGGCGCGCCATCCCAGCGGACTCCGCGCCCACCCCGCCGCGGATGCGGTCCTCCACCGTCTGCACCCGCGCCATCAAGCGCCCCACGTACACCGGCTCGCGCCAGGCGGGCTTCAGCTGATTGAACAGCATGCTGCGGAAGAACGGCAGCACCAAGAGGCCCGCCACCGCCGCCACCGCCGCGCCGCTCACCCAAGGCACCGAGCGCGGCACCCGGCGCTCAAGCGCCGCCAACAGGCACCAGTGCCCAGCCATCAGCGACACCAGCGCGATCGACTCGAGCAGGGTGTGCAGCGAGGCGTACAGCGAGACGAGCAGGGTGAGGTCAAGCAGGATGCTCACCGCCGCCAAGCCGAAGAACAGGGCCGCGCAGCCGAGCACCCGTAGAGGCCGCGCGCTGCGGCCTGCCCGCTGAACGATGCCCCAGCCCACCAGCGCCGCGAAGCCGAGGCCGAGCCCTAGGGGCCAAGTGAGCGGCTTCAGCTGCGCGCCCTTGCCGTGGCTCACGAGCGGCCCGAGCAGCGCCTGCGCGCCCCAGCCGACCAGGAACGCCACCAAGACCAGCGGGACGAGGACGTCAGCTCGCCGCCACATCGGCAGGGCCGCGCGGCTCGGCTTCAAGCGACGGAGCAGGGCGCTCAGCGCCTGGGCCGCGACTTCAAGCGCCGCGACCCCAAGCCCGATGCCAACGCCCCATGCCACCCACAGCCAGGCTGAAGCGGAGAGGTGACGCGCGAGCGACACCTCATTCCAATCGCTCCGCGCGTAGGTGTCTGCCAGGGTGAAGCACACCCCAGCCAGCGCGCCCGCGGCCACCATGCGGCTGGCGCTGCGGAGGAGGGTCGGCGGGGTTGGCTTGGTGGACATCGTGACGGCGGCCGCGTGTGGGGGCGTCGAACGGGGCCTCAAGCCGGACAGCAACGCCCGGATGAGCAGCGAGCCCGGCTTAGCAGCGAGCCCGAATCAGCGACGAGCCTGGCTTAGCTCAAATTAGCAACGAATCCGGATGAGCAGGTGACAGCCCCAGTGAAGGGCCCGGCAGTTTAACAGCGACCCCCGAGCCGACTACGACAAAGTCACCGAGCGGGCCGCTTCACGCCGCTGAAAGGTCCCATTTCAGGGGGGGCATGGGGGTTTGGCACCGCACTTCAAGGCGCAGGCTCGTGCCTCACTCCCTAAGCCCACGCTAGGAGTTGAAGCTGACGCCTCCCCTGCGACGGACCGCCTTTTTTTGTCCCTCAGAGCCCCAGCAGGCTATGGCTCTGAGGGCGC
>CAYQAC010000049.1:32235-33090 GCA_964415255.1 uncultured Polyangiaceae bacterium | reverse complement strand
GCGCTTGGTGCTGGAGGAGCGGCTCACGGGGCAGGAGGCCAGCGTGCACGCGGTGTGCGACGGCGAGGGCGCGCTGATGCTGCCCGCGGCGCAAGATCACAAGCGCATCGGCGAGGGAGACACCGGCCCCAACACGGGCGGGATGGGCGCCTATGCGCCGGCGCCGCTCGTGAGCCCCGAGCTCATGGCGCGGATCCGCGAGGAGATCACGCTCCCGGTGCTGCGGGGGATGGCGGCGGAGGGCGCCGCCTTCATCGGCACGCTGTTCATCGGTGTCATGGTCAGCCCGGAGGGGGAGCCGTGGGTGCTTGAGTTCAACGTGCGCTTCGGCGATCCAGAGACCGAGGTGCTGATGCCCATCTTGGACGGCGATGTGGCGGCCTTGCTGCTCAGCGCGGCACAGGGCAGGCTGAAGTCAGATGAGGTGACCATCAGCTCGAGGAGCGCGCTGTGCGTGGTGCTCGCCTCCGCGGGGTACCCGGCAGAGCCGCGGGTGGGGGAGCCGCTCACGGGGGTACCCCAGGCGGTCGCTCAGGGGGCGCTGGTGTTTCAGGCGGGCACCCGGCTTAAGGACGGTGAGCTGACGAGTAGCGGGGGGCGCGTGCTGGGGGTGACGGCGGCGCGCGAGACGCTCAGCGAGGCGCGTGAGGTGGCCTACGCGGCGCTCGGGCGGCTCGAGCTGCCAGGGGGGCAGTATCGCCGCGACATCGCGGCGCGCGCGCTGCCTGATGGCGCCGGGTGACGCCGCGGCTGGTGGATGAGGCGCTCGCCGCCGAGCTGCTCCTGCTCGGGGAGGTGGTGGCGGCGGCGACGGAGTCTTCGTTTGGGCTCTTGGCGGACGCCAGCTCAGCCGCC
>CAYQAC010000049.1:0-32225 GCA_964415255.1 uncultured Polyangiaceae bacterium | reverse complement strand
GCAAACCGCGCGCACAGGATGGCGTCGGGCTCATCTTGCCGAGCGCCGCGGCGCTGCCGCGCTGGGTGACGGAGATCCCAGCGGCGGCTCGCGCGCTGATGGAGTCTTGGCCCGGGGCGCTCACCCTGGTGCTCCCCGCGCGCGCGGAGGTGGACGCGCGCCTCACGCGAGGGGGCACGCTCGGGGCGCGGGTGGCTGGGCCGTCGGCGGCGGCGCGCTTGGCAGGGCGCACGGGGCTGGCGCTCACCGCGACCAGCGCCAACCTGGCGGGTCAGCCGCCCGCGCTGTCTTCAGGCGCGGTGGTGAGCGCGCTGCCCCAGGTTTGGGCGGTGTATGGGCGCGCGCCGGGCGGGCTCCCGTCGACCTACGTGGGATTTCAGGGGGGCGCGCCGGTGCTGCTGCGGGCCGGACGGGTTGCAGCGACGGCGCCGGACGCCGCACTGCGTTGAAGTCCGCTTGACGCAGGCCCCCTCAGTTATTAGGGGCACCCCGCGCGGCGCGTTCGTTTCACGCTCGCTTGGAGGAACATGGCACGAGTGATCAACTTCAACGCAGGCCCCGCGGCGCTGCCCCTGGCCGCACTTGAGCGCGCTCAGGCTGAGCTCTTGGACTTGGGCGGCACCGGCATGAGCGTCATCGAGCACAGCCACCGGGGCAAGGCCTACGAGGCGGTGCACCAGCAGGCGCTGGGGCTGGTTCGTGAGCTGCTCGCGGTGCCTGACAGCCATGAGGTGCTGCTCCTCCAAGGCGGCGCGAGCCTGCAGTTCGCCATGGTGCCGATGAACTTCCTCGGAGAAGGACAGTCGGCTGACTACATCATCACCGGCGCCTGGTCGAAGAAGGCGCTCGGCGAGGCGAAGCTGGTCGGCACGCCGCGCGTCGCCTGCGACGTCGGCAGCGGCGGAAAGTACACCCGCATCCCCACGCAGGCGGAGCTCGACCTGTCGAGCGAGGCCGCTTACGTCCACATCACCAGCAACAACACCATCGCTGGCTCACAGTGGCAGCGCTTCCCTGAGACGAGCGCGCCGCTCATCGCCGACATGTCGAGCGACGTCATGTGGCGGCCGATCGACGTCTCGAAGTTCGGGCTCATCTACGCCGGCGCTCAGAAGAACCTGGGGCCGAGCGGCCTCGTGCTGGTGATCATCGACAAAGCGCTGCTCGCCAAGGAGCGCGAAAAGACGCCCAGCATCCTCCGATACTCCACGCACGCGGAGAACGGCTCGCTCTACAACACGCCCCCCACCTTCAGCATCTACCTCCTGCGCAACGTGCTCGAGCTGATGAAGGATGAGGGCGGCCTCGCCAAGGTGGAGCAGAAGAACCGCGCGAAGAGCGCGCTGCTCTACGGCATCATCGATCAGGACGCGGACTTCTACCGCTGCCCCGTCGAGCAGGAGAGCCGCTCGCACATGAACGTGGTGTTCAACCTGCCCACGCCTGAGCTCGAGGCCGAGTTCATCAAGGCGGCGGGCGAGCGGAGCATCGTGGGCATCAAGGGCCACCGCTCGGTCGGCGGCGTCCGCATCTCCATTTACAACGCCGCGGAGCTCGCTTGGGTGGAGACCCTAGTCAGCTTCATGGCCGATTTCAGGAAGGGCAAGTGATGGCGAAGGTTCTAGTTTCGGACAGCCTCAGCAAGCAGGGGCTGCAGGTGCTCGAGGAGGCAGCGGGCATCGAGTGTGACTACAAGCCGGGCCTGAGCGAGGACGAGCTCGCCGCCATCATCGGCCAGTACGAAGGCCTGGTGATCCGCAGCGGCTCCAAGGTGACGAAGAAGGTGCTGGCGGCGGCGGAGAACCTGCGCGTCGTGGGGCGCGCCGGCATCGGCGTCGACAACGTCGACGTGAAGGAGGCCTCGCGCCGCGGCGTGGTGGTGATGAACACGCCCACCGGCAACGCGGTCACCACCGCGGAGCACGCCCTCGCGCTGCTGCTCAGCCTAGCGCGCAACATCCCCCAGGCGAGCGCCAGCATGAAGACGGGCGCCTGGGAGAAGAAGGCGTTTGAGGGCCGTGAGCTCACCGGCAAAACGGTGGGCGTCATCGGCCTCGGCAACATCGGGCGCATCTTCGCGGAGCGCGCGCTGGGCCTGAAGATGAACGTCATCGCTTACGATCCGGTGGTGACCACTGAGCGCGCGGCGGAGCTCGGGGTGGAGCTCGTCAGTTTAGATGAGCTGTTCCGGCGCTCGGACGCCCTCTCCTGTCACACGCCGCTCACCGCGGAGACCAAGCACCTCGTCAACGATGAGGCGATCGCCAAGATGAAGGACGGCGTCTTGCTCGTGAACGCGGCGCGCGGCGGCGTCTATGAGGAGGCGGCGCTGGTGCGCGGGCTGGACTCGGGCAAGCTCGGCGGCGTGGCGCTCGACGTGTTCCCAGAGGAGCCGCCGGGGCTCAGCGAGATCGTGAAGCACCCGAAGGCGGTGGTCACCCCGCACTTGGGCGCCTCCACCAAGGAGGCGCAGCTGCGCGTCGCCGTGGAGATCGCGCAGCAGGTGGTCGCTTACCTGACTGAGGGCACCGTCACCAACTCAGTCAACGTCCCCTCGGTGCCGCGCGAGATGGCGACGGTGCTCGGGCCCTACGTCACCTTGGCGGAGCGCCTGGGGCGCTTCCTGGGGCAGGTGGAGGCCATCTCGCCGCGCAGCGTGGAGCTGGAGTTCGGCGGGGAGGTCGCCAGCCTCAAGCTCGCGCCGGTGGTGAACGCGGCGCTCTCCGGCGTGCTCGCGCAGTTCTTGGAGGAGCCGGTGAACCCGGTCAACGCGCCCACGGTGGCGATCGATCGCGGCATCGACGTGCGTGAGCTGAAGAGCACAGCCAAGGGCGGCTTCTCCAGCGTGGTGACGCTCACCGTCATCGACGCGGAGGGCCAGCGCGTGTCGGTGGCCGGCACCCTAGGCTCCGATCGCGGCCCGCGCCTGGTGCGCTGGGGCGATCTGCACCTCGACGCTCAGCTTGAGGGCGCGCTCCTGGTCATGAAGAACGCCGACAAGCCAGGCGTGATCGGCAACATCGGGACCATCCTGGGTGAGTCCGGCATCAACATCTCGCGGATGCAGGTGGGCCTGCACCGCGCGTCGGAGCAGGCGGCCTCGCTGTGGCAGCTCGACTCCGAGCTGCCTGAGGACACCCTCGAGAAGATCCGCGCGGTCGCCTACGTGAAGCAGGCGTCCAAGGTCGTGCTGAGCTGATTCAAGATTCAGTCAGTGACCCTGACAACGCGCTGATCGGCGAGAGCTGGTCAGCGCGTCGGTCTATCTGGGGTTCTCAGCGCACCCAGGCGCTGCCCGTGGTTTACCTGGCGTCAGCGCGCTAGCGGGTGGTGCACCCGCAGATAGTTCTGGAAGCTGTCTAGCTGCGTCTGACGCTCGCTCGGGTTTTGGGGGTTGGGCACCGCTCCACTCGGCGCTGCTAGCGGCGCCGTGCACCCCGCGTGGCGCCGCGCGTGTCGCTGTTAGTTCGTCAACTAAACTGACAGTATCAGAACTGCCAGGTGCCGGGCGCCCGGGGGCGGCGCGCGATCAGCTTGCCGTCGTAGTTGCGCACCGTGGTGGAGCCGCTCATCAGCATCGGGAGCGAGGCGATGATGGCCGCGCCGCCGACCACCATGGTGATCAGGCCGCCGAGCTCAAGCCCGCTTGAGTCCTTCACGCGCCCAAGCCCGAACATCGCGCCGCCGCCGAGGGCGATCGGCGTGCCGATGGCCAGCGTGATCACGCCGGTTTGGCTCCAGCCTGAGCCGCCTCCGCGGACGTCGATGCGCGCGGTGCCGCTGCCCGGTTGGAGCCGGAACGGGTTGCTGGTGGTCATGCCGTCGGCGGTCACGCGGGCCTCCATGCCGTCCACCTCAAGCAAGGTGCCGCAGGGCGCTGGGCACGCGCGTCGCCAGGGCCCACCGAGCATCACGCTCCGCAGCTCAAGCCACCCGTTCGGGAAGTTGACCTTGAACTCCACCTTCGCCTGAGTCGCGCTCGGAGCCGCCGGCGGGGGGGCCGCCGGTTCAGGGGCGACCGCGCCCGGCGGCGGCTCGGCGGAGGGCGGCGCAGCGGGCGCGGCGGGTGTGGCCGGCGCCTCGGGCGTGGGCGGCGGCTCGGGCGTGGGCGGGGCTTCGGGCGCTTGAGCCGCGCTCGGAGCCGGCGGGGCAGGCGGTGTGTCGGTCGCGGCGGCGGGCGTCGCGAGGCTCAGGCCGAGCGCGAGGGGAGCGCCCAATCGAAGGAGCTGCATGGGGGGCGAGCCTCTCAGGCTCGCAGGGCTCAGGCAAGGGGCGCCGTGCACCAGGGCTCATGCGGACGCTCAGCCGAGCGCCGCTAGTCGTTAGTTGCTGGTTTGAGGACGCCGCTTGTCGCTAGCGAACCCCCTCAACCCAAGATATGCCCAAGGGGCATGGACGCAGTGGTGAGCCTCGCGCCGGGGACTGAGCGCAACGAACTGGCGGCGGAGTTCGCCGAGACCGTGCGCGCCAACGTGACGCGGTCCGCCACCAAGCGGGAGCTGCTCCGGCGGATGCAGGGGCTCGTCTACGTCGTGGTCAACGACCCGCCGCCTGGCACCGCGGACTCCGTGGCCAATTGGGGCGGGGCACTGACGTTGCGCTTCGACTTTGGTCTGCTCACCATCCACGATGGCCTTGTGGGCCGGCCGGATTTGACGCTGCGCGGCGATCCCAGTGTGATCGCCGCGCTGCCCGACTACAAGCCGCGCAGGACGCTGCCCGTTCTGCGACGCCTGGCGTCGAGCCTCAGCACGCTGTGGTGGATCGTCTCACGGCGGGGCCCTGGTGAGCACCTGACCATCTACGGCTTGAATCAGCGCCCACGCTTCACGCTGGCCTTGCTACGCGTCATCTCGCGCCACCCCTGGTGATTTAGCTGCCAGGTGCCCTGCCTGGAGGGCAGGGGCTAAGGTACGCCTGGGCGGCGCCGGGGCCTCACCCAAGACCGCCACGGTCGGCTTTTTTCGAGGTTGGCCGACGTGACCGTGTAGGTCGTGCTAGGTGGCGGAGGTGCGCTCACGGCTCAGGTGCCCGCTGCAGGAGGTCGACAGGCCCCGAGGGATCGCCGTCGTGAGGCGCGACCACGGGCAGGGCGAGACCGGTGGCGCAGAGCCAGGAGCGGTGGAGCGAGGCGGAGGGGCAGCGTGATGCGTTACCGCCTGCGCTACCTTCAGCACGACATCGATCTGGTGGACGGTTGGTTCGTAGTAGGGCGCTCAGCTGACTGTCAGCTCTCCTTGGATGATCCGCTGGTGTCGCGGCGTCACGCGCGGCTGTCGGCCTCGGGCGACGAGGTGTCCATAGAGGACCTCCAGAGCCGCAACGGCGTGCTGGTGAACGATGAGCCGATCACCGGGCGGCACCTGCTCACCCATGGGGACCGCATCCAGATCGGTAGCCAGCGCCTGCTGCTCTTGCGCGCCGGAGACGACCGCCAGCAGACTCAGCTCCGGCTGCAGGCGACCCAAGGTGGCAGCGCGGGGTTGCTCGCGAACCTCGCGGACAAGGCGTTCGCCCTGGGGCGCGGCGCCGAGGCTGAGCGCATCCTAGCGGGCTACTTGGAGGGCGTCGCCGCCGATCTGCGCGCCGGGCTGGTGGTGGAGGAGCACACGCTCGCCCACGCCGCGGACTACGCCGCGCGGCTCGCGGTGGCGACCGGCAAAGGGAGCTGGGTTGACTACGTGGTCAACTTGTACTCGAACGTCGGCCGCCCGCTGCCCGCGGCGGTGGTGGATGGGCTCTACGCCGGGATCCCCAAGGTTGAGGGGATCGACTTGGCGCGGCTACGTGAGTACGTGGATGAGCTGAAGGATCGCTCAGGGCTGTTTGGGCCGAGCGAGCGCTTCTTGCTGAACCGCCTGGAGGGGCTGGTGCGCTTGGCGGCGCTGCGCTGAGAGCCGGGGCCGCCAGCTCGAAGGAGCGCGGGTATCGAGGCAGAGCGCCTCAGTGATGGCTGATTGCGCCGCCAAGCCTGCGGAACGTGGGGGCTTAGGCAGCAGGCCCTCGACCCGTCAGCCTTAGGCGGATACGCTCGGGTCGGTGGCTGAGGGACGTCGGACACGGCCAGGGAAATCGGTGCGGCCGAGCGAGGGTGCTCCGGTGCGGCGCGAGGTGTGGCTTCACCACCAAGGGCGCGCGGAGCGGCTCGTCAAAGAGGAGACCGTCATTGGTCGCGGCGCCACCTGCGAGGTGGTGTTGGATGACACCCTGGTGTCGCGTCGTCACGCGATGATCCGCATCAGCGAAGGCTCCGTGACGCTGATGGATCTCGGCAGCATCAACGGCGTGGTCGTCAACGGGGAGCCGCTCACGGAGTCCTGCGTGTTGGGTGACGGCGATCGGCTGACCATCGGTGAGCAGTTGCTCACGCTGCGCATCCGCGACGGGGCGCCGCCCGAGACTCAGGTGTCGGTCGAGCCGCGCTCCACCGCGGAGACCTGGGCGGGCCTCCCGAGCTCCCGCTCAAGCGGCGATCCGCTCGACTTACTGGGCGGCCTCGCGGACAAGGTGCTGGCGCTGGGGCGGGGCGCCGAGGCCGAGCGGATCTTGGCGAGCGCGCTCCAAGGGAGACTCTCGGCGCTGCGCGCAGGTGAGGCGGTGGCTGAGCGGTCGCTGGATCGCGCGGTGAGCTTCGCGGTGCGCCTCGCGAAGGTGAACAGTAGCGGCGCTTGGGTGGACTACGTGCTCGAGGTGGGGAGGCGCCGCGCGCTGCCGCTGCCTTCGGCCATCGTCGATGAGCTGTACGAGCTGGTGCGCACCGTGAGCATCAACCGCCAAGAGCTCAAACAGTACCTTGCGGTGCTGCGCGAGGCAGAACAAGGGATGGGCCCCGCGCAGCGCTTCTTGGTGCAGCGGCTAGAGGGCCTGGAGCGGCTCGTGTCAGCGCGCTGAGGCGCGAGCGCGCTGAGCCCGGCTCGGACGATCTGCTGCCGTGAGAGCGGCTGGGTGGGGTGACGAGCGACACCCCAGCCCGCTGGGGGCTCAGCGCTTGAGCCAGCGAGCGGCCACGTCGCGGACGTGCGCCGCGAGCTCAGGGTCCAGCTGGGCCAGCCGCTCCTCAAGCGCTGCGGGTAGCGGGGCGAGCGGCTTCGGGGGAGGCAGCGGGCGCGGGGGCGGCCTGGGCGCCTCAGTCAGGGGCCCGACGCGAAACCACAGGCGCTGCACCGCGAGCCCGCGGCGTACCAGGCGCGGGATGATGCGCGTGCTGAGCGAGCTGAGCTCCTGCGCCCAGGCAGACGAAGGCACCACCACCGTGAGCTGCTCATCGCGCAGCGAGTGCGCCTCGCTGCGCGCCGCCACGCGTGGCCCCACCACCTCTTGCCAGATCCGCCGCAGCCGCCCGGTCGGGTGCGCCTCTTCAACGCGCTCGATCAGGGAGCCAAGCAGGGCGGGGCGCCGGGAGGCCATGCGCGCTCAAGCTAGCACGAGCCATGGGCGCGTCGCACAGGGGCTGGCGGCCTTCGCCGGTTGGGGTAGCTTGGGGGCCTGAGCTTTGAGCCTGCCCATGTCGTCCTCTTCAGCGCCGCCGACCTCCGCCGCGCCCACCGAGCCTGATGCACCCATCAGCGAAGCGCCTGAGACGCCGCGCAGCGTCGTGCTCTACGAGCCGCGCTCCTCAGTGCAGGTCATTGAGGTCCGCTCAGCGGCGGAGGCCGAGGAGGGGTCCACCTTGCTGTCGGCTCCGCAGCCCGCCTCAAGCTTCGAGCTAGAGACCGAAGATCGTCTGGGGCGGCTCGAGCGGGAGCTGCTCCTGCTGCGGAGCCGCGTCGAGTCGATGGAGTCTGAGCAGCGCCTCGCCGCGGAGCGCGTGAAGCAGGCGCAGGGGGAGGCGACGCCGCGCATCAGCCCCAAGCTGCGGATGGTGCTGTTCTGGGTGGCGCTGCTGCTCTTGATGGCGGCCTACGGCCTCATGAAGAGCTAGCTCAGCGCGCCGAATGTTTCCCTGAGGAAATAATCATACGCGCCGCGGACGCGCGGCTCCTCGCGGCAGCTGGTGGTGCGCGCGGGGGACCGCGCTGCTCCCCAACCCCCAAAAACTAAAAAGACAGCGCCCCTGTCGAGAGAGCAGCGAGGCCCTGCGGCTCCGCTGCTGGGACAAGCGGGTGCTGTCTTCGTGGCAGCTGCGCGCGTTGGCGTGGCGGCGATGGTCAGCTGACCGGACGATGTGGGGCCATGCGCCGGATGGCGCCGCTCGGCCACGCCTCGGATGGGCGCCGGAGGTGCTGGGCGCCGCTCGGCCTGCGCTGCGGGGAGGGTCGCCAGGCGATGGGTGGTCCAGGCGATGGGTGCCGGAGGTGAGACTCGAACTCACACGAGGGGTTACCTCGGCGGATTTTGAATCCGCTGCGTCTGCCAATTCCGCCACTCCGGCGAGCGCGCGAACGCCCCTTGCGAGGGGGCGCCACTTCTAGGAGATCTGCGCAGGGAGCGCCAGCAGGATTTTGTGCGCACAGCGCCGTTCGGCTGCTGGCTGCTGGGTGCCCCGCCTGCCTGGCGCGGGCGCGACACCCGCGCGCTCAGGACCCGAGCGCTGCGCCACGTCGCGCGCTCACCGCCAGCTGAGGCCGTCGGTGCTCTCGACCACCTCCAGCCGCAGCTGACTCGCCCGCGTGGAGCCGCCGTGGCGTCGGAACACGACGAGCCAGGCCCCGGAGGGACGCACCAGCACCCGCGGCGTCACCGGTGCGCCGCGCTCGTTCTGCTGCGCGAGCAAGATCGGCTCACTCGAGCCCTCCGCGGTGAGGCGCTGCGCCACCAGCGCGCCGCCGAGCAAGTAACTCACGATGAGGCCGTGAGGGCCTCCCGCGGCGTTGACGGTCGCAGCCGCGGCGGCGTCGAACGCGACGGGCGTGGAGAGCTTCAGCTCAGCGCCCGTCTTCGGATCTTGGACGCTCACTCCCTCCCTGCTCGACCTCAAGAGCTTGGGCGCGCCGTGATCGCAGAGGAGGGTAGGGCCTGGGGCTTGGCGCGGCACCGCGCGGCTCTCCACCGCGCGCTCCGTGAGCGTCACCAAGAACAGCTCGTTCGAGTCAGCTTGCCCAGCGTCCGCGCCGCGCCGCGCCTCGACGAGCCAAGCCTCCAGATCACCGCAGCCGAGCGCGCGGCCCTGCCACAGGAGCTCGCCAGGTAATGTGAGCTGTGCGAGCGGCTCGCCCCGGGGCGAGAGGTAGGCGAGGGAGCCCACGTTCGGCTCGCGCAGCAGCGCGCCGTGGGCGCCCACCTGCTCGAGTTGCCCTTTCAGTGGGACCGTTCGGGTCGCTTGGCCTTGAGCCGCTTGGCCTTCGACAGCCGGACTGACTGTGCGGTCGACGAACGACGTGAGCTTCACCCCCGTGGGCTCATGGCTGAGCCAGGCGGCGCCGCCTGGCTGCGGCCACAGCGCCGGATCCCCCAGCTCGGGGATGATGACGTTCGGCGCTGCCGCTTGGGGTGCCTTCGCGCCGACCGGCGTTTGGCTGCTTCCTGATGGCTTGGGCTGTGCGCCGGGCGCCGCTGGGCTCGGCAGCGCAAAACTCACACTCAAGGTGCCATCGGTCGCAGCTCGCAGCAGCCGCAGCCCCTCGGCGCTTGCCTCCACCAGGGTGTCGCCACGCCAGGCGACCCGACTTAGCCTGAGGGACTGACCATCAGCGGGCGCGAGCGCCGTCCAGCCGGCGCCAGCTTGATCCGGGGGTGGCTCCATGGCGACCCAGTGGCGCCGCGCGCCGCGGCGGCCGAACATGGAGACGGCGAGCGTCGCGCGGGCGCTGGTGCTCCCCGGCGGGTGAGGCAGCGGGCGCAGCTCGTAGCGCTGCAGCGGCTCGGGTAGCTCACTGACGAAGGCTGGGCGTGAGCTGGGGACCTGCGCCGGGGCGCCTTGGTTGGGGCAGCTGCTGTCGAAGGCGCGCTCTGCCTGCGCGATCTGGCAGGCGAGCTGGAGCCCACGCGCCAGATCGGCGATCAAGCCAAGCGTCGGTGACGGGGGAGCCGTGGGCTCCGGGCGGCGCGAGAGCGCGAGGGCGGTCGCCTCGGCGTCGAAGGCTTGGAGCCTGGCGGTGAGCTCGGCCAGCTCACGCACCTCGGCGGGGGCGCGGTGGTAGAGGTGGCGCTGGTGCGCACGGGCTTGGGAGGCAGCGGCGCTCGCGAGCGGTGCGCAGCGGGCGAGGGGCCGAGCGTCAGGTAAGCTGAGCGCCAGGCGCCGGAACACCTGCTGCTGAAGTATCCGCGCGGAATCAGGGTCGATCGCCTCGGGCGGGCGCCCCTCCGTCACGCAGGCGGCGAGCGACACCACGGCGCCCTGGAGCTGGGCGGCGGTGCGCGTCGCTTGCTCGCGCTCCCACAGCCAGTGGCCGACGGCTGCTACGATGAGCGCCAGCAGCCCCAGGCGTAGCCAGCGTGAGCTGTGCCAGGCGGCTGCAGGTGCGGTGGCCACCGAGGCGACGTATCGCGCGCCGGGCGTCAGGCCAAGCGCTGGCTGAGCTCGACTTGAGTTCCATCAACGGTGCCCCACGCCGCTTGTGCTGGCGGCCCGCGTGGTTCGCGGCCCTTCTTGGGCGCTCGTGACGCACGTGGCACCGACAGCGCCCTGTGTACGTCGAGGCGATCCCAGCGCCCGAGTGTGCCAAGTGTGCCAAGTGAGCCATCTGCGCCATGACGCTTGCGCGTCTCGATGTACGACCCATGTTTTCCCCCGGTTTCTGCCTCTAGGTAGCTGGCACTGGCCTTGCACTTGGGGGAGCACTCTCTCACAGTACGGAGGTCTTCAATGTCGTCCTTTGGTCTCAAGTTCACAGCCCTCGCTAGCCTCCCCATCGCCCTCGCTTGCGGTGGGATGGCGACGGATGGCGCCGGTCAGTCAGGTTCGGGTCTCACGCGGGCACAGAGCTGCGAGGATCTGTCGCAGACGCTGCGCGCTGACGCGGTCGCCCTGGTGCGGCAGGCGGCGGATGGGCTGCGGACGGGCGGCTACGTCGACGACGCCATCGGGGTCGGCGACGGGCGCGGTGGCGGCGGCGTGGACTTTGGCAGTGGCGGCAGCGGGGGCAGCGGCGGTGGCGGCGGCGAGAGCAACGCTGGCACCCCAAGCGGCCCCCCGTCGGGTCACTCAGAGACCAACAACCAGGTCGCGGGGATCGATGAAGCGGACATCGTGAAGACGGACGGCCAGCGCCTGTGGCTCCTGCATGGTCAGGAGTTGATGGTGATCGAGGCGTGGCCGCCGCAGAGCATCGGCGTCGAGCGCTCGCTCCCGATCGAGGGGAGCCCGTATGAGCTGTTCGTCGCCAACGGGCGCGCGTTGGTCTATTCCACTGTCTACCTGGACGTCCCTTCCAAGGAGGACTCCGCGGGCAGGCCTGGTTGGAGCGGGGATGACGCTCCGGGCGGCTACCCAGGGTACCCAGGCTCGTACGGGGTTCAGTTCACCAAGCTGACGGTGATCGATCTGGATGACGCCGCGCCGCGTACGGTGCGTGAGCTGTACTTCGAGGGCAACTACACCTCCTCACGACGTAACGGCGATCAGGTGCGGACCGTGATTTCGGGAGGCATCAACTACCTCCCGCTGGACTACTGGAACATGCCCTACGGCGACCCGGGCAGCGCTCACTACCGCGCGGAGGTGGACCGCTGGGAGGCGAGCCAAATCGCGGCGCTGAACGCGCGCCCGATCGAGGACTGGCTGCCGCGCACCTTTGAAGGTTCGTCAGGTAACCTGTCAGTATTGCCACCGTCCTGCGGCGACTACTACGCGCCGCCGCCTGGTCAGACGCAGCCAGGGCTGACCCGGGTGATTGGGCTCAGCCTGAAGGACCCGAAGACGGTGCGCGAGACCGCCGTGCTCGGCAACGCGAGCCAGGTGTACTCCAACGCGGACGTGCTGGTGCTGGCGCAGACTGAGTACAACGCAGAGTCGATGTGGAGGTCGGGCGGAGAGCAGACGGCCATGCACCTCTTCGGCTTGAGCGGTCACCACAGCAACTACCTCGCGTCGGGCTCCGTCGTAGGTCAGCTAGACGACCAGTTCTCCCTCGACGAGCGGGGCGGCGTGGTGCGGATCGCGACCACCAGCTGGGGCTCCAGCGCCTCTGGTGAGAGCGAGAACCACGTGTTCGCGCTGCGCCGCGACGGGGACACCCTGAAGGTGGTCGGGAGCACTGGGCCGCTAGCTGAGGGTGAGCGCATCTTCTCGGCGCGCTTCGTCGGCGACAAGGGCTACATCGTGACCTTCCGTCAGACGGACCCACTCTACGTGATCGATCTCTCGAACCCGAACGACCTCAAGGTGCTGGGGGAGCTGCACATCCCAGGGTTCAGCGACTACATGCACCCGCTCGACGACGGCCACCTGGTCACCATCGGTCGTCACCGCGCGGACGATGGTTGGAGCGAAGACGCCCTCGCGCTCCAGGTGTTCGACGTGACGGTCCCCACAGCGCCCTCACTCAAGCACAAGCACGTGTTCAAAAAGGATGGTTGGTCGAACGCCAACTACGACCACAAGGCGTTCTCGTTCTACGCCGATCGCGAGCTGATGGCGTTCCCCTTCAGCGGCTATAACGAGTACGGCATGCAGGCCTCGCTTGAGGTGTTCCACATCAACGCGGCGTCAGGCTTCCGCCAGCTGGGCTCCGCGGACCACTCAGCTTACCAGACGGGTTATGGCAATGAGGTGCGGCGCGGGGTGTTCATCGACGAGTATGTCTACTCCATCTCGGGCGGCGCGATCTTGGTCCACGCGCTGAGCGATCTGAGGACGCCGGTCGGGAGCCTGCCGCTGCCGGACCTCGGCGGCGGCTACTACCCCGGGCCGGAGCCGTGGGAGAGCGGCGAGGGGCTGTAGTCAGCGCCGCGTGTTGGTGGGGCGCGGCTCGTCGTGCCCCCTGACTTGTGCCGGTTCGACACCATAGAGCCCAGCGAGCCCCCGGTGCCTCAGGTGCCGGGGGTTCAGTTGTTTTTGGGCTCGCGTGTTCGGGGCTCGCGGCTTGTTCTTTAGGGTGCCCTTGAGCGCGGAGCGCGGCCGCCCTCAGCGAGGGTGTCGCGGTGACCGCGGGGTCGTGGCTCCCGGTTTGTTTTTTTTGGGGGTTGGACGGCACCGCGCTTGAGCGCCATGAGCGTCAGGGAAGTCGTCAGGTGGGCTCACAGACGACCAGCGCCGCGTCCAACACGTAGAGCGGCCGCCGGCTGTCTCCGCCGGACAGGTAGGGCGCGCGGCTCAGCACCCGTGGGGTGAAGCCTGAGCTCGGGAGCACGCGCGAGATCAGATCACAGGCGGCCTCCGCCCAGGTGTCGCCGCTGATGTTCAGCGCCTCGAGCGGGTGGCGCGGGGCGGCACCCTGGTAGTACATGGGATCGAAAGGTAGGGGCACTGACAATAAGAGGCGGCCCCTAGCGCCGCGCGCCTCGTTAGCCATGAGCAGGGAGCGCAGCCTGGTGAGCAGGGAGCGCGGCCGCGGGCAGCGGTCGATGACGTTGAACAGGCAGATCAGCTCGAAGGGCGGCGCGCCGAGCAGGCTTGAACTCGGTTGATCGAGCTCGTCAGCCAGATCAACCCGGTGACACGTGTAGCCGCGGCGCCGGAGCCGCCTCGCCATCGCGAAGGAGCGCTCCGTCGTGACCACCTCACTCGCGACCGCGCGGAGCCGATCGGTGACGTCGCCGGCGCCGGCGCCGACGTCCAGCACGCGGCTGAGCTTGGCCGGCGCTGGGAGCGCGAGCAGCGCGCGGAGCTGCGCCTCGCTCACGAGGTGCATCGGGTACATGCTGAGCAGCCCGTTGGCGTCGAAGTCGGACACCAGCGCGCTCAAGGCGCCGCGCGCGGCGCTGCGGAGCCAACTGGGGCGGCTCGCGAGCACCTGGTTCAGGTAGGTGCGGGTCTCGTCGTCTTGGCTCAGGGTGAGCAGGCTGAGGCCCGGCGGGTACGCTGCCTCGGGGAGGGCGTAGTGGAGTTTGGCGCCGTGCGCGGCCGCTGGGCTTGATTCGTCAGCTCCTTGTCCTGCTTGGGCTGAGCCGGGGGCGGCCCTTCTCGGCGCGGCGCCTGGTGCTGATGTGTCTTGTCCCCGCGCTGTATCGTCAGGCAAGCTGACATGGGTGGCTTGCCTCGCTGAAATGTCGTTGGGCGCGCTCATGAGCTACGAGGTCACGCGGATCACGGCTCAGCGCTTCGGCAGCGGGAGCTCGCGGAGGTGCCAGGCGATGCGGGTGGCCAGCGTCATGATGGCCTGCTGCGGGTTCACCCCGAGGCTGGTGGGGACGATGCCGCCGTCCACCACGAACAGCTCTTGGAGCTCCCAGCTGGCGCCGTTCGGGTCCACCACGGAGTGCGCTGGGGTCACCCCCATCCGCGTGGTCCCGAGCGGGTGCTGGGAGGAGCACTCGAAGCGCTTGGCTGGGACTCGCCGCAGATCGATGCGCCGGAGATCGTCCATGCTGCGCACCGGATCCATCCCGAGGATGGGCAGGTACACCTGCTCCGCTCCCGCCGCGAAGTAGGTCTCGGCCATGATCTCCGTGATGCGGACCATCGCCTCACGGTCGCGCGCGCTCATGCGGTAGGTGCTGAAGGTGCGACCGAACAGGTGGTGCAGCTGACCCCCTGGGTCGTCGTGGAGCATGCCGCCGAAGATGGACAGCTGGGGCACGCCGCGCGCCTTCTCCACGTGCTCCGGGCCGATGCCTTTCATGGTCGCGGCCAGCACGCCGGGTGGCACGTAGAGCGCCGTGAGGGTGATGCGCTCGTCTTCGTGGGCGTCGGAGAAGGCGCTCTGCAGCGCGCCCTTCCAACCGTTCAGCGTCTCTTTGAAGCGCGCCATCATGCGAAAGCCAGGGTGCACCGTCATGTTGCGCCCAAGCTGACCGCTCTGGCGTCCGACGCCCAAGCGGTGCAGCACACCCGGTGTGTTGTAGGCGCCGGCCGCCATCACCACGCGGCGCGCGCGCACCCGGAAGCGGCTGCCCGGCTTACGGTGCCCGCCGCCGTTGTAGAGCCGCCCAGCGACGCCCACCGCGCGCTCCCCGTGGGTGAGGATCGTGTCCACGCGGCAATCAGAGACGAGCCGCGCTCCGCCCGCGAGCGCGCGCGGCAGGTAGGCGACGTCGACGCTCAGCTTCGCCTGATGGGGGCAGCCGAAGTTGCAGCGGCCGCAGCCGTTGCAGCCGAGGGTGTTGCGCCGCATCGGCTTCAGCTCGTAGCCCAGGCGCCGCGCACCGCGCTCAAAGGCGAGGGTGGACCGTGAGCGCATGTGGAGGGGGACCTCTTCGATGTGCGTCGCGCGCTCCACCGCTTGGTAGGTCGGCTCAAGCGCCTCCTCCGTGAACATGGTGAGCCCCATTTTGTGCCAGCCGCTCAGGATGGAGCCAGGGATGCGGAAGCACACCCCGCCGGTGAGCACGGAGGAGCCCCCCACGCAGCGCCCCATGGTCATGTTCACCATCGGCGAGTCGCCCAGGCCGAGCACGAAGGTCAGCCCACCGTCCCTAAACAGGTGCCTCAGCGTCTCGCTGGGGCGCATCGCGCCGTACTGCTCTGGGCGGAAATAGCCGCCCTCTTCCAGCACGATCACCCGCTGCCCTGCGGCCGTCAGCTCATGCGCGACGGCGGCGCCGCTGGCGCCTGAGCCGACGATCACCACGTCGCAGTCGAGCTCCAGATCCACCTCTCGGTCGATCAGGCGGCCCTGGGTGATGGCCGCGCCGCCGCCGTCTGACGTGCGGCTCATGGGTGCTCCGGAGCGCCTGGTGGCGTCGTGAGGCAGCGCCCGTCGAAGCCGATGTCCTGCGCCGCGCCCGCCTCCTCATAGTAGATGATGCACAGCATCGCCTTCACCGCGAGGATGAGCCCTGAGGCGAACCCCTGCTCCACGCGGCTCAGCACTTGAGCGCGCTGCAACAGCGGCATGGCGCTGAGGGGCCTCAGCTGGCCACCGAGCAGCGGGCCGAAGACGCTCAGAGCTAGCAGCGCGGCGAGGTAGCCGGTGCGGCCCTCCGCCCCGATCCGCTCCAGGAAGTCGTCAAGCTCACGTCCTAACCAGGTGAGGCGCTCCGCCGGCGGTGGGCCCGCTTCGCTCATGAACAGGCACTCCGCGACCGTCAGCGCACGGGCGACGGCGCGCGGCCGGTGGAGCTGTGACGGCAGCGCGAGGTGGCTCGTGGGGACTCCGGCGCTCGGGCTCGGTGGGTCAACATCGGGGGCAGGGGAGGTGGGCACGCGCGGAGCCTGCCCGAGCGCGCCGTGGCTGGCTAGCGTGACGAGCAGGTGCCTAGCTCAAGCGGCGGGTGGAGGCAGCGAGCTCTGGCGCCCAGCCCCCGGGAGGGGTTCGCGTGAGGCGCGCAGATGCTGCGCTTGGTCCAGCAACTCGCGCAGCACGGACCGCATCAGCGCGTCGAGGCTCGAGTGGCCGGTCTTCCTTAAGAGCCCGCGGACTTGGCTCTTCAGGGTGTGCTCGCTGATGCCGAAGCGAGCGAGCAGCTCGGTGCGAGGGGTCTGGGTGATGCTCGCCGCGAGCAGATCACACTCGCGCCTCGTGAGGCCGCACTCCACCTGCTGCCGCCCGAGGTAGCTGCTGAGCGCCTGGTCGGTCACCGGACCAAAGCGCCGGGCGCGCTGGAAGAACAGCTCGAGATCGACCTGTTCAATCGGACTGATGAGGCACTCGGCGCGGAGCGACTGCGCCAGGTTGATTTGATCGGGGCGATCTGCTGGCACGATCACCAAGAGCGGGAGCAGCGGCAGCCTCCGTCGCACGCGCTGCAGCATGGGGAGGGTGTCCACGACGCTGAGCGCCACCACCAAGCCATGATGATCGTGGGCGCTGAGCTGCGCCTCTGCGGCCGCGCTGGAGGTCACGCGGGTGACGTCCCAACGTGGCGTGACCTCAAGGCCAGGCGACAGCAGCAAGAAGCTCACTTCAAGACAGATATCGAACTGGGTGGCAGGAGGCAAGGCCAAGCGGCGCCCTGATGACCTTCAGATCCCAGGGCTCTGGGGCGCGGCGCTCTCAGGGCTCGTGAGCGACTGCGTCACCACTCAGTGGCTCCCGAGGCTACCAACCCCCAACCCGAACTCCAGGCAGAGGCCGTTGGCTCGTGCAGCCACTTAGGGCTCGCGCTGTGGGTCCTTAACAGGCTTGCGTTCAAGGGCTCAGGGCGTGGATGGCTTGGGCGATGTCAGCGAGCGCGCTCAGCACCGAGTCCTCGGACATGGCTGGGTAGGGGGAGACGCGCAGGGCGCCGCGCCGGGTGTCGACGTCCACGCCCTTCACAGCCAGCGCCTGGACCAGCGCTGCTTGCGCCTGGGCGCTCAGCGCGCTGACGTCGAACGCCACGGTCCCGCCACGCGTGGGCGGCGTGAGGCAGCAAAGACCCCGCTCCGTGGCGGCTTGGAGCAGCTGCTCGGTGAGCGCGAGGCTACGAGCGCGCAGCGCCGGGACGCCTGTGCGCAAGATGAGCTCGAGCCCCGCCTGCGCGCCGAACAGCGGCTCCACCGGGGGTGTCCCCTGCTGGAAGCGCGCCGCGCCTGGCGCTGGCTCATAGCGTTCCCCAAAGTCAGGAAAGCTGACAGAGCCGAGCCAGCCGGGCGCGGCGGGCTGCAGCTGGGAGGCGATCTCCGGTGCCACGTAGAGCATCGCGAGCCCCATGCTCGCCCCGCACAGCCACTTGTGCACGCCTCCTAGCACCACATCCGGTCCGCTCGCGCTGACGCTGAGCGGTGCGATCCCGAGGGCCTGAAAGCCATCGACGATCAAGAGCGCGCCCGCCGCGTGGCAGGCGCTCACGAGCGGCGTGAGATCGATCATCGCGCTCGCGCGCGCCTCCACCCAGGGAAGCGCCACCGCCGTCACGCGCTCGTCGACCGCGGCGGCCAGCGCCTCCGCGTCGCGCTCGCCCTCCAGGGCCTCCACCGCTGCTACCTCGAAGCCGCGCGCCGCCTGGGCTCCCCACAAGAAGCGCGAGGAGGGGAACGCCCGTCGGCTCAGCAGGATGCGACGGCGTGAACGCTCAGCGCGGCCCTCCCGGTGGTTGAACTGGGGCTGAAGGCTCAGGCAGACGGCGGCTTCAGCGGCGCTCGCGCTAGGCATCAGCGCGACGTCGCGCGCGGGTGCGCCGATCAGCTGGGCGAGCAGCCCCCGCACCGCTTCCATCTGGGCGAGGTGGAGCGGCACGGAGGCCAGCCGGTGGCTCAGGCTCGCGGCGTACGCCTCGAGGTGCGCGCGCGCCGCCAGCGGGAGCGGCCCGATGGCGTGGGTCGCGAGGTAACGGCGCTCGCTCAGGATCGGCAGCTGAGCGCGGAGCGCGGCCCAAGCGTCAGTCATCGGAGGTGTCCGTCGTCGCTTGAGTCATCAGTCTGGGTGGCTGACTAACTAATGGAGGAGTCTGCTGAGCGCGTGGCCTGTGAGGCGCCGAAGCATGATGCGCCCGCTCAGCCCGACAGGCCGCCGCTCGACGTCAATCCGTGAAGGTGATGGCGTACAGGCGGCTGAAGAAGGCGCTCGCAGCGCGCGAGATGTGCTCAGCGCCGGCCACCGCGCGCACCTCGGGGGCGCCCGCAGGGATCATGGCGGCGACCCGCACCGAGTCCCCAGCGTGGTCTACCTCAAGCTCGCTGTGCAGCTTCAGCCACTCAAGCGGCGCGCCGCTCACCTCCGCCTGGCGCGCGAACTCATCGTTGATGAAGCAGTCCACTTGCATACCGAACACCTCGACGAGCAAGGAGGCGCCGACGCCAAACCACGGGTCGGACTCCACGTACTCGAGCTCGAGCGCGCCTGAGAGGCCTGCTGCGGCGCTGAGCGCGTCAGGCGCGTCGCTCTGGTGGGCCTCGATGCCGCGCATGAGCTTGGCGAACAACCCCTTGTGAGCGCGCGAGAAGTCACCATGGCCGAGCTCGTCGTGGAGCTGGTCGGCGAGCACCGCGCGGATCTCATCGGTGGGCGCCCGCGCCGTGAGGCTGGCCAGCCGGCGCGGGAAGTCGCGGATGATCGCGCGCTCGAAGTTGGCCATCAGCAGCCACAACCGCGCCAAGCTGACCGGCTCGCGCCGCAGGCGCCGGAAGTACGGGTGCTCAATGAGTGACCAGCGCTCATGCTGCGCCACCACGTCGCGCACGCGCCGCGGCTCGTGCACTCGGACGCGTCGTGTGCTGGCGCGCCGCGTGCCCTCAGCGCTGAAGGCGCGCGGTGAGAAGTACACGGTGCTGCGTGGCGCGCCGGCTTCCTCCCGGTAGGACACGTAGCTGACGACGCCAGCCGTCGCGGCGTCCCCGGCTTGAAGCGCGCTCACCACGGCCGTGAGCGGCTCGGGTGGCAGCTCGGCGCGCTCAAACAGCTGCGTGAGCCGCGCGAGGCTCTCAGTGTCCCCCGCGGCGTAGCTCTCGATGGGGAAGTAGAGGGTCGCTTGCGCTGGGGTGCGCGGATCCTCCGCGCTGAAGACCAGGCTCGACACCAAGGGGCGGTTGTCGAAGGGGCCCTCGCCGGCGCTCAGCGCTTGCAGCGCGCGCGTGGCGCTCCCTTCGCTGTAGCCGCGCGCCGCGCCTAGCACGCGCTCCAGATCCTGGGCGGTGGCGCTGTGGTGGCGCAGGTAGATCTTGATCCGGGGGCCGGCGAGGTCGATGGAGAAATACGCCAGCTCATGGCCCTCCCCGTCGCTGATGAGCTTACCTAGCGCGGGCCAGGCGGCGCTCAAATCCATGTGGCAAAGCGCCTCCTCGGTCAGCGCCGCGGCGTGACCCCGCTCCCAGCTGGAGAGGTCGAAGTACACCTTCGCGGCGGGCGTCTCGCGTGAAGGGTAGTACTCCAGCGCGTGCCAGATCCCGAAGCGGCCCTTGAGGCGCGCCCCGCCCGGGCCGGCCTGATCCAAGAACAGCGCCTGGAGGCGCTGGCAGCGCTCGGTGGGGAAGCCGAGCACCTGCCCGAGGCGCTCGGTCAGCGCGGCGCCAGCCGTCGCCTGAGCCAGGATGTTCGGCTCGGCGCCCTGCGCCTCCACCAACACCCGCAGCGCGATCTCCTCCGAGGTGAAGGCGAGGCTCGGCTCGAACACGGAGTGGTCAGAGCACACGTCAGAGTTCCAGCTGGGGGCCTCGCCGAGCCGCTGTTCGCCCCAGGGGCGCGTGAGCAGCTGGAAGTCACTCAAGATTTTAGGCAGCCTATCTGACAGCTGAGCCGCGCGCGCGAGCGGCTCGAGGCACGCGCGCCCGAGCTCGTCCCAGCTCCTCTGGGTGTGGTGGTGGTGGGCTTCCTCGGACTGTTGGGCAAGATCGCGGGCTGACATGGCGGCTCCTTGGTTCGCGGCGGGCTCGATGGGCTACTTGAGTGGCTGTCTCAGGGGTGTTCAGTCAGTGAAAGTGACGATACAGGGGATACCGTCAGTGAAAGTGACGACTCAGCGTGTGAGGCTGGGGAGCAGGCGGCGCAGCTGTGAGGCGAGCTGACCCGCGCTGAAGTCCTTCTGGATCCAGGCGTCAGCGCCGACCTTGTGCGCGCGCTCGCGGAGCGACTCGGGGTCGTCGCTCGAGTGCAGCACCAGGCGCGCGTAGGGCTCAGCCACCTTACGGATCAAGCTGAGCAGGCGGTCGCCTGACAGCGCCGGGATGTTGACGTCGAGCAGCACGACGTCAGGCTGGAAGGAGCGCACGAGGTTGGAGGCGCCGATCGGCTCAGAGATGGACACCACGTCGAAGCCCTCTGCCTTGAGCATCCGCTCGATCAGCTGGAGCTGGCGGAGGTCGTCATCCACCACCATCACCCGCGCGGCGCCTGCTCGGCGCTCAAGCGCCTCAGGCATGGCGCCCCGGCCCGAAGCTCTTGATCGTCTTGATCAGCAGATCTCGATCGACCGGCTTGGTCAGGTAGTCCCTGCAGCCCGCCTCCACCGCCCGATCGCGATCTTCCTTTGAGGCGTGCGCCGTCAGGGCCACCACGGGGATGTGGCAGAGCGCTGGATCCGCGCTGAGCCGGCGGGTGACCTCCCAGCCGTCCATCCCCGGTAGGGATAGATCCATCAGCACCAGATCGGGCTGGTGCTGCGCGATGAGCTGAAGCCCGCTGGGGCCATCCTCAGCCTCGATCAGCTGCACCACCCCTTGCAGGTAGCGGCGCACGATCTCGCGGTTTTGGCTGATGTCCTCGACGTACAGCACGCGCAGCTGAGGCTCCTCCACCAGCCGTCGGTGCATCACCGCGCGCTTGACCTGCTCCACCACGCGCTCCACCGCGACGCCGTTCTTGGCGATGATGTGCGCCAGCCCGTCGTGGAGCGACACGCGCTCAGCGGCGCTCAGGTCCTTCCCAGTGAGCACGATGACCGGTGTGTGGTCACCGTCTTTTCGCATCCTCCGGAGCACCTCAAAGCCGTCGAGCTCCGGCATCATCAGATCCAAGATCACGAGCGTCGGGGGGTGCGTCGCGATGCGATCGAGCGCCTCCTGGCCGGAGCGCGCCCCGAACACCTGGAGCCCCTCACCGCTCAGGCGTCGCATCACGATCTCACGCGCGTCGTCGTCGTCATCGACCACCAAGATCTCGCCGTTCGGGCGCGCCACGCGGCGCACCACCTGGCTTAGCCGCTCGGGCTCCACCGGCTTCACCAGGTAGTCACACGCCCCCAGCGCGAAGCCGCGCTTGCGCTGCTCCTCCACGCTCACGATGACGACCGGGATGTGGGCGAGCGCCGGGTCGTCGTTGAGGGCGGCCATCACCGACCAGCCGTCCATGCGCGGCAAGTGGATATCCAGCACGATCACCTGCGGCCGCAGGTGGTGCACCAGCTGCACGCCCTCCACGCCGTCCCCCGCGCTGTAGACACGGAAGCCCTCGCTCTCGAGCTGCCCTCGGAGCAGCTGCCTCACGAGCGGGTCGTCGTCGATGATGAGCACGCTGGTGGCGGTGCTCACCGGGGCGCTCGGCTCAGACACCGGCTTGACCGGGCCACTTTGCAGCAAGGTGGGCGGCAGCAGAACGGTGAAGCAACTGCCGCGCCCCTGGATGCTCTTCACGCTGACGCTGCCGCCGAGCAGCCGGCACAGCTCCTTCACGATCGCGAGGCCGAGGCCGGTGCCGCCCGCGGTGCGCCGGCTCGAGCCGTCCACCTGCCTGAACTTGTCGAAGATGTGCTCAAGATCCCCCTCACGGATCCCCATCCCGGTGTCCTCCACCTCGATCACGAGCCCCGCGCTGCGTGCGCCTACCCGGAGCACGATCTCCCCGGCGTCGGTGAACTTGCTGGCGTTCGTGAGCAGGTTCAGGATGATCTGCCGGAGCTTGAGGCTATCCGTGAAGAGGGAGCTGGCCTCCTTGGCCACCTCGCAACGAAGCTCGACCTCCTTGGTCTTCAAGAGCTCGTTCACGGTGCGGCAGCACTCGCTCACCAGCTCATAGGTGTCGATAGACTCGGGGACGATGTCAGCGTGCCCTGACTCGATCTTGGAGAGATCGAGGATGTCATTGATCAACGCGAGCAAGGTGCGCGCGTTGCTCTTGATGGTGCTGAGATCGCGGCGCCCGTGCAGCGTGAGGCGCTCACCCTCCTCGCGCGCGAGCAGATCGCAGTAGCCGATGATGCCGTTTAACGGCGTCCGGATCTCGTGGGAGAAGTTCGCCAAGAACTCACTCTTCAGGCGCGCGGCGTTTTCGGCCTCCTGGGCGTGCGCCTCCGCGCGCGCCTTGGCCACGCTGAGATCGCTCGACAGTTGGTCAAGGTCCTCGTTTTGCTGCCGGATGATCTCCATGTGCAGCGCGCGTTGCTGGTAGCTCGCGACCGCGCGCTGCGCGAGCCGCTCCTTGGCCTCGAGCTCAGCCTTGAGCGACTCATTTGCAGCGAGCAGTTCGGCCACGGTGGAGGTCTTGCTTGGATCAGTCATCAGAGCCGAAGGCGAGGGTGGTCAGGGTCGTGTTGATGTGAAAGCCGCAGTAGATCTCGAAGTGGCAGTTCATGCCGACCGACGGGGGCGCGGCGGCGAAGGTCTGTGACAGCGCCGGCAGCTCCCCTGTCGTCTCGGCGATCAGGTGCCTCCCGGAGCAGTGCATCAGCAGCGCCGCCTTGGGGTTCTTCACCTTGCGTGGCAGCTCCTCCTCAAAGAACACACGCGTCGCCTCTGCGAGGGAGCCGAGCTCCATCAGCTCAAGCTCCGTGTCATCCTCCAGGTAGTTGGCGAACTGAATGGAGCCGTCGTCGAGTGGCATCCACGGCGAGCGGATGAAGTACTCACGGCCCACCTTGAGCGCGACCGTCGTCCGGGCGAAGCCGCGCGGCATACCGAAGGCGAGCTCATCCACCCCGACCCCTAAGAGCTCGGCGTAGCGCGCCGCCGCGGGGCGGCCGTCAATCTCCACGGCGCGCTTGCCGCTCTCGTCCACGCGGGTGACGACCAAGCGACGACCGGTGGGCTTGTAGGCATGGGAGCGCAGCGCGCCCCAGGGCGCCTCCGTGCGGAACATGACCACCAGCGCCGCGTTGGACAGCACCTGGTCGTCGGCGTGGATCAGCGCGCTCCCCTCGATGGGGTGTAGATCGTTGGCGCCGCCGCCGACCAGCACCGTCCCCTGGTTTTTAGTCAGGATACCGAGCAGCAGCTCCTCCTTCTTCTGCTGGAAGCCGTCGTCGATGACCAGGCCCACGTGGCGGCGCAGATCCAGATCGGCCTGTCGTGTGCCGAGCTGACTGCAGGCCTCACGCATGGCGACCTCACCCGTGCGCAGGGCGTCCTCCTGGAGCCCGCCGGTGAACCCCACCCCGACCTCAAAGTCGCCGGACAGCGCGCCGAGCACCGCCGTCTGTTGGTGGATACCAGCTTGATCGACCTCACCACCGGTGCTGGCGCCGATCAGGCGCGCGCGCGGCAGGCGCGCGCGGATGGCGCGGTTCAGCTCCAAGTGGTCGTAGCTCCTAGCGGCGAACAGGGTGACGAGGGTGGGCTCCGCTCCTTGGAGCTGCGAGATGAGGTGCTCCGCGGCCGCGACCGGATCCGCGTGGCTCGTGCGCGCGGACTCGAGTATGACTCCTGCCATTCATTATTCCTAGTTAGAAACAGCGGCGCGGCGGGGCGCCGCGCCTGGGGTTGGGTGGGTAGGTGTTCTAGGTTAGAAACAGTGGTTCGCCGGGGGCGCGGGCCGTGACGCCGCGCTCACAGGTTGCTGCCGGGGTGGCTCTGGTGGCAGCTTGAGGTGCAGCTCTCGAAGGACTCAGGACCGCCGCCGACGTACATGTTGGTGATCGGCCCGAAGGCCGCCACGTGGCTCTCGGGGTAGCTCTGATGACAAGACATGCAGGCTGATTTGCTCACGCGCTGGGTGCTCTCGCGGGTGGTGTGACAGCTCGAGCAGTCCTTGGTGGAGCGCCCGAAGCGCTCGCTCCGCGAGTGGATGAAGTGGGTGCGGACGTAGACCGGCCCCTCGAGCTCGAAGCCGAGCGGGACGTGGCAGCCGTTACACGCTCCGCGGTTGGCGTTGCCGTGCAGCACACGTCCCAGATCGCCCGCGAAGGCCTGGTTGTGGCAGTCGTTGCAGCCCGAGGTGCCAAGCACAGGCTCGGTGCGCTCCGTTTGGCCCACTTGGATCTCCACGGTCGCGGTGTGGGGGATGTCCTGCCCCAGGTAGGTGCGGCGCGTCTTCAACGTGATGAGGTAGCTGCCGCTCGGCGCATTGTCAGGGAGGGTGAAGGTCACGGTGTCTGACAAGGGCAGCTCCCAGGCGCCGCTCTCGGGGAAGAAGGCGCCGCCAAACAGCAGGTGCGCCGGCGGCACCAGCTGCGCCTCAGCGAACATGCCGTCGCGCTCAGGCAGGCCCAGGGTGAGCGTCTCCGATGGAACCAGGAACTGCTCGATCGGCGCGACGGTGCGGATGGCTTGGATGTCCTGCGCCGGGCCGATGAGCTGGATCGCCGTCATGCGCTCGCGGTGCTTCCTGCGGTAGTAGGTGGTGGTCGCGTCGAAGAACGCGCGGTAGTACTGGAGGCCCGCTGGGTTCGGGCCGAACACCACGTCGGCGTAGCTCGGGAGCGTGCCCGCTGGGTGCAGGCGCGCGCCGCTGCCGTCGCGGAAGCTCATGGTGACCGGCACCTGATCGCCTGGTGAGAAGTAGCCGGCGGGCGGCGGCGGCACCTCCAGATCCACCCGCAGGTTGTAGTCGTACGGCGGACTCACTACTTGCTCCACCGGCACCACCCAGCGTTGCCCTGGGAGCTCCGTCCAGCGCAGCTCAAGCTGAGTCGTCGCGGTCGCGAACTTGTGAGACTGGAGGTTCCAAGGCGAGTGCCGCACCTCCACCAGGCCCTCCTCCTCAAACAAGGAGGCGCCGCTGCAGTCGCTGGTGCTTGGACAATCGTGAGTCCACTGGATGGCCCTGGCGCGGCGGATGAAGAAGGTGTCGAGCAGCCCTCGCTGACGACTTGAGCCAAGGTTCAAGAGCCACGGCAGCGCGGTGGGGCGGCCGCGGTGGTCGAGCTGCTGCACCGTCATCAGGCTGGTGCGCTCCATCCAGCGCGCGCCGGTGTAGAAGCGGCGGCGCGTGAAGGTGCCGTCGGGGTTCTGCATGCCCCCGAAGTCCTCGTCCGCCAGCTCAACGCCGCGCCAGTCCAGGTTCCGGAGCGGGCCCTCCGTCGCGAGCCCATCGACCTCACGATCGATCGTCGACGGGATCACGCCGCGCAGGTCGAGCTGCTCGATGAAGAAGCGCTGGCCGCGCCGCACGCGCACCACCGGGCCAGCGCCGTTCTCGAACTCGAGCGCCAAGCCAAGGGCGGTGTTCGTGCTGGTCGGACCCCGCGTGTCAATTGGGGTGCCGATCAGCTCCTCGCTTTGCGCGGCGAGGTCGGCGCCTTCGGTCGGCTCCGGGGCAGGGTCCTCGGCCGCGCCGCAGGCGAGGGCGAGGAGCGCGACGGAGGCCCAACACCAAGCTGGTGCGGGGCTTGAGGAGCGTGCTTGCTTCGGTATTTGAGTCATCGATTCCTCCCAGCAAGGTCGGAGCGCTCGTCGTGGTCGGCTGACGGTCGCTTCATGAACTCGAATCACCCACAGTGGCGCAGGCGAGACGGGGCGCGGCAGACGTAGCCGTGACCTATCCCAGCCTCACCATGCGGGAGCAGGAGCAACTCCGTAAATGACCCCTGGGGGGGCACCCCTAGGGGTGAAGGTCAGCGTACGTGTCACAGCACCCTGAGCCGCTGGCCGGTGGCGGCACGCGCCGCGGCGACTTGAGCCGCCACAGCGAGTTGAGGCGCCGCAGCGAGTTGAGGTGTTGCGGCGTGTTGAGGCGCCGCAGCGTGTTGAGACGCCGCGACGCTTCAATGATCCTAGGAGCCTCTGTGAGTTTTGGGGGGGGGGGTTGGGTTGGTCAGGTCGCTGCCCAGCGCCGAGCTAGGCACCCCTCGGTCCACCTCACGTCGGCCTGAGCTGAGCGAGCCCCCGTGGTCACCCAGGCGAACACGTCATTTGCCCTTTGCGGCCCAGCGGCCGAAATGCGACAAATCGTCGCAGAGTGTCGCCAAATTCCGCGAATACTCGCCTCTTTGGTGGCTGCGAGCACGACCGCGCGGAGATACGGCGCTAGATCAAGGTGTGTTTCCACGTGAATCCATCGCCGCGAGGGTGCGGGAGCAGCCTCCGGCGTTGCCCCGCCGCGCGACCAGCTGCTGGTGGTGCCTGGTGCCGCGCGGTGACAAAGGCTAGGCTCTTCGGATGCGTTTCAGCGTGAAAACAGCACATGCGGCCGAGCGCCGGGTGAGCGGGGGCGCATGAATCAGCCACCGAGCCGCAAGGCCTTCTTGGTGGTGGACGATGACAGCGTTTGGATCCGCCTCGCCACCGCCAGCTTGGAGCCCTACGCTCGCGTGGTGGCGAGCCAATCGCTCGCCGCGGCGCGCGCGGTGCTCACCCATGAGGGGCACCCAAGCGGGGTGATCCTGGATTTGGAGCTCCCCGATGGCTCCGGCTTCGAGCTGCTGCGAGAGCTGCGCCAGGCAGGCTACACCGCGCCCGCGCTGATCCTCACGAGCCACACTCAGGGCGAGTTCTTGCGTGAGGCGGGGCGGCTCCGGGCTGAGTTCGTGCGCAAGCCGCCCGATGAGAGCCAGCTCGCCCAGTTCGCGCGCCGCTCCGTCTCCTACTACTGGACGGGGGATGAGCGGGTGGGGTGGCTGGTGGATGAGCTCGCCCGTAGCGAGTCCCTCACGCCGCGTGAGGTCGAGATCTTGGCGGCGGGGATCGCGGGCCTCCCGCGGGAGCTCTTGGCGGAGGACTTGGGGATCTCCACCAACACCTTGAAGTCTCAGATCCGCCGCCTGCTGCTCAAGTGCCGCGTCAAGACGCTGGACGAGCTGGCGCGCCAGGTGCTGACCCAGGCGCTAGCTGGCTCCGGTTTGGGGCGCTGAGCGCATCGTCAGGATGGCTGAAGATTAGCTGTGGCGGCCAAGGCGCGCTGGCAGTCAAGCGGCGCCACGCAGCAGCCAAACAGCGCCACGCAGCGGCGCCACGCAGCAGCCGCGCGGCGCCGCGCGGTGGGCTCGCAGGGACGCTGAGCGCCGGGCGGAGGGGGCGAACCCCCTCCTTCCCTAAAGGCTAGCTCAGCCGGCGAGGTTCTTGGCGGCGAAGTCCCAGTTCGCGAGACTTGAGAGGAAGGTCTCGATGTACTTGGGGCGCGCGTTGCGATAGTCGATGTAGTAGGCGTGCTCCCACACGTCGATGGTCAGGAGCGGGGTGACGCCGGCCTGGGTGAGGGGCGTCTCGGCGTTGGGCGTCTTCAGCACCTTGAGCGCGCCGTCGGTCTTCACGAGCCAGGCCCAGCCTGAGCCGAACTGAGTGGCGGCGGCGGCGGAGAACTCCTCCGCGAACTTCTCGAAGTCGCCGAAGCTGCCGCGGATCGCGTCAGCGAGCGCGCCGGTGGGCTGCCCACCGCCGCCCGGCTTCAAGGAGTTCCAGTAGAAGGTGTGGTTCCACACCTGGGCGGCGTTGTTGAACACGCCCCCTTCGGAGCTCTTGACGATGTCCTCGAGGCTCTTGCCGGCGTGGGGCGTGCCCTCGATGAGCTTGTTCAGGTTGGTGACGTAGGCGCTATGGTGCTTGCCGTAGTGGTAGTCGATCGTCTCGGGGGTGATGTGCGGCGCGAGGGCATCCTTGGCCCAGGGCAGCTCGGGGAGTTCGATTGCCATCAGTCTCTTCCTTCGGGTTCGTTGTCGTGATCGGCCCCGTGGGGCTCCGTAGGTCTAGGCAGCTGGGGGTCAGATCACAAGGGGGGCGCTTGCTTCGCTGGGCGGGCAGCGCTAACCGGGCGGCGTCATGACCGACGAAGCGCTGTGCCCCTGCGGCTCCGAGACCCCCTACGCCACCTGCTGTGAGCCGATCATCGAAGGCAAAGCGGCGGCGCCCACCGCCGAGGCCCTGATGCGCTCGCGCTACAGCGCGTTCGCCAAGGGCAAGGTGGATCACATCATCCAGACCCACGACCCAGACACGGTGGGGGAGATCGTGCGTGAGGAGGTGGAGGCGTGGAGCCTGCAGTCCACTTGGCTCGGCCTCAGCGTGCTGCGCACCGAGCGCGGTCAGGCGGAGGATGACGCGGGCGTCGTCGACTTCGTGGCGAAGTACAAGCTGAACGGCCTGACCACCCAGCACCGGGAGCGCGCGCTGTTCCGCCGCGTTGATGGCAAGTGGCTGTTCGTGGATGGCGGCGAGATCCCAAGCGAGAAGCAGGCCCCGGCGCAGGTGAAGTGGGTCGCTAAGAAGAAGGGCAAGGCGCGCCGGCGCTAGTCACGCCGTGGCTTCGCGAAGCGATGGCGCCGTGACTGGGGCGCCTTGGTGGCAGCCTGGCAGCGCCGAGGAGGCGGCGTGGGTGGCGCGCGATCGTCAGGTGACCTGGCACCCGGCGACTCACTTCGTCGATCAGGAGCTGATGCCGGCGCTGCCCATCGCGCGCGCTCAGGGTGCCTACCTCGAGACGCCGTCCGGCGCGCTGATCTTCGACGCCATCAGCAGCTGGTGGACCTGCCTCCACGGCCACGGCCACCCGCACATCGCGCGCGCGCTGAGCCGCCAGTTCGAGGCGCTGGATCACGTGATGTTCGCGGGCTTCACCCATGGCCCGGCGATCTGCCTGAGCGAGCAGCTGATCGCCCGCGCGCCGGCGCCCCAGGCGCCTTACGCCCGCGTCTTCTACGCGGACTGTGGCTCGGCGGCGGTGGAGGTGGCGCTCAAGATGAGCCTCCAGTACCGCCAGCAGTCGGGGGAGCCTGAGCGGCTCGGCCTCGCGACGCTGAGCAACAGTTACCACGGAGAAACACTCGGCGCGCTGGCGGTGTCGGGTAACGCCGCCTACCGCGAGCGGTTCCAGTCGCTTTTGTTCCCCACCCTGACCTTGCCGGTGCCGGCGGGGGAGCAGCACCAGCTCGCGGACTTGGAGACGGGGCGCGGGGAAGACGCGGAGGAGACCGAGCGGGCCATCCAGCTGCTCACCGAGCACGCGCCGCGCCTCACGGCGCTGCTCATCGAGCCGGTGATCCAGTGCGCGGGGCGCATGGTGATGCCGGGCGTGGGCATGTATCGTGCGCTCGTCAGCGCGGCTCAGCGCTTGGGGATCCACGTGATCGCCGATGAGATCGCGGTGGGCTTCGGTCGCACGGGGCGGCTGTTCGCCAGTGAGTGGGGCAGGCCAGGGGAGTCAGCCGTTCAGCCAGACTTCTTGTGCCTGAGCAAGGGCCTGAGCGGCGGGGTGCTCCCGCTCTCCGCCGTCTTGGTGCGCGCGGGGATAGACGCTGCGTTCGAGGGGGAGCCGGCGCGGAGCTTCCTCCACAGCCACACCTTCACGGCCAACCCGCTGGCCTGCGCCGCCGCGCTGGCCAGCCTCGAGCTGTTCGATCGCGAGGGCACGCTCGAGCGAGTGGCTACGCTGAGCCGCACCCTGGAGCGACTCCGATGTCAGGTCGCGGTGGCAGCGGGGCCGATCGTGACCGCGCAGCGACAGGCCGGGCTCGTGGCGGCGCTGTGCCTGACGCCACCTGAATCCTGGAGCAGCCCAGCTGGGCCAGGCCGCTTGGGGCTAGCGCTACGCGGTGAGGCGCTCCGGCGCGGGGTGCTGCTCCGGCCGCTGCACGACACGATTTATTGGATGCCGCCTTACTGCGTCAGCGAGGCTGAGCTCGAGCGGCTGGCGGATGTCACCCTGGAGTGCATCCGGGCCGTGGTGCCCTAGGGCGCGGCGAAGGTAGCTCAGGGGGCTGTGCCACATGCGTGGCTTAGTGGACGGCACGCGTCTTGAACAAGGAGGCGCAGGGACTCCTCCCTCCGCACGATTGGCACACAATGGCTCAACCACGACGCACCCCTCAACAGACCCGCTCCCGTGAGACGGTCGTGACGATCCTGGTGGCTGCTGCGCGGGTGCTCCTCAAGCAGGGCCCTGTGAGCCTCTCCACCAATCGAGTCGCGAAGGTCGCTGGGGTGAGCGTGGGATCGCTTTACCAGTACTTCAGCGACAAGCGCGGGCTGTTCGAGGCGCTGGCGGCGCGGCGCGGGGAGGTGATGTTGGTGGAGTTCAAGCGCCACAGCTGGCGCGCCGCGGACATAGGTGAGCAGTGCGTCGCTGCAGCAGAGGTCGCCTGGGCAGCCGCGCGCCTTGAGCACCTGCTCTGTCCGCTGGTCCCTGACCACGTGCCCACGGTGGAGGCTAGCTGTCGTCAGCTGCTCATCAGCTGCCTCGCCAGCGTGTTCCGCGATGATCCAGAGCGAGCGCGCCAGGTGGGGGAGAGCATGGCCGCGCAGCTCGAGCTCATCGTCAGTAGCACTGCCGAGCTAGCCGGGGAGGAGGGCGCCCTGAGCCTGGAGCTGCGCCAACGCCTAGCTGAGCTCGCCCTGGAGCCAGACATTCAGAGCGGCATCCACTCACGCCCGCTCGCGCGCACCGGCTGATTGGGCTGCCGTCGTTGGTCGTTCAGGGCGGCGCGCTCAGGCGCTTCCAGCTCTAACTGGGGGCTCAAGGTGGCCGAGCCGCGTCGCGTCACCTTGAGTGCGTGGCGATCGACGCGTGACGGCTGAACACCAAAAGCGCGCGGTGCACTGGCAACCGTGCCCCGGTTTGGGGTAAAGAGCGGCCCAAGCTCACGGCGATGTCGTGAACTTGACGATGCAAGTTTTGCACCACAGCCGCTGGGCCTGGGGTGCAGCGCCGCTCGCTGGGCCTAGGCTGACGATCGCTGACACCGCTCGTTGGCGCGGCTGAGCGCTCGGCGGGTTCGAGTGTGGAGAAGCGATCATGCAGAAAGCGCTCACCCTGGCGGACAGCACGGTCGGCAAGAAGGCCCTCCTGGCGGTCAGTGGCCTGGTGCTGTTTGGCTTCGTGCTGGGGCACATGGTGGGAAACCTCCAGGTGTTCCTCGGTCCTGAGGCGTTCAACGGCTACGCAGCGATGCTGAAGGGGAACCTGCCGCTGCTCTGGGGGACGCGCATCGTGCTGACCCTCAGCGTGGTGACACACATCGCGATGGCGATACAGCTCACGGGCCGCTCGAACGCGGCGCGGCCGATCGGCTACCGTAAGAAGCAGCACGTGGCGACGAGCTACGCGGCGATCACCATGAAGCTCAGCGGCCCGCTGCTGTTTTTCTACATCGCCTTCCACATCGCGCACTTCACCGCCCCTGGGCTCGCGCTTGGCAGCTATGAGCACAGCACGACGGACGTCTACGCGAACTTCGTGAGCGCCTTCACCATCCCCTGGGTGACCGCGCTCTACGTCATCGCGCAGCTGCTGCTCGGGCTGCACCTCTATCATGGCGCGTGGAGCCTGTTTCAGACGCTCGGGCTCAGCCACCCGCGCTACGACGGCAAGCGGCGCCTGATCGCGCAGGTGTTCGCGCTGCTCATCATGGCAGGGAACGTGGCGATGCCGATCGCCGTGCTCGCCGGCGTCATCCCGCCCGCGGGGTGATGTTTCCGTAAGGAAAAAGCTTGAGGACGGGCTGGGCGCCCACAACCGATCACGGAGAAGTCATGGAGCTACGTTCGAACGAGCCCACCGGGCCGATCGAGGCACGCTGGGACAAACACCGCTTCGACATGAAGCTGGTGAACCCGGCCAACCGCCGTAAATACCAGGTGATCGTCGTCGGCACAGGGCTCGCGGGCGGCGCCGCCGCGGCCGCCCTCGGCGAGCAGGGGTACAACGTCAGGGCCTTCTGTTACCAAGACAGCCCACGCCGCGCGCACAGCATCGCCGCCCAGGGCGGCATCAACGCCGCCAAGAACTACCAGAACGACGGCGACAGCATCTACC
>CAYQAC010000048.1:31512-33114 GCA_964415255.1 uncultured Polyangiaceae bacterium | reverse complement strand
GCGAGGCGCGGTACGCCGCGCGGTCCTTCACGGCGAGCTGCCAGATGCGGCTCTGGGCGAGCTTGCCGTTCGCGCCCACCGCGGTTAGGAAAAGGCGCGCCCACAGGCCCTCAGGCTTTTCTACATGGAATAACAGGTCCGCGCAGAGGAGCGTGCCGGTGGGGTGGTGGAAGAGCAGGGCCTCGTTGATGGGTGGTGCGCCCGCCACGAAGAGCACCTCAAGCTCAGCACCGAAGGGCTGCGCGCCGCTCATGAGCTCGCGGCGGATCGACAGATCCCCCCGCTTTCGCCCGAGGCCAGGCGCGCCGCTCAGGGTCGCGCCGGGGTAGCGCTGAACGGCCTGCTGAACGAACAAGTGATGCAGCAGGTTGGGCGCCACCAGGTGCCGAACGTCCCCCAGCTCAGCGATGGCGGTGACCTGCGCCTGGGTCAGCGGAGCGGGCGAGTAGAGCAGCAGGGAGCCGTCAGCTAGGCGAACTAAGCTGGCGGCTAGCGGCAGCTGCAGGCCGCCCTCGAAGCGCTGCGTCCCAGCGCTCACCTGCCAGACGCCCTCCGCGATGGGGGTCAATGCCTCACTGTTCATGGTCATGGGTGCTCTCCTCGTCGCGCGTCATACCCCTCAGCGAGCGGCTCTCACGAGTGCACTCTGCGTGGAGCTTGGTTTTGGGGGTTAGACGGCACCGCTCCCGTCGTCACCGTGAGCGTGCGCTGGGCTCACTTGTCAAACTCGACGCGCGCTAGGGTAAACTTGTTATTTAGGCTGGGTGGCGTCAGCACATCAAGCTTCTCTGGGTCCCCCAGCTCACGCTTCAAGGCGCCAATGCGAGAGTGCTCCGTCGTGAAGTACATCACGCGCACGCCTTGGCCGCGCTGCTCAGCGACCCAATCTTTGAACTTCTGACCGCTGGAGACGAACGCGGGGATGCGGTTGCCGGCGTAGAAGTTCTCCCCCTTCCAGTTCATCTGATAAGCGATGATGGGCTCTTCAGGGCCGGCGCGATGCTTGTAATACTCGAGCATGGTCTCGCGCTGCCCCCAGTGGGGGGCCACGAAGTAGAAGTAGCTGTTCAAGCCCCACGCGGTGAAGAGGAGCGCCACTCCTAAGAGCAGCGCGGTGGCGTGCGGCCGGAGCCAGCGCGAGGCCATCATGAAGCTCGCCACGCCCGCCGCCACCGTGAAGCCCGCGAGCGCGCCCCGGAAGTCTAAGCTGTCTGGCCAGGGGCGCTTGTAGTTGTAGGTGAACAGGTGCATCAGCCGCGCCTGCCCCTCAATGTCCCCCTCTTGGGTGGTGATCATGTCGCGCCCCACGAGCAGCACCACCAGGGCCGCCGCGATGGCGATGGCGCCGCCCATCGAGCTCGACAGCGCCGCGGCGCTGCCACCCGCTGGCGGCTCCCGGCGCGCTCCGAACGCGAGCACCGCGAGGGCGAACACCGCGGCCGCCGTGAGCGCCACCGCCACGGCGCCCACCCGGTTCGCGGCGATGACCTCGCCGCTAATCACCTGCCCCGTGATGCCGCCTGGGAACAGCAAGATCCCCGCGTAGCAGGCGAGCAGCGCCGCCTGCTACGCGGGGATCTTGCTGTTCCCCGGCGGCATCAC
>CAYQAC010000048.1:8477-31502 GCA_964415255.1 uncultured Polyangiaceae bacterium | reverse complement strand
AGCAGCGCCGCCGCGCCCATGGTGACGAAGTAGGGCCCCGCGGCGCGCGCCTTGAGCGGCCCAACTGGCCGCCCCGCACGGAGCCCCTCAGGGGAAGTCACTTCACCTGACCAAAACCGCGCCACCACCACCCCGGTGAGCATCGCGATGGGGGGCACCACCGGCAAGATGTAGTGATGGAACTTGGTGAGGGTGATGTTGAACATCCCGAACCCCGCGATGAACCACATCGCGAGCAGCACCAGGCCGTCGTTCTTCAGGCGCGCGTCGTGGTCAGGGCGCCTGGCCCACCACAGGAGCCCCGCCGCCGCGAGCCCCGTCCACGGGAACAGGCCATAGCCTAGCTGCCAAATGTAGTAGCGGAAGGAGACGTCGTCCCCCGAGTTCGTGTCGTGCACGTGCACGAACGCCCGCTTGAACATGTCGTGGAAAATCAGGCGGTCCGTGAACGGCGCGCCGTGGCGCAGGTACATCTGCACGTACCAGGGCATCGCCACCACGAGCGTCAGGATAACGAACCAAGGCAGCCCCATGTGGCGCAGCAAGGACCAGCGCCGCGTGACCACGATGTAAGCCGCGATGGTGGCGAGCGGCAGCACCAGCCCCGGCGCGCCCTTGGCCATGGCGCTGAGCGCCGTCATCAGCCACGCCGCGAGGAAGTACAGCCGCACCAGCCGGCGCTCCTGGCGCAGCCACACCAGCATCACCGTCAGGCAGACAGCCCATGGCAGCGCGAGCGCCGCCGGTTGCAGCCAGGGCGCGCCGTACACTGGCAGCGCCTTGTGGCAGCCCTGGTTGCCTGGCAGCCCACAGTTGCCGCCGCCCGAGCCGGCGCTGAAGCGGTCCAGGTGCGCGACGAAGCCAGCGCCAGGCCCCTCCGTTATCAACGTGAGGTTACGGCTCACCAAGTAGAGGATCTGCGGGAGCGCCAGCATCAGCACCGCGCCAAACAACAGGTGCCAGGCGCTCAGCGTGAGGCGGGCGCTGCCCAGGCGGAGCGTGTAGTTCCGCGCGAGCTGGTCTTCCTTCGTGTGCACCGCGAGCAGCAAGAAGCCCATCGCCGCCGCCAGGGGACCGACGTACGGCATGTCGGTCATTGTTTGGTGGCTGAGGAAGAACCAGTAAGGTGTGCTGATGAGTATCAGCGCCCCGAACAGCGCCGCGCGGCGCCCCGCGGCCGCCACCATCCCGCGGTACAGCACGTACACGCCGACGAGCGACACCAAGAACACCGGCATCCGCGCGGCCCACTCCGGCTGAGGGAAGCGGCCGCTCGCGACGGAGGCGATCATGCTGTCTGGCGCCACCTGGACGCCGAGCGCGCTGAAGCTCAGGCCCTGGATCCAAAAATCAAAGATGGGCTTCGACCAGAACCAGCCATCTTGAGCCCACCACAGCGAGATCCAATCGTCCCGCACCAGCATCTCGCGCGCGACCTCGCCGTAGTGCGTCTCCCACGGATCGATCAGCGAGAAGGAGCCGAGCAGCGGCAAGTAGAGCAGGGACGTGAGCGCGATCAGCCAGAAGCCGTGGCGCCTGAGCAGGCCCCGCGGCGCGCCCGCCTCATCCACCTGCCACAGGCCGATGGCGCGCCCCACGCGGTACACGCACACCACGAGCCACAGCGAGCCCAAGGTGATGGTGAGCGCCGCGAGTAAGACATGCTGACCACTCTTGCCTGACTCGAACATCAGGGCGCCGGCCACCGCCAGCTTGAGCAGCGCCACCCACACCACCAGCGCGGCCCCCAGCTCAACCAAGCGCGCCCAAGGCGTACCACCGCCCTCCTGGGGCTTGGGGGCAGGCGGTTTGGCGACTCGATCGTCAGCCGATGGTACTACATCACTTGAGCCGCCGCTTGAGCCGCCGCGTGGTCGCGTGAAGCCACCCACCAGATCGAGCATCCCGAACGACGCCATCAGCACGCCGAGCGCGCCGAGCGGCACGCCCAAGGTGCCGAAGCGCCGGTCAGCCGCCATGAGCAGCAGCGTGAGCGCGCTGCCTCCCAAGGTGAGCAGCGTGCCGCGCCGCAGGAAGAGCGGGATCCACGTCGCGGCTTGAGCCCAGAGCCCGGGCGGCGCTGGGGCCTTAGGGGCGCCCTCGGTGGCGCCTGAGCCTAACCCGCCCGCCGATGAGCCCGCCTCAGTCTCAGTGGGCTCGCGGACGTCGTCCGCGGCGGCCTCTGATCTAGGCGCTTCTGCTGCCTCGGCTGACGCGGCGCCCTCCAACTCAACCCCACGTGAGCCCGCTTCAGCCTCAGTGGGCTCCGCTTCGGAGGCCCCCTCCCGAACTTGCTCGTCCTTGCTGTCGGTCACGCGCGTCGCTCACCAGTGAAAGTGCGGTGGCTGTCTACCAAAAAGCCACCGCACTTTCCACGTGAGCTGGAGCTCAGGGGGCGCCTTCTGTGCTCACGTTCTCCGCCTGAGCAGGCTTCGCCGTCTGCCGCACCCGCCGGCCGAGCAGCCCACGCAGCGCACGGTCCCCTTCGCGCCAATCGCTGGGCTTGGACGCGGGGTACACGGGGATGGCGTAGGGCCCCTGGCGCACGCGGTCCAGGCTGGTGGCGCCGCTGCTCACCACCGGCAGGTGGCTGAACGAGATATGGGCATAGAACATCCGGTAGTGGAAGAAGTTCTTCTGCACCAGCACCTGGGCGCGCCTCGGCTCGAGCCCCAGCTCGCGCCAGAAGCGCGGGCTGATCGGCAGCGGGCCGCGATCTGAAATAGCCACGTGGAAACGTACCTGCTCGCCTCCCAGCACATCGAGGCGCACCAAGCGCCCGAAGTCGCTGTCGTGCTTCGCCGCCACCCGCACGCTGAGCGGCACCTCGGGCTGATGGTAGCCCGGCGTGCCGCGCAGCACGACGTGGTGTAGCGAGTTGAGCGGCGCGCTCCAGAGCTGGTCCACCAGCTCAGGGTCGTGCACCGGGACGTAGGCGAGCGGCGGCGCGGGGCACTCGGCGAGCGCCTTCACGAGCTGCGTGTTGCCGCCCGGCGCGCCGGCGCCGACGATGTCGTCCACATCCACCCAAGTGACGGGCCCCAGCTTCCCGAGCCGGCTCTCGCGGGTGGCGTCGATCGCCTCCTTGGTTGAGAGTAGATCGGGCAGCGGCGCCTCACGCTCGGCCCAGGCGAGGTCAGCCAGCTCCTCAGCCAGGCGCGCCGCGAGGGCCGGATCCCCATCGGTGCACACGTGCGCCGCCCAGCCGAGGTTATCCGCGCTGGTGTAGGGGTGCACCATGAACAGGCTGGCGCTCAGCACGCGCGGATCATCCTCCAGGCGCCGCATGGCGCGGAACACGCCGCGCATCGGCGCCAGGAAATCGATGCTCATGCCGCCGCCCAGCACCATCGGCAGCTTGCGCCAGGCGTGCACCGGCGCGCACTGCCCGCGCAGCGCGCGGATCAGTCGATTTCCCGCACGGAAACCAGTGGGCGCTAGATCCCAGTGGGGGTTGGTGCGGTAGGCCACCACGATGTCCACCGGGTCGATGAGCGGTGGCGCGAAGTTCGCGTGAAGATCGTAGCTCACCGCGATGCGCGCCGACTCACCGACGATCTCGCGCGCCCGCCGGAGGATGATGCCCTCCGGTGACTCCGTGAGGCCATCCACCTCCATCGAGCCGTGGAGCGCCAGGTACACGCCGTCCACCGGACCAGCCGCCTCAAGCCGCCCTAACAGCTCGCTCAACAGCCACTCAAAGCACTCACGCGTGAGCGGGCCGCCTGGCACCGCCAACGAGGAGCTGAGCGGCACTGTCTCCACGTCGCCCGCCATCGCCGCGGCTTGGCGGAAGCCCGAGAGCTCCGCGTGCGCCATGTAGCCCGCGAGCTCCTTGCCCTCGAGCGAGGTGGCCTCGTGCAGCGCCTCATCACACACGTGGTGCATGCGGAGGAAGTCGCCCTGGTCCGCGGTGAGCGGTGAGTAGGCATTGGCCTCGTGGAAAATACGACCGTAGGCGACGCGGAGCGGCCGGCCGCCCCGCCCCAGGCGCTCAGGCCCGCCCGCGAGCCGCGCGCCGAGGAGATCCGCGGCGCGTTGGGTCAGCGCCTTCCCTGCTCGTGACATCAGCCCGCTCATGAGAAAAGCTCCCCGATGAAGGTGATGAGGAGCTGCTCGCGCGTCCCTGGCGACGCGGCGTTCAGCAGCCGGTGGATGGTGGCGGCGCGCCCTGGCAGCTGCCCATTGGCGATCCCGAGCTCGCTCATCAGCACGCCGGCATCAAGGCCGGACTCCCCGTTGCCGAGCACCTCCAGCATGGCCACCACCTGGGGGTTCGGTGGGGTGGTCTTGGGCAAATCAATGAGGCTTGCTGACAAATCAGCGGCGAAGGCCGAGGCGTGAGCGGCGTTCCCCGGGTCCAGCGTGAGGTGGATATGGGCAGGGGAGCTGCCGAACGCGTAGGTGGGTTGCACGTGCCAACCGCGCTCCGTCAGGCGATCCGCCAGCTCGAAGACGTCCCCCTCCTTCGTGGTGAAGGCCAGCAGGTTGGCGTCGGGGCGCGCGAGCAAGGTGAGCTCGGGCTCACGCTCGATGTGCTCCGCGAGCTCAAGTGTGGCGGCCCACATCGCGGCCACCCGCTCCCGATAGCCGGCGTGGCCCAGGTGCTGGAGCAGCGCGTAGGCGGCGCCCATCGCGGCGACTGACTTGGAGCCCAAGGTGGTCGAGTTGACGATTGAGTAGCCTGTCCAAGTCGCGCAGGCGTAGTACTGCGCGTCGCGGAGCGCGCGGGTGCGCTGGAGCACCACCGAGATCCCCTTCGGCGCAAAACCATACTTGTGAAGATCCATCGAGATGCTGGTCACCCCCGGCACCTCGAAGTCGAACGCCGGCAGCGCCACGCCGTTCTCCTTCATGAACGGGAGCAGGCACCCGCCCACGCAGGCGTCCACGTGCATCAGCGCGTTGTGCTCCAAGGCCAACGCCGCGAGCTCACCGATGGGGTCCACCACGCCGTGGGCGTAGCTCGGCGCTGAGCCCACGATCAGGATCACGTCTTTTGTGAGCTTGCTCCGCGCGTCATTCACATCCGCGCGGAAATTCGCGTCCACCTTGAACAGGCGCGCCTCCACCCCCAGGTAGTGCGCCGCTTTGTGGAAGCAGGCGTGCGCCGTCTCCGGCAAGAGCATCACGGGGCGCGTGATCTCAGGCCGATTCCGCCGGGAGTAGTCGCGCGCCGCCTTCACCGCCAGCATCACGCTCTCAGTGCCGCCCGCCGTGGCGGTGGCGAGGGCGCCCTCTGGGGCGTGCATCAGCTCCAGGCAGGCCTTGGTCACGCCGTTCTCGATTTTCCGCGCGGAAGGATACACCGTGGGGTCGAGGCCGTTGATGGTCATGCAGCTGGCGAAGGCCTCACGCGCCAAGTCGCGCAGCTCCTCCCCCGCGTCGTACACGAAGGCGAAGGCGCGGCCATCGCTCTTCAAGTCTTGCTGTTTGCTCTCGGTGAGCTCCGCGAGCACCTCCGCGCGCCCTCTGCCCTTGTCTGGAAACGCCTGTGTCATGACTCCTCCCAATCTTTCAACCGGAGCGGGCAGAGCACCCGCTCCCAAACCATGTCGTGAATGGGCTCGAGCTCGAGCCCCGTCATCACCCGCTGCACCATCAGCCCGTCGATCAACGCCCGCACCAGCGACACCAGCGACTCCGCGTCGCAGGGCGCCACCGCGCCGCGCCGCACGCCCTCGCGGAGCCGCGCGGCCATGGCCTGGCGCTGCGCCTCGAACACCTGGTTACCCACCGCGATGATCTGGCTCATGCGCGCGCCGCCGAGCGTGGCGATGGCCTGACTCAAGAACAAGAGCCGCGTCTCATTCCCACGATGAAACTCATGCACCGCCTGCAGTTGGGCATAGAGCCTGTCTATCGGGTGCGCCTGCCGCTCCACCCGCTCCATCACGAACAGCGCCTGGGCGCGGAGCAGGTCCTCCAGCGCGCTCTCGGCGATGTGGGCCCGCGACGGGAAGTGGTAGAGCAAGGTGGACCGCTTCAGCTCCAGCGCCTCGGCCAGCTGCGCCATCGGCAGCTCCAGCCCCTGCTCTTGCAGCACCACGGCGGCGCGGCGCGCCAGCGCGCGTCGCTTCTCAGGTTCAGGTGGGCGAGCCATTAGCTGACGAATCGTCAAATAACAGTTAACTGACAGAACGCCAGGAAAAAGCGCAGCCCAGGCGCCATGTCGCACCCAGTTGCTCCCAGCCGCTCCCCCATGGCAGCGTCAACTCATTGAAATAATTAGCTTTTTTGTTTGGGGGTTGGTCCCGCCCAGAGCCCCCCCACGTCCCCACAGTCCCCGCGCGGCGTTGTGCGGTTCGAGCCTGAGCGCAGCGAAGCGGCTCGCCAAACCCCCGTCCCCGAACGCCCATGTGATGCCCGGTGTACGGACTGGGTGTCCCCGTCCTCCGCTCGGTGGGTCCGCACGTCAGGCAGGCGATAGTCTGTGATACGTACTAAGTGGTGCTGGCGCGAGTATGGGCGCTAGGCCATACTGACGAGTGTCGTGGCGACGGTTGTTGAGGGGGACTTTGAATGGGACGAGGTGAAGGCCGAGTTGAATCTCGACAAGCACGGCGTGTCGTTCGTCGAGGCGGCGACCGTCTTCGCCGATCCCTATGCAGTCTATCTGGATGATGGTGCGATGGCGGAGCGGATGGTTGTCATTGGGGCGTCGATTCGCGAGCGCGTCCTCTATGTGGTGCATGTGGAGCGGGGGGTTCGCGACCGCATCATCAGCGCGCGGCCTGCAACGAGAGCCGAACGAGAAGTCTACGAGACGGGAGGAAGAGCATGAGCCCAACGGTTAGGAGGAGAGCGGCTGAACAAGTGGCACCCGTTCGCGTGCTTGGGCGGGGCCTGCGAGCTGCGCGAGGCGTGCGGATGACTGCGCGCATGGTGCGCGAAGCGGCAGGGAAGACTCAGGTCGCGGTGGCGGAGGCTTCGGGGATGGATCAGGCGGACGTCTCGCGACTTGAGGGTCGTACAGATATGTCAGGCTGTCAGGTGGCCACGCTCAAGCGATACGTCGAGGCCTTGGGTGGGGAGCTCGAGCTCGTGGCGCGCTTCGGCGACTCGCGAATCGTTCTGGTGGGGGTGGAGGACAAGCCCCGTCGGTAGCGCAGCGCCCTGCGCGTCCTGTGGTGCGCAATCCCTCAGGGAAATAAGAGCCCACGCACCCTACGGCGCGTGCGGCACCTCCACCGCGAGCCACAGCGGGCGAAAATCGGCGGTGAGCGACAGCGCGCCGCTTGAGCGGGCTGAGAGGCCCAGATCGGCTGAGCGGATCCCAAGCACGCCGCGGCGCAGCAGCTTGGCGGCGCTGCCGCCGACCTTCGCCGTGAGGGCGGCCTCCGTGGGTTGACCGCGCTTCGAGATCGCGGTGAGGCAGGCGGCGTCGCCGCGGCACGCAGCCTTCTGCGGCAGGCGCCCGAGCTCAGTCACCCACAGCGCGCGCCAGGTGTCGACCAGCGCCGTCGGCCCGCTTTGCTGCTTCAGCTTGGCGGTGTACTCGGCGCGCTCCTTCGCGTCGCGCGTGCCGCGCGCGCGCAGGATGAGCAGGTAGCTGTGAGCCAGCTCAAGCAGCTCGCGCTCCACGCGGCTCGTGAGCTTCGGTGGATCGCCGAGCAGCGGCGTGAGCAGCTCTTCCGCGCGCGCGAGCTCACCCCGTGAGGCGAGCACCCCCGCGGCGTCCAGCGCACCGCGGGCGCGCAGCTCAAGCGGCACGGGCAGCGACGCCAGGCGCGTGCCGGCGCGCAAGAGCACCTCCCCGGTGCGCGCGTCGGGCTTCGCGGCGTGCTGTAGCTCCGCCAGCTCGAGCACCGTGTCGGTGTGATCGGCGCCTTCACCGATCAGGCGCGCGAGCGCCGTCGCGCTGGCCTCGATGCCGGGCGCGTCGCTGGCCGCTAGCGCAGACCAGGCGCCGAGCGCGACCTGCGGGTGGCGGAGCTGGTCAGGGAGGCTCTTAGGCAGCGCCGCCAGCACCTCGCGCACATCGGCTTCGCCCGCCGCGCGCCCGAGGGCGGCGAGGGCGGCGACGGCGGTCCACTCCGCGCGCAGCTCATCAACATCTTCGGCGCAGGGCGCGCAATCAAGCGCCTCCTTCGCGCGCTGCACCAGCTCCTTCGAGCGCTCCACGCTGGCGCCCTCTGGGCGCTCGACGGCGCCCGCTAGCACCTCCGCGAACAGCGCCACGTGAGCGACCCGTGGGGAGGCGCTGGCGCCCTCTTGCGCCACCTGGCTCAGCTCGCCGAGGCGCTTCACGAGCACCGCGCGCGCTGCCTCTTCAGAGAGCGCGGCGACGTCAGTTCCGTAGAGGAACGGCAGCGCGAAGCGGAGCCCGATGTAGCCTGAGATGGCCTCCGCCTCACGGCCCTGCCCAGAGGCCCAGGCGGCGTCCAGCGCCTCGGTCATGGCGCTCGTAGCGCGCTGCTGAAACGCCACGCGGCAGAGCAGGGGCGTGGCGTGGCGGGGCGGGAGCCCGGGGCAGATGCTGCCGCCTAGCTCAAGGCGCGCGCGCAGCACCGCGGCGGGGAGCCCCTCCGGGAGCTTAGTTTCCGTGAGGAAATCCTTGGCGGCCTGCAGCGCTTGCGTGACGAGCAGATCGTCCAGGCGCTGGGCGGCGCCGCTCGGCCCCGCGGGGTACTCCCCGCTCGCGAGCCGCTGTGCGGCGGCGACCACGGGCAGCGCCTGGCGCCGGAGCTCGCGGGGGCCGGCGTCCCCCGCCTGGGCCAGGGCGCGCCGCGCCTCGTCCAGATCCCCCGCGCGCGCCGCCCAGCGCGCGTGCTCCAAGGAGCGCGGCGCCGTGGGGTCGAGCTCGGCCGCCAGGCGGAAGGCGAGGTTGGCGATCCGGGCCTCGCCCAGCGTCTCCGCGGCTTGACCCACCTGCTGGTAGTGGTCAGCGGTCAGTGCGTCTGTCGAAGCCAAGGCGGCGCTGCGCTCACGGAGCCACAGCGCCGCGGCGCGGCGCGCCAGATCACTCACCACCGGGAGCAGCTCACGCACCCGCGCGTCGGCGGTGCCATGAGTGAGCAGCAAGAGCTCCGCCCCGGCTGGGCTGGTGGCCAGCGTGAGGTGGGCGCGTGGGCTCACGCCGCCGGCGATCAGGTGGAGCAGCGGCCGGCGCTCGGGGTAGGGGCCGGCGTCGTTCACCAGCTCGGCTTGCTCTTCAGGGGGCAGCTGCTGCACCAGCTCCTCGATGGGGCCCTTGAGCGTTGGGGGCAGCGCCTCGAGCGGTGGGCCTTCAAGCGGCACCTGGCGCATCAGCTCGGCCAGCGCCTCACGCGGGGTTTGGGGCGGCGCAGGGCGCGCTGGCTCAGGCCGAGCGGGCTCAGGCGTGGCGCTTTGACAGCTCAGCGCGAGCGCGCTGAGGAGCAACCCAACCCCCAAACCCGTGAGCCCCTTGCGAGGTGAATGACGGAGCGCACCTCGAGCACCGCGCGACATGGGCGCCACCATACACCGAGCCGGGGTGCGCTGCATGACGGCGCCTCGTGGTCCACACAGGACGGCGAGGGTGAAGCAGAGCACCCTGCTGGCCTGGTGACGTCCGCTTGAGGGTGACCGATCAGCGACACCCAGATGCAGCGCCTGAACACCATGAATGCCTGGGTGGAAAGCTGCGGTGTCACCAGAGCCCAGCGCGGGGAGGCTCAAGGTTGCTTCTCGACGCCTCAAGTGAACGCTAGCCTCACGCGTGAGACTGATGCGAAAGCGTGACCTGTTGTGCGCCTGGGGGGCCCTCGCCCTCTTTGGCTGTGGTGGTGACGAACCGAGCGGCGATCTGGGGAGCGCGGCCGCGTCGCCGGGCGGCGCCGGTCAAGGCGGCGCGGGTGGCCTGGGCGGCAGCGCCGGCTCATCAGGCGCGGCTGGCAGCGGCGGCGTCGGTGGCGCAAACGATCGCCGCGGGGACCCGAGCGACTTCCCTGAGGAGTGCATCGACAGCTGCGAGGAGGCCTGCGCGCGCCTCGAGTCTTGTGGCGGGGAGAGCTCGGCTTACCCCATCGATCGCGCGACCTGCGTCGCGCAGTGCGGGATGGCGCGCGGCGGCCCGATTTGGGGCGACATCACGGATAACTTCCGCTGCTGCGCCAGTCAGCCAAGCTGTTCAGAGGTCAGGAACTGCGGCGGCTTCTTGAAGCACCCGTCGCCCGCCGGCGCCTGCAAGAAGCTGTGCAGCTGCCTGCTCGGCAGCGGCCCCACAGCGCCCGCGCTGCCGCCCGGCTTGAGCCCGCCGGCGGGCTACCAGTTTGCGACGGATCGAGTCATCGTGGAGCGCCGCGCGCTGGGGGGTGCTGGTGCCTCCGGTTTGGCGCCCGGGCTCGTCGCAGCAAAAACGCTATTTCACGGTAAGTACACTGCCTTCCACCTCCCGGTGGCGACGAGCGCTGAAGACTTCGAGCGCGCCGGGCTGACGCTGCTTCCCACCTTCACGGACGCCGCTGGGCGCCTCGTGGCTGGCACCCGCGGGCTGGCGATTAAAGTCAGTGCATCTGTCGATGTAGCGCGGCTCCGCGCGCTGGTGGAGACTGCTCAGCTGAGCGACCTTGAGCCGCTAGGATACGGGCGGGGCCTGTACTACGCCCGCGCGGCGGATGGCTTCGCGGCGCTCAGGGCGCTGCACCAGCTTCAGCGCGAGCCAGGGGTGCGCGTGGAGCTCGACATGGTGCGCCAACACGACCCAAGCCACCTGCCGCTCGATCCACTGTATCCGCGGCAGTGGCACCACCAAAACCGCGGCGAGCGCGACGCGGTGGCCGGCGTGGACGGGCGCGTGAGCGAGGCTTGGGATCTGACGCTCGGGCACCGCGACGTGATCATCGCCATCAATGATGACGGCGTCGCGCTCGACCATGAGGATCTCGGCTTCGACATCCTGCCGCCGCTCAACTACCCGAGCGGCTGGGAGGGGCGCCTCAGCGTGGGCGCCTTCGGGGGCCATGGCACCTCGGTGGCGGGGGTGTCCGCCGCGGCGGGGAGCAACGGTTACGGCGGCAGCGGGGTGTGCCCTGGTTGCCGGGTGCTGCCCCACTGGTTCGGGGAGTTCGGCGCTTCGGGCGGGATCACGGATCGCGACATCGCCGATGGCTTCATCCGCATGGTGGACGCGGGCGCCGCGGTCATCAACAACAGCTGGGGCGCCGCGGGGGGCGACCCGCGCTTCGTGGTGCAGACGTTTGGGGTCGGCATCATCCCCCTGCTGGTGGCGTCTGCCTTTGACTACGCGGAGGCCGAGGGCCGCGATGGCAAGGGGACGGTGATCGTGTTCGCCGCGGGCAACTCGAACCAGATCATGAACGACTACGGCACCTACCCGAGCGTGGTGGCGGTGGCGGCCGTGGATGATCAGGGACTGAAATCTTACTACAGCAACTACGGCGCCTTGATCGACGTCGCGGCGCCCTCGAACGGCGGCCTGAACGGCATCACCACCACCGCGGCGCCGAGCGGCTACACGAATAGCTTCGGCGGCACCTCCTCCGCGGCGCCGTTCGTCTCCGGGGTGGCGGGCCTCATCATCAGCGCCAACCCAGCGCTCACCGCCGCCGAGGTGCGCGACATCTTGCGGGCGACGGCGCGCCCGATTGACCCTGTGTGGGGTGAGTGGTCAGGCGGTGTGTCGCCCTATTACGGCGCGGGCCTGGTGAACGCTTACGCCGCGGTGAAGCTCGCGCTCGGCCGCTGCACGGGGGAAGACTGCGCGGCGCCGAGCGACACCGCAGGCTCCACGAGCGGCGCGCAGTGCGACAGTTGCCGCACGGATTTGAACTGTGGCGAGGGCTACCGCTGTCAGGCGCTGCCCGCGCTGGGGCAGCAAGTGTGCGTCGCCGCGGTGACGGACGCCGGTTGCCCGGAGGGCACCCAGCTCGCCTCAGGGTACTGCCTGCCGGAGCCGAGCACCTGCGGGGTGTGTGAGGCGGAGGAGCGCTGCAACGGTCGCGACGACGACTGTGATGGGGAGATCGACGAGGACGACGCCTGCACCACGGCGTGGTGCGTGCAACAGGGAGAGGGCTGCGCGGAGGATGAGCGCTGCGCTGGGGTGACCTGCGCCGTCGCCTGCAACCAAGACGCGCAGTGCGAGGGGAGCGAGAGCTGTGACCCAGTGAAGACCCGCTACGGCGCCGCCACCGGCAGCCGCGGCTGCAACGCGGACCTCGCCGCGGGTTGCCCCGCTGGCTGTGAGCTGCTGGCCTCCACCCTCGATGACGTCAACCTGCAAGGCTTCGTCGACTGCATGGATGATGGTAAGGCTGCCTGCTCAGCGGCGCAGCTCTGCGCGATCCGCTTGCCGGTGCAGTTCGAGGCGCCGTAGGCCGTCCTGCCGAACGGTGGGCTCGCAGGGGTTCGAGGCGCCGTAGGCGACTCGCTCAGCCTACGACAGCTCGGTGACCAGCGCGCGCGCCGCCTCCAGGCGCTCGCGCTGGGCGCTCAGCGAGGCCGCTTGTTCGCGCACCTCGGCGATCACCTCGGGCGGCGCGTTCTCGAGGAACTTCGCGTTTTGGAGGCGCCCGGTGATGGAGTTGAGATCCTTCTCGAGGCGCTTGAGGTTGCGCTCAATGCGCTCGGCCTCCTTGCTTGGATCCACCAGGCCCTTCAGCCCGACGATGACGTCCACCTCGCCAGCGACGCTCACCACGCCGCCCGCGGCGCGCTCACCCTCAGGGCCTTGCACCACGGGCTCACCGCTGGTCTTCACCAGGGTGCGGATCAGGCTCAGCTCGGCCTGAAGCAGGGCGCGCACTGACGCGCTGCTGCTCTTGAGCCAGAGCGGCACCTCGGCGCCGGGGTGCACTTGGTGCTCCGTGCGGGTGGTGCGCGCGGCGCTGATGGCGGCCTTCACCTGGTTGAAGTCTTGCTCCGCTTGAGCGTCCAAGCGGCCGTCAGCCGCGGTGGGGTAGCTCGCGAGCGCGATGGAGAGCGGCGCGCTTGGGCTGCGGGGCACGCGCTGCCAGAGCTCCTCCGTGATGAACGGGAGGTAGGGGTGGAGCGCGCGCAGCGTGGTCTCGATGGTGTGGGCCAGGGTGAGCCGCGTCTCCTCGCGCTCCGCCTCGCTGCCGCTGGCGAACACCGGCTTGCTCGCCTCCAAGAACCAGTCGCACAGCTCGTCCCAGAAGAAGTGGTAGAGCGCCTGCGCGCCGTCGTCCAAGCGCAGCTGCTCGATGCCGCGGGTGGACTCCTCCACCACCTGCGAGAGGCGCGATAGGATCCACCGGTTGATGAGCAGGGTGGCTGACGGTGGCGCGCCGCTCAGCTCCACGCCATCAATATAAGTGAGCGCGTAGCGGACCGCGTTGTAGACCTTGTTGCAGAAGTTCCGGTAGCCCTCGAAGCGCTTGGGGCTGAGCGCGATGCGCTTGGCCTGTGGGCTGTAGCTGCACAGCGTCATGCGCAGGGCGTCGGCGCCATAAGGTTCGAAGCCCTGACCCATCTTGGCGGTGGAGGGGTAGGCCTTCTGGAACTTCTTCAAGGCGTCCGCGTGGGGCGCGCCGGGGGAGGCCTTGGCCACCACGTCAGTGAAGGCCGCGCCTTGGATCAGATCGAGAGGGTCAATCGTGTTGCCCTTGACCTTGCTCATCTTCGCGCCGGTCTCGTCCACCACCATGCCGTGGAGCAGCACCCGGCGGAACGGCACGTCCCCCATGAGGTGGAGGCCCATCATCATCATGCGCGCGACCCAGAAGAAGAGGATGTCGTAGCCGGTCTCCATGTCGCTTGAGGGGTAGAAGCGGCGGAGCGCTGGGGTCTCTTGGGGCCAGCCCAAGGTGGAGAAGGGCCACAGCGCGCTGGAGAACCAGGTGTCCAGCACGTCGGCGTCTTGGGTGAGCGCCGCGCCGCCGCAGCCCTTGCACGCCTCAGGCGCGCTGCGCGCGACGTTCACCGCCCCGCAGCTGTCGCAATACCATGCGGGAATTTGGTGCCCCCACCACAGCTGGCGGCTGATGCACCAGTCTTGGATGTTCTCGAGCCAATGGTCGTACGTCTTCACCCAGTGCTCGGGGTAGATGGTGGTGCGCCCCTCACGCACCGCCGCCAAGGCTGGCTTCGCCAGCGGCTCCATCCGCGTGAACCACTGGGTGCTGATGATCGGCTCCACCACGCTGCCAGAGCGCTGGGAGCGCGGCAGCGTCATCGTGTGTTGACGTGAGCCGCGCTCAAGGCCCAGCTCCGCTAGGCGGCGCTTCACCGCCTTGCGCGCCGCGAAGCGCTCCATCCCTTGGAACTCACCGGCCTCAGCGTTCAGCGTGCCGTCTAGGTTCAGGATGTTGATCTCCTGGAGCTGATGGCGCTTGCCCGTCGCGAAGTCATTGAAATCGTGAGCTGGGGTGACCTTCACCGCGCCGGTGCCGAACTCCATGTCCACCAGCACCGGGTCGAGCACGATCGGCACCTCGCGGGCGACGAAGGGGTGCTTCAGGCGACAGCCGTGGAGCGACTGGTAGCGCGGGTCGTCTGGGTGCACGGCGACGGCGGTGTCACCCAGCATCGTCTCTGGGCGGGTGGTGGCGACGACCAGCTCGCTCGGCGCGCCTTCGGGTGGATCGATGACGACGTAGGCGAACTCATACAGCTCACCGCTGACGCCCTCCTCTTGCTCCACCTCCAGATCGCTCAGCACGGTGCGCGCCTCGACGTCCCAGTTCACGAGCCGGGTGTCGCGGTAGATGAGCCCCTCTTCGTGCAGGCGCACGAAGGCCTCCGTGACCGCCACGCTGAGGTCTGGGTCCATCGTGAACTTGAGGCGATCCCAGTCGGCAGAGCAGCCAAGCACCTGCATCTGCTCGAGGATCCGCCCGCCGCTCTGCTCCTTCCAGCGCCACACGCGCTCGATGAACGCCTCGCGCCCCAGGTCGTGGCGGCTCTTGCCCTCCTGCGCCAGCTGACGCTCCACCACGGTCTGGGTGGCGATGCCGGCGTGGTCCATCCCGGGTTGCCACAGCACGTTCATGCCCTGCATGCGCTTGTGGCGGCAGAGCACGTCTTGCAGCGTGCCGAACAACGCATGCCCCATGTGCAGCGAGCCCGTCACGTTGGGCGGCGGCATGGAGATGACGTAGGTGGGTCGAGTGTCGTCCTCCCGTTCGCTCGCCTTGAAGACGCCTTGCTCGAGCCAGAAGCGGTACCAGCGCGGCTCGACGGAGGTTGGATCGTAGGCCTTCGGCAGCTCGGACGACATGGCGGCGGAAGCTAGCACGGCCAACGGGTAACCGTTGGCCGTGCGTCACTCGCCCCCCAGACTCACGACTCAGAGGTCGTCGTCGTCGTCGTCGCCACCCTTGGAGAGCTGCCCCTTGCAGCTGTCCTTGCCGACCTTCCCGGTGGGGCAGATGGTGTCTTCCCACTTGGCGCCGTCGGTCTCCAGATCGTCCGTCTTGGCGTCCTTGAGGTTGGTCTTCTTCAAGATCGCCTCAGTGAGATCCGTCTCGGTCATGCTGGCGCCCTCAAGGTTGGCCTCGGTGAGGTTGGCCTTGGAGAGATCGGCGTCGTCCAGGTTGGCGCCCTTCAGGTTCGCCTTGGTCAGGTTGGCGCCAGAGAGGTTGACGCTCTCGAGGTTAGCGCCCTCAAGGTTGATCCCCTCGAGGTTCTTGCCGGCCCAGTCAGCGTCGCCAATCTTCGCCTTGGCGCACTGGGCGTTGGGCTCTGGCTTGCAGCCACCGGCTTCGCCGCCAGCAGCCTTGTCGCCAGTGTCAGCGTTATCTGCCGCGGCGCTTGGAGCCGCAGTGGGCGCCGCGGTGGTGGCGGCTGGCGTGGTCTCTGCGGGCTTGTCGGGTGTGGCGGCCTTCTTGTCGTCACAGGCGAAGCTCGCGAGGCTAAGGGGAAGGATGAAAAACAGTGCCTTGGTGTGGCGCATTGGGTGACTCCTTAACGATGAACTGCGAAGCGAGACCCTTCCACAGCCCACCCTCTGGAATCAAGCGAACGGCGATGGGCCCCTCACCAGGCGCTGTTACGCCTGGGTCAGACGCTGGATTTCTTCCTGAATCAGCGTCTCAGCCAAGACTGGCACGACCTCCCACACCACCTGCTCCACCACCTCGCGCGAGAGCGCCAGCACGGCCTCCACCTGAGCGGGGCTGAGGCCGAGGCCCTCGAGCTTGCCTGCCAGCTGGCCGCCAATGGCGACCGCAGCAGCGGGTGCGGCTGCAGCCGGTGCAGCTACCGCGACAGGTGCAACTGCGATCGGCGCAGCTGCGATCGGCGCAGCAGCGGGTGCAGCCGCGACGGGCGCAGCCGCGCGCGGCGCAGGCGCAGCGCTCACGGCAGCTGGGCTGACGGCTGGGGCGGGCGGGGTCGCGGCGAACGTGGGCTTGGGGGCGACCGCCGGCGCGGGCCGTGGGGTGCCGGTGAAGGTGTGTGCGCGCGCCTGGGGCGGCTGCGAAGCCTGCGGCACGGCGGCCGGCGAGGTGGGCGCGGGGGTGCCGTAGGCGAGCGTGGGAGAGCGCGGCTTAGCTGCCAAGTGTGGGGCGGGCGCTGGCGCGGTGACCCCCTCCATGGGGCCGCTCGCTTGCGCGGGGGCTGCCTTCAGCATCTGCGACACGCGGTCGATGATTTGCTGCGTGTCGAACGGCTTGTCCATGTGCTCGTCAGCGCCCGCAGCGCTGCCGCGCGATGCGTCGTACGGGTGCTGCTTGCTCGACAAGATCAGTACGCGGGTGCTGGGCGACTCGCTCTTGATCCGCTGGCACAGGTCGTACCCGCTCTCACCGCCCAAATCGTGATCCACCAGGACCAGATCAGGGCGATCGGAGCGCACCTTCGCGAGGGCGTCCTCAGCGGTGGCTGCGAGGATGGTTTGGTAGTCTTCGCCAGCGAAGGTGATCTCGATCGCCTTCCGCATGGTCTTGCTGTCGTCGACGGCGAGCAGCGTGGTCACAGCACCTCCGAGAGTACCCCTGCAGCCAATGTGGCGCGCGGGCGGGCCGCCTTGAGAGATGCGGACCCGGAGCGCGATGATCGGCCCCGGACCCCAAGGTGTCAAGGAAATCGCGGGGTTTCAGCGGCGCCGCTCTCAGGTGGGTAGGAGCGCCCCCCCCAGTGGGCTCGTGCGCCCAGCGGCGGGGCAGTGTGCCCAGCGGGAGCACCCAGCACCTGCGGCGACGGACAAAGGAAGGTGGCGCTACCAACCCCCGATCCCCCAAAAAACGGCCCATGGGCCGGCTACGGCGCTCCACGGTGCGATCCTAGGGTACCAGCTCAGGGGAGGCGTTCTCGCCGCACCGACCGCTCAGGGGGGCGCTCTCGCCACGCCACGCACCGCCTGGGGGTGGCGTTGACCCTCGGCGGCGCCCCACCCAGACTGAAGGGGTGAATCAGCGCGCCCGCTCGGTGCTGTACGCGGTGGTGAGTGAGTTCATCGCTACGGGGCAGCCGGTCAGCAGCCGGACCTTGCTGCGGAAGCACGGTTTTGACTTCTCCACCGCGACCATCCGGAACGTCATGGCGGATTTGGAGGACCAGGGCTACCTGACCCAGCCGCACACGAGCGCTGGGCGCGTCCCCACGGAGGCGGCGTTTCGGCTCTACATCGACGCGCTGATGCGCGTACGCCACCTGAGCCAAGAAGAGGCGCAGCGGATCCAGGAGCTGTTCACCGAGGCCCAGGGCGGCGATTGGCTGAGCGAGGCGGGGCGCGTGCTGAGCGACCTCACCGGCACCGCGGCGATCTTGGTGCGCTCGCGGGCTGAGAGCCGCACCCTGCTCAAGGTTCAGTTCGTGCCAACGCGGCCTGGTGAGCTGCTCAGCGTCGTCGTGTTCTCCGACGGCACGGTGGAGAACCGCTTCATTCAGACCGAACAGGCACAGTCAGTTGACCTGACGCAGCTCCACAACTTGCTCGATACCCTGGTGGAGGGGCGCACCTTGAGCGGCCTGCGCGACCACCTGGCGAGCCAAGTGAGTCAGGGGCGCGACCGCCTGCGTGAGCTGGGGGCGCTCGGGGTGACCCTGCTCGACGCCTCGCTGGTGGGCAGCGATCGGCGGCTGGACGTGGTGATCGAGGGGCGCGCGAAGCTGCTCGGTCGTGAGGGGGAGGACAGCGGCCGGTCACGCGAGCTCTTGGCGGTGCTCGAGTCGCGGGAGCAGCTGGTGGCGCTGCTCGATCGCATCATGGGGTCGCAGCGGGTTCAGGTGTTCTTGGGCGAGGAGACGCGCAGCACCGTCGGCTACCCGGTGACGTTGATCGCCGCGCCTTTTGGTGAGGGGGGGCGGCCGGCGGGGGCGCTCGGGGTGATCGGCGGGGCGCGCATGGATTACCCCTTCGTGGTGCCGCTCGTGGGCGCCGCGGCGGAGGTGATGACGGAGGCCGTGTCGCGTCGCTCATCGCCGGACACCGAGGAGCGCTCGTCACCCGAGCCTGACGAGCTGTAGCGCCGCTCATCGCGGGAGTCCTGCGCTAGTCGGGAGCGCGGTGCTAGTCGGGAGCGCGGTGCGCGTCAGGAGCGGTCGGGGGGTGCACGTCGCTTGATGTCGCTTGATGTCGCTGGACGCCCGAGCCGGAGCTGCCCTGGGTCCCTTCATTGGCGCGTGGGTCGGCTTATTTTTTTGGGGGTTGGGCACCGCGCCGCGCGGCGCCGCTCAAGGCTGTGATTTGAGGACGACAAACGGTAAACCGTGGGTCGTCCTAGAGCGTGAAGGAGTGCAACATGGCGAACCCAACCCCCCTCGCCCCCACCAGCCAGGCCCTGGATCGCGCCTTGACCTTGGCACTGGAGGGCGATCTCGAGGAGGCCCTCGCCTGGTCCACCGCCGCGCTCCATCACGACCGCAGCAGCGGCGTGGCGCTGTTGCTCACCGCGCGCTGGGCCTTTGAGCTGGGGAGCGAAGCGGCGGCGCTTGAGGGGCTCGCGGCCTGCGTGCAGCGCGCCATCGCTGCGGGTCAGCTCCAGGTGGCGGTGGCGGCCGCGGCGGAGCTCCGCCGCCTCGGGGCCGACGCGCAGACAAGCTACGCCGCCATCGCTGAGGCTTATGCCGCGGGCTCGCGGGCGCACGAGGGCGCGGGCGTGTCCCCCCCGGCGATCCCCAGCGCGGCGCAGCAGGAGCTCACCCCACTAAGTATCCGTGGGGAAAATTTGCGCTCCGCGGCGGAGGCCGCGATGGCCGAGCTCTCGGGGGCGCCCCCCGGCCCGCTGCGCGGTCTGCCCCACGCGCCGCTGTTCTCCGCCTTGGGCGCTGAGGCGCTGACGGCGTTCATTGAGCTGTTCGAGCTCCAGGTGGCGCCAGTCGGTGCCTGTTTGATTGAGGAGGGCGCGCTGGGGGAAGAGGCCTTCGTGGTGGTGCGCGGTGAGCTTGAGGTGAGCCGCGCGGCGAACGAGGAGGGCGCGGCGCCGATCCAGCTGGCGCGGCTGGGGGCTGGCGCGCTCGTGGGGGAGATGGCGCTCATCTCACGCGCTCCGCGCGCGGCGACGGTGCGCTGCGTGCGGCCGAGCCTGGTGCTGCGCACAGGTAAGGCGGGGGTGGACGCCCTGGCCGCGCGTGAGCCGACGCTCGGCGACGAGTTCGCGGCGCAGTTTCGCCGCCGCATGCTCGACAACCTGGTGCGCACCAGCAAGGTCTTGCGCGCGGTGAGCGCCCGTCAGCGCCCCGCCTTGATCGAGCGTTTTGTCACACAGGCTTACGATGTCGGGGAGCGCCTGATCGAGCAAGACCAACCGAGCGACGGCCTGCACTTGATCGCCTCGGGTGTGGTGGAGGTGATCCACCGCGATCCAGCGGGCGATCTGTCGCTGGCGACCCTCGGCGTGGGGGAGGTGGTGGGGGAGGTCGCCCTGGTGCTGCGGCGGCCATCCACGGCGTGCGTGGTCGCGAGCGCGCCGACAATGACGCTTCATTTGCCGCGCGGTGAGTTCCAGCAGGTGATTAAGGAGCACCCCGAGCTGCTCGCGGAGCTCTACGATCTCGCCACGCGCCGCGACGAGCAGACCTCCAGCATCGTTGCTCAAGAGGCCACCTGCGTTGATGATTTCGTGCTGATTTGAGGGGCGCCCTCCTCGCGCCCAGCCGGCGAGGCGCCCCAGGGCTCCGCTCATTTTGACCAGGCGCCTTGGAGGCCTCGCTCGCGGAGGCTGCGCGGCGCTGCTCCGCCTGCGGGCTCGCCGCTTGACCGCCGCGGGGCAGGCCGCTAAGCCCCGAGCCTATGAGCTCGCCGCTTCAGCGCTTCATCGTCTCCTTGCTCACCTGCCTCGCCCTGAGCGGCTTTGGCAGCGCTGCCTTCGCGATGAAGATCGGCGTGATCGACACGCAGCGCGCCATCATGGAGACAGAGGATGGCCTGCGGGCGCAGGCGACGCTGAAGAAGCTGTTCGACAAGCGCCAGCGTGAGCTCGACAAGAAGCAGCGCGATCTGCAGGCGGAGAAGGAGCAGATTGAGAAGCAGCGCGGCGTCTTGAGCAAGGCGGCTTACCAAAAGCGCGCTGAGAAGTGGCAGCAGGACATGGTGGAGCTGCAGCAGGTCTTCGTGGAGTACAACAAGGAGCTCCAGAAGACAGAAGGTCAGCTCACCCGCCCTATTTACCGTAAGGCCATGGGGCTCATCCGTCGCCTGGCCACCTCGGGCGGCTTCGACATGGTGCTGGACAAGCAAGCGGCACCCTATTTCCGCGCGGATTTGGACCTGACGGATCGTCTGATCCAGCTCTACAACGAGGGTGGCGCTGGGGATGACGAGGAGCCGAAGGCCCCGGCTGGCAAGGCCGCGCCGAAGCCGGCCGCGAAGGCGCCTGCCCCCGCCGCGAAGGCGCCTGCCCCCACCGCCAAGGCGCCCGCCCCGGCCGCCAAGGCCGCCACGCCCTGAGCCTGGCGGATCTCTAGCGCTTCTCGAACGGTCCAACGAGCGAGGCACGTGGAGCAGCGGCCCACCCGCGGCGGACCGCTCGGCGCTTCGGGCTCAGGCTTGCCGTTGCCTCAGCCGCTTGGGCTCGGGTCGCTGGTGGCGCGCTTTGGCGGCGAGCTCATGGGTGTGTCACCTGAGCGGCTGCTCCAGCGCCTCACGTCCGTCACGGAGGCGACCGAGCTGGGGAGCCTCGGTCTGTTCACCCACCCTCGTTACTTGAAGAGCGCGCGCGCCGCGCTGGGCGTGGTGCTGACCTCGCCGGTGCTCGGCGCGCGGCTCACCTCAGCCTGGGTGCACCCAAGCCCCACCTGGGTGATGGCCGAGCTGCTGGCGTCCCTGCCGGAGGCGGCGGAGCCCAGCTGGGGTGAGTCAGCTGAGGAGGGTGCCGCGCACCTCACGAACGCGGCGCTCGTGGGCGATGCGGTCAGCGGGCCGCCCCTGGTGCACCCGAGCGCGCGCGTCGCGCCGAGCGCCGTGGTGCACCCAAGCGCCCGCCTCGATGAAGGCGTGGTGATTGAGCCGAACGCCGTGGTGTTCCCGCGGGTTCACCTGGGGGCCCGGGTGCGCGTTGGGGCTGGGAGCGTGGTGGGGCGGCCTGGTTTTGGTTGGGTGCAGGGGCCCGCGGGGCCGCGGCGTATCCCGCAGCTCGCCGGGGTGGTGCTTGAGGCCGAGGCGGAGCTCGGCGCGCTGTGCACGGTGGACGCCGGTTGCCTCAGCGCGACGCGGGTGGGCGCTGGCTCCAAGTTGGACGCCCAGGTGCACATTGGGCACAACGCGGTGGTCGGGAGGGGGTGCTTGATCGCCGCGCAGAGCGGGCTGGCCGGCTCCGCCGAGCTCGGCGCGGGGGTGCGCATGGGTGGTCAGTCAGGCGTCGCGGATCATGTCAGGGTGGGGGACGGCGCGCAGATCGCCGCCAAGAGCGCGGTGATCCGGGATGTCCCAGCGGGCGCGATCGTGGCAGGCTTCCCTGCGGCGCCGCACAAGCGCTGGCTGCGCGCCATGGCGCGCCTACTCGGGTGAAGCAATGAGTGAGCGAGGCCGAAGCATCAAGGTCGACATCCAGAAGATCCTGGAGATCCTTCCTCATCGCTACCCCTTCGTGTTGGTAGACCGCGTGACGGAGATCCAAGTGGGTCAGAGCATCCGTGGCCACAAGATGGTGAGCCACAACGAGCCTTGGGTGCAGGGCCACTTCCCTGGGCGGCCCATCATGCCGGGCGTGCTCATCTTGGAGGCGCTCGCGCAGATTGGGGGGATCTTGGCGTATGCCTCGGACCCCTTCGACCCAACCACCAGCTTGATGTACTTCCTCGGCATCGACAACGCGAAGTTCCGGCACACCGTCACCCCGGGGGACCGCCTGGATCTCCACGTGGAGGTGCGACACCACCGCTCCAACGTGTGGAAGCTCCGCGGTGAGGCCACCGTGGACGGCACGCTGTGCGCGCAAGGGGATCTGCTGGCGTCGATCATCGATCGCGATGGCTGAGGTCGAGCAGCGCGGCGCCTCCCTCGTGTGGAATGCCACATGGGAATATAGGCTGCGGTGTGGTGCGGCGCCGAGCGTCAGTTTGGCTGACTTGCGGGGCGCTGGGGGCGCGGCGCTCATCGTTAGGCTAGGTGACTTCCTGGGTGCGTACGGCGTCAGCTCAGCTGACTTGAGCCGTGCAGGGTGGGCCGCGCCGTGAGCTGGGTGCACCCGCAGGCGGTGGTGGAGCCCGGCGCGGAGCTCGGGGAGGGTTCGCGCGTGGGGCCGTTCTGCTTCGTGGAGGCGGGCGCGACGCTGGGCCCGCGCTGTGAGCTGGTGAGCCACGTGGTGGTGCGGCGCGGGGTCTCACTCGGGGCAGACAACCAGCTCTACCCCTTCGCCGTGCTGGGGGGTCCCCCGCAAGATCGCTCCTACGCCGGTGAGGCCTGCTTGGTGGTGGTGGGCGCGGGGAACGTGTTTCGAGAGTCGACCACGGTGCACGCCGGGACGGCCAAGGGGGACTACGTCACCCGCATCGGGGACGGGTGCCTGTTCATGGTGGGGGCGCACGTGGCGCATGATTGTCAGGTAAACGATCGAGCTATTTTGACGAACTACGTCTCGCTCGGGGGGCACGTGGTGGTGGAGGAGGGCGCGGTGCTGGGGGGACACGTGGCGGTCGCGCCCTTCTGTCGCGTGGGGAGCCTCTCGTTCACCGCGGGCGGCTCGATGGTTGAGCGTG
>CAYQAC010000048.1:0-8467 GCA_964415255.1 uncultured Polyangiaceae bacterium | reverse complement strand
GACCGCCGCGGGGGACCGCGCCCGGGTGCGGGGCGTGAACCGCGTTGGGCTGCGCCGGGCGGGCGTGGCGGAGGCCAGCGTGCGGGCGTTGATCCGTGCTGAGCGTGAGCTCTTTCATGGCGCGGAGCCCCTGCAGGTCGCGGCCAGGCGCTTGGCTCAGGAGGCGCGCGACCCCTACGTGGCGCGCTTGACCTCAGCGGTCATCAGCGCCGCGCGATGACCTGTGCCGCGCGGTGTTGTTTGTTGGTTGGTGGGGGCGCAGCATGCTGCGCCCCCGCAACAGCGCCACCCGGCGCGGTGCCAAACCCCCAACCCTCGCTCACCCTTTGAGGCGATGAAACGGCCCGGTGACCTCAAAGGTGTAGCCGTCCCCGGCTTGGTTCTTCGCGCCGCGCTGAGAGCTGAAGTAGAGCCGGGTGCCGCTCGGGTCGAAGGCGGGGCCGGTGATCTCAGATTGATCGTGGCCCATCACCTGCACGAGGGATTTTAGTGAACCGTCAGGCAAAATGGCGACTATTTCCATGTCGTCGCCGTCCTCCGCCACGAGCACGTCGCCGCTGGCGGAGACGGTGAGGTTGTCCACGCCGTTCAAGAACGGGGTGGGGTGCGTCGCGCGGTCGTACAGCACCCGCAGCGTCTCAGTGGCGATGGTGTAGGCCCACACTCGGTGGTCGCTCTTGGTGGAGAAGTAGACCACCCCAGCGTGCTCCCAGATCCCCTCGCCACCGCGGAAGCGGGTGGCCGCCGCGACTTGATTGCGCGTGCCCACCGAGCCGGTGAACTGCGGATCGGGGAGGTCGTGCCAGGTGACCTGCTCGCCGTCCACGCTCGCCACTTGGAGCCTCCCGGAGGTGAGGTCAGCGAAGCCGCTCGTGGTGAGCTGATCGGGGATGAAGCGGTAGAAGCAGCCGTCCGACTCGTCCTCAGTGAGGTAAAGGTGCTGGTTGATTGGGTCGACCGCCGCCGCCTCGTGCTTGAAAATGCCAAGCGCGGGTCGCTCAATGGCGGGCAGGATGCCGCGCGGATCACACTCGAACACCTTGCCCCGGGAGACCTCCTCGCAGCTGAGCCAGCTGCCCCAAGGGGTCTTGCCGCCGGCGCAGTTGACGCTTGAGCCGCTGAGGATGGAGTAGGCGTCCGTCAGCTCACCTGCTTGATTGAAGCGCAGCGCCCCAACCCCTCCATTGAAGGGCAGCTCAGAGTTTGAGACGTAGATCCACCCGCCGTCCTCTTGGAGGTAGGTGGAGCCGCCATCCGGTAAGAAGTGCCACACGTAGTCGCTGGTCGACACCGGCTTGTCGCCGGTGTGCGCGACGATGCGCGAGGTGAAGCCAGGCGGCAGCCGGAGGCCGTTCGCGTCAGGGTCGCCGAGCGGGCCGATCTCCCCGATGAGCGAATCGAGCTCAGGCCCCGGCGGCACCACCCCGTAGCCACCGCCCGCGCCGCCGCTGCCCCCCGCACCGCCGGTGCCCGCAGCGCCGCCGCTGCCTCCAGCACCCCCCTGACCTGCGGCGCCGCCGCTGCCGCCTGCCTCCTCCGAGCTGCACGCTACTAAGGCAGCAAGGCTGACTAATCCATGCCCCACGAAGAGGCGGCGAGTGAGGTGTGGTGATCGGTAGGTCATGATGGAGGGCTCCGTGACACCGCGCGGCAGCGGCGCGCATTGGCTGCAGCAGCGTGGCGTGGCGCCGCCCCAGCAGACGGCGCCCAGGTTGTCGTCCTTAGGTCAGTAGCAGATCTTCAGCGCCGCGCCGCCCACCTTGGAGCGGTTCGAGCGACGATCAGTTTGCCACGGCATGAGCCTGGTGAAGCGCCTACCAGTCGCAGACACCCAGCGCCACGTTGGCGACGGTGACGGCCGCGCCGCCCGTGTAGGTGAGCGGATAGCAGAAGTCGCCATTCGAGCAGATGCCGTTCGGATTGGTGCAGGGGATGAGGCAGGCGTTGTTGATGCACAGGGTCCCTGCTTGGCAGTCATCCTGACTACTGCAGAAGCTGTACAAGCCCACGCTGCCGCCGGGGTAGCACATGGAGGAGTTGTCCCCCGTTGGGATGCAGCCGAGCCCGGCGCCGCAAGCCTGGAACGGCGCGCTGCTGCTCTGGGGGAGCGCCGGGTTGCAGGTGCGGGTGCAGGTGCGAAACCCTGGGATGGCGGTGAACACCCCGCCGTTATCGTAGCCTACGTCCTCGCACACATCGAAGCTGCCGCTGCAGTCGCTGCGGGTGTCGCAGTACTGCTGGCACGAGCCACTCACGCAATCGTACCCTGGGGCACAGTCATTCGATGAACTGCAGGCGCCGAAGGGCACCGCCGCCCCCTGGGGGAAGCAAGCCGAGGTGCCGTCGACGTTGCGGATTTGACACATCTCGCCTGCACTGCAGCCGCACTGCGCCCAGGTGTCACACGGCCCTAAGCCGGAAGGCGACTGACAGCTGCCACCGCTGCCGCCAGCCCCACTGCCGCCAGCCCCACTGCCGCCGGTAGCCCCCGTTCCGCCGGCTCCGGTCCCACCCGCGCCACTGCCGCCCTCAGCGCCACTGCCGCCCTCAGCACCACTGCCGCCCTCAGCACCACTGCCACCCGCGCCAGTGCCGCCCTCAGCGCCACTGCCACCCGCGCCAGTGCCTCCCTCAGCGCCACTGCCGCCAGCGCCACTGCCGCCGGTTGCGCCCTCAGCGCCGCTGCCACCCGTAGCGCCGCTGCCGCCGGCGCCGCTGCCGCCGCTACCCCCAAACGAATCGCCGACGCCATCGGCCTCGGCGCAGCCCATGAGGCCCAAGCTCGCGACCAGCGCCCACGAAAAGGCCCGCATATTACTTGCTCTCGAAGAGGTCATCGAACACCGCATCAAACTCATCATCATCCCCCACTGCGCGCGTGGCGCTGGCGTGAGCGGTGGCCGGCTTCAGCGCGGCGATCCGCTCCTCAATGTCTCGGTATTTGGGATCGCGCCGCGCGATCTTTTCAAAGTAATAAAGGGCCTCTGCGACGCTCTGCTTCATCTCGTAGACGATGCCGAGGTCGTAGTAGAGGCTCAGCTCCTGGTCGGCGGTCTTCTGACGTGCGGCGAGGCCACGCACGTAGGCCTCCGCGGAGCGATCGAGATCCCCACCCTCAAGGTGGACCATGCCGATCATCGCGTAGCACATGCACTCACGCGCTGGGTCGCGCGCGGCCAGCTCAAACTCGCCCACGGCGTCGTTCAAGAGGCCCATCTCCTTGTAGGCGACGCCTAGATCGTAGTGAGTGGCGCTGTCTTGGTCGCTCACCTGAGCGCGCACCCCCTCCTTGAACTTGGCGAACACCTGGTCCACGTCGACGTCCTCGCTGCGGCTACGGGGCGCGGGCGCCTCCAGCTCGTCGAGCGCGCCCAGGCTGGCGGCGATGTCGAAGGCGTCGTCTGATGGGTCAAGCGAGCCGTCCTCGCTGGTGTCCTCTGCGCCCGCCGGAGCCTGAGCCCCGAGCGCCACGCGAGCGCCGCTCTCATCCTCCGTCTGCGCCTCAACGCTCTGCTCAATCTCGTGGAGCCGCTCAAGCAACAGGGGATGCCCCGGGACGCGGCGCAGCTGGTCTTCGACGATCAGCTTGGCGTCCTCCCACAGGCCGCGGCTGGCGAAGAACTCCGCTTCATCGAGCGCCTCCTCCACCTGCTCGGTCTGAGCTGGGTCGAGCCCGACGCCCGTGGTGCTGAGCCGCGGCGCGTCGGCGAGCTCGGCGTCCTCCTCGAAGCCTGTGGCGCCCTCGAGCTCAGCGTCCAGATCGGCGAAGCTTGGCAGGTTGTAGCCAGCGCCTGCCTCACCCAGGAGATCATCGTGCCCCGTCAGCCCAGCGGTCAGGTCGTCGTCATCGGCGCTGAGCGGGAAGCTCGGCAGCGGCGCGTCGCCGAACGGGTCGTCGACCTCGAACGGATTGGGGCGCGGCCGGTCGCTCGCGAGCGCCTCAGAGGCGCCGACCTCCTCAAGATCGTAGGAGGGCAGCGGCTCGTTCGGGTCATAGCCTTCAGGTGCGTAGCGCAGCTGAGGCGCCGGGTAGCGCTGTGAGCGCGGCCCGTAGTCCTCCGCGGCTTGTGGCTCCGCCGCGTACGCGTCGTAGGCCGGCTGGGCGTGCGGCTCGGTGTAGTCAGCCGCCCCTTCGTAGCTCCCGTAGGCCGCGCCGGCATACGCCGTGGCTGCCTCGTCCTCGACGTAGTCTTCCACGTAGGAGTCGCCGCTCAGCTGAGCGAGCATTTGGTGCGCCACGGCGTGCTGAGGCTCGGCCTCGAGCACCGCATAGAGCTGAGCCTCAGCGTGCTCTGGGCGGTCTTCATCGAGGTGGATGGCGGCCAGCGTGATCATCTCACCGATGCTGGCGTCTGGGTCCCCTGCCTCCCACAGCACGTCGCGCAGCTTCTCGCGCAGCGCGATGCCGCGTGGGTCTATCTCCAGCGCGATGCGCAGCGCTTCGAGTGCCTTGGAGTAGAGCCGCAGCCGCCGGAAGCTCTCGGCGTCTACCAGCGCCTTGCGCGTGTGGTGGCTGCCATCGAAGGAGCCCGGCTCGCCCAGCTCCTCTGCCGCCTCCAGGGCGTCGTCCACCACCACCACATCGGGCGCGCTGTAACGCGGCGCTCGCATCGGCGGCTCTTGAGCGTAGGGCCGCACCGACTCGATCTCATCGTCAGGGACGCTGTCTGGAGCGATGGAGATGGGGGCGGACGAGGGCGGGCCAGCAGCGGCCGGGCGAGCAGACGGCGCCACGCTGGTGGGCGCGAGGCGCGCGAGCGCCGTCACTGCCTCGTCGTGAGGTGCCACGCTCATGAGGTGGCCGATGAGCTGCTGGAACAGCTCGGCGTCACCTTGCTCGCGCGCGAGGCGCGCCATCTCTTTGTAGACCTCGATGGCCTTGGCTTGCTGCCCAATCAGCGTGAAGGCCTGAGCCAGCAGCGACAGGACGTCGAGGTTACGCGGCTCCTTCTGGAACGCCGTCTGCAGCTTGGCCAACGCCTGTAGGCCGTCTTGCTGACCACCGCGCTGGATGTAGAGCTCCGCCGCCAGCAGCGAGTACTTAGTTTCCTGGCGGAAATGTAGGATGCGCTCCACCACCTTGAGCGCGTCGTCGCGCCGCCGGAGCTCGAGCAGCAGCTCAGCCGCGGCCCAGAACGAGCTGATGGCCTCGTCCACCGCCTGCACGCGGCAGCGGGCCTCCGCCAGGCGCAGATGCGGCAGCGGGTTGTTCCGATCGAGCTCCACCATGCGCTCGAACACCGAGATGGCCTCGGCGTCCCGCCCGCTTTTTTGGCAGCGGGTCGCCACCTCATCGTAGGCGGCGAGGGCGTCCGTGGTGAGGCCGAGCTGCGAGTAGATCTCCGCGAGGCGCGGGACGATGTGCGCGTAGTGATCCGCGAGGTGCGGGACGTGGTTGCGAATCAGCTCGCGGATCTGTTTGTAGACGGCGATCGCCTTCAGGGCGAAGCCTTGCGAGGAGTAGAACTGCCCTACCCGATCATAGGTGGCGATGGCGTCCGTGTAGCCCTGCGTGCGCGCCTGAAGATCGCCGATCTTCAGGAGCGTGCGGGCGTCATTCGGATCCGCCTGAACGATCCGTTGGTACTCCTCGATAGCCCGGTCGTACCTCTTTTTATCGATGTACTTTTGGGCAGCTTGGAGACTCTTCTCACGGTCGAGGGCCACAGCCTCAGATGCTCCTGGGGCTCGCTCAGGCGAACCTCACGTCGTGGGGTGGGGGCGCGGCGGCAGGGCTCCGCGCGGGAGGTGAAATGTTATCAGAACGGCTTCACCAGGGCGAGGGCCGCGGCGACCCCAGCGCAGGCGAGCAGCGCCCAACCCAGGGCCGGGGCTGGCCCCGCGTCCGTCTTCTCCCCCTGAGCCATCTTGCGGGCGCGGGCCCCGATGATGTGGTGGATGACGATCACGAACAGCGCGAACAGGAGCTTGCCGTGCATGAACTTGGTCGCCTTGAAGTAGTACGCGAGGTTCATCACCAGCTGCACCATGCCCAGCGTAAATGCCAATAAAAACGCTGGGTTAGCCAACTTCTTGTAGACCGAGTACGCCAGCTCACCGCGCACCTTAGGCTCCGGCGTGGCGCGGCCCAGGATGAACGCGATGGTCACGACGGAGCCAACCCAGAGCAGATCAGCCAGGACGTGGAGGCTCACAAACACGGCGGGGAGGGGGCTCATGGGCGGCACTATGGAGCGGCCGGGCGCTTGGCGCACTGTCAAAGCCGGAAATCCATCACGGCTCCGGGCTAGCGCCGCGCGCTTCGACGGCGGCGAGCTGGAGCGGCGGTGAAGGGCGGTGCGCCGCGCGGCTCCTTGAGGTGCGGTGCCGTCCAACCCCCAAAAAAATCCTGGGAACACGTGTTGAAGGAGCGCTCACGCGTGGCGCTGGCCGCTTGAGCCCTGCACATCGCTTCAGCTCCTTGGGGCGTGTTCGCTGTCAAGCGCTTGCGACGCGGCCGCGGCCGCCGCATGGTGCACGCCTGGGCATTTTATGACCGAGAGCCAGCAATACCAGGCCCCCTTCGCCGCCGGTGGCAGCGCAGGGATCGACGCAGACGTTTGCCAACGCCTGCTGGGCGTCGCGCTCGCCCACGGGGGTGAGTACGCCGACCTGTTCTTCGAGTACCGCGCGGGCGGGGCGATCAGCTTTGAAGAGGGGATCACGCGCAGCGCCTCGCGCTCGGTGAGCCTGGGGATGGGGGTCCGGGTGCAGCGCGGGGACGCGACCGGCTACGCCCACGTGGAGGACCTGAGCTGGGAGGCGATGAAGCGCGCCGCGGAGACGGCCGCGCGCATCGCGCAGGGCGGCGAGGGGACGCGCGTGGCCGCGCTCACCTCGGTCTCGCTGCCACGGCGCTATGAGCTCGCGGCGCCGCCCATCGATCAACCCGGCGTGCAGAAGCGTGAGCTGCTGGAGCGCGCGAGCCAGGCGGTGTTGGCCTTCGACCCCAAGATCATCAAGGCGGAGGCCTCTTACGTTGAGGAAATTCGCGCGATTTTGCTGGCCACCAGCGACGGCCGCATGGCTTACGACGTGCAGCCCTTGATGCGCTTTGGGGTGCGCGCCATCGCGGAGTCGGCGGGCAAGCGCGAGGCTGGGCGCAGCGGCGGCGGTGGGCGCATGAGCCTCGCCTACTTTGATCAGCTGAGCCCGGAGCAGCACGCGAAGGTGGCGGCGGAGCAAGCGCTCACCTTGCTCGACGCGCGCCCAGCGCCCGCGGGCCAGATGGAGGTGGTGCTCGCGCCGGGGGACAGCGGCATCTTGCTGCATGAGGCGGTGGGCCACGGGCTGGAGGCGGATTTCAACCGCAAGGGCACCAGCAACTACACCGGGCGCGTGGGGGAGGTGGTGGCGAGCGAGCTGTGCACCGTGGTGGACGACCCCACCTTCCTCGAGAGCCGCGGCTCGATCAACATCGACGATGAGGGCAACGAGCCGCAGAAGAACACACTGATTGAGGGCGGCGTGCTGCGCGGCTACCTGCACGACCGCCTGAGCGCCAAGCACTTCAAGCGGGAGCCGAGCGGCAACGGTCGGCGTGAGAGCTTCGCCTGCGCACCGATGCCGCGCATGACCAACACCATCCTCACCGCCGGCCCGCACGACCCAGAGGAGATCGTGAAGAGCGTGAAGCGTGGTGTCTACGCCAAGACCTTCGGCGGCGGCCAGGTGGACATTTCCAACGGGGATTTTGTGTTCTCGCTGACCGAGAGCTACTTGATTGAGGATGGAAAAATAACCGCGCCGCTCAAGGGCGTGAATCTCATTGGCAACGGTCCGGAAACACTGGGTCAAGTAACCATGCTGGGCCACGACGTGGCCATCTCCGACGGGATCTGGACGTGCGGCAAAGACGGCCAGAGCGTTCCCGTTGGGGTGGGCTGCCCCACCATCAAGCTGGCGAAGATCACAGTTGGCGGAACCGACCTCGGATAGGATTAGGAGGCCCTTGGCCTTCGTGGCCGTGATCGGCCATGGCCCGCTGCTCGCGCGGGAAGAGGGGGCTGCGGCCACGCTGAGGCAGCTCGGCGCGGAGGTGCGCACGCTCGATCTGTGGGACGACCCGCTGAGCTTGCTCGATGAGCCGGGAGATCAGGCGCGGCGTCCGCGCGCCTTGGTGTTTGAGGCGTTAGATCGCCCTGATTTGGCGGTGGGTGCGCTCAGGGCCGTGCGCCGCGAGGCCCAGTTCGACGGGGTGGGCGCGCTGATCGCCGTCACGGTGGGGCAGGTGGCGCGGGTGGAGCCCTCGGCGGGCTTCGATGATTTCGTCCTGTGCCCTTACGTTCCGGAGGAGCTCTACACGCGGATCCGCGCGCTCGAGTGGCGGCGTAGCGAGTTCGCGACGGAGGAGCGCCACAAGGTGGGGGAGATCTTGGTGGATCGCTTGGGTCAAGAGGTCTCGGTGGCGGGGCGCCCGGTGCAGCTCACGGCCAAGGAGTTCGCGCTGCTCGCGCACCTGTGCGAG